>JAQGMR010000003.1 GCA_028292265.1 Herminiimonas sp.
GCTATCCATTCGCGGACGGTAACGGCCACCTCACTGTCGCGACGACCCGTCCGGAAACCATGCTTGGCGACGTCGCCGTGGCCGTTGATCCGACTGACGAGCGCTACAGCCACTTCGTCGGACGCATGCTGAAACTGCCTCTCACGGACCGCGAAATCCCGCTCATCGCAGACGATTATGTCGACAAGGAGTTTGGCACGGGCTGCCTGAAGATCACGCCGGCTCATGACTTCAACGATTACACCGTGGGACAGCGGCACAACCTGGCGCCCCTCTGCATCCTGACGCTGGATGCGAAGATCAATGAAAATGCTCCGGCGGCTTATTTGGGGCTGGACCGGTTCGCGGCCCGCAAGAAGATCATCAATGACCTTGAAGAACAGGGCTTGCTGGAGCAGGTCAAGCCGCACAAACTGATGGTGCCGCGCGGCGACCGTACCGGCGTCGTGATCGAGCCGATGCTGACGGATCAATGGTTCGTGGCAATGAGCAAGCCGGCGCCAGAAGGCACGCATTTTCCCGGCAAATCAATCGCTGAAGTCGCGCTTGAGAAAGTAGCGAGCGGCGAGATCCGGATGATCCCGGAAAATTGGACCAGCACCTACAACCAGTGGCTCAACAACATCCAGGACTGGTGTATTTCGCGTCAACTGTGGTGGGGACACCAGATTCCGGCGTGGTATGACGACGCCGGGAATTATTACGTTGGCCGCAATGAAGACGAAGCGAAACAGAAGGCGGTGGCCGCCGGCTACAGCGGCACGCTGACTCGCGACAATGATGTGCTCGACACCTGGTTTTCTTCGGCGCTGGTACCTTTCAGTTCGCTCGGCTGGCCAGAAGAAACACCGGACTACAAGGCTTTTCTGCCGTCCTCGGTGCTGGTGACCGGGTTCGACATTATTTTCTTCTGGGTGGCGCGCATGGTCATGATGACCACGCACTTTACCGGCAAGGTGCCGTTCAATGCGGTCTACGTACACGGCCTGGTGCGCGATGCCAGCGGACAGAAAATGTCCAAGTCCAAGGGCAACACGCTTGACCCGATCGACCTGATCGATGGCATCGACCTCGACAGTCTGGTGGACAAGCGCACCGCCGGGCTGATGAATCCGAAGCAGGCCGACAGCATCGCCAAGGCCACCCGCAAGGAATTCCCAACCGGCATTCCCGCATTCGGAACGGATGCCTTGCGCTTCACGATGGCAAGCTATGCCTCGCTCGGACGCAATATCAATTTCGACCTGCATCGTTGTGAAGGCTATCGCAATTTCTGCAACAAGCTGTGGAATGCGACCCGCTTTGTGCTCATGAACGTGGACGGCAAGGATTGTGGGCTTAACGAGCATGGCCCGGCGGACTGCGTGCCAGGTGGCTACCTTGACTTCAGCCCGGCGGACCGCTGGATCGTCTCAACCCTGCAGCGCACCGAAGCGGAAGTCGAAAAAGGATTCACCGAGTACCGCTTCGACAATATCGCGACAGCGATCTATCGCTTCGTATGGGATGAGTACTGCGACTGGTACCTGGAAGTGGCGAAGGTACAGATGCAACAAGGCAGCGAAGCGCAGCAACGCGCTTCCCGCCGCACGCTGTTGCGCGTGCTTGAATGCATCCTGCGACTGGCGCACCCAGTGATTCCGTTCATTACCGAGGCGTTGTGGCAAACCGTTGCGCCGCTGGCGGGCTATCCGCTCGCTGTGGACGGCGACTCTATCGGCCAACGTCCTTACCCTGCATCGCAACCGCAAAAAATTGATGCCGATGCGGAAAGCTGGATGAGCGAATTGAAGGCAATGACCGATGCCTGCCGCAATCTGCGCGGCGAGATGCAGATTTCGCCTGCGGTGCGTGTTCCCCTACTGATCCAGGCGGGCGATGCCAGCGGCAAGACCCGTACACAGTCCTTCGCACCCTATCTCCAGGCGCTCGCCAAACTGTCGGAAGTGCAGGTGTTGGATGTCTTGCCCTCATCGCCTGCGCCAGTGTCCGTGGTTGGCGAGGCGCGACTGATGTTGAAGGTGGAAATCGACATAGCCGCCGAGCGCGAGCGCCTCAACAAGGAGGCCACGCGCCTCGAGGGCGAGATTGCCAAGGCACATGCGAAGCTTGGCAATGAAAGCTTTGTGTCGCGGGCGCCGGCCAACGTGGTGGCGCAAGAGAAGGAAAGGGTTGCGGGCTTTTCGGCGACGCTGGCGAAACTGCGTGAGCAACTGGAGAAGTTGCCGGTCGCGTGAACGCGCCCCGTAGCGCGTTTGAGAATTGGCGGGGAATCTTGACTCGGCTACCGCCTTAGACGAACGAGACAGTGAGCCCAGGCAGGGTCACCCCGGAAAACGCGGTGGCCCAGGTTTGGCCTCGCTCTACTGGATAGGCATCGGTCAGCGTGCCGGTGCAAATGATTTCTCCCGCTGCAAGCGGCGGAAATTGCGGTTGCTCCTGCAGCACCTTGTGCAGATGCCACAGTGCATGCACCGGACTGTCAAGTACGTCGGAACCGAAGCCGGCGGCCCGCAGCGCGAAAGAGTCGGCCTCGCCCGACGACAGCGACACGCTGACATTGGCCAGCACACCGGCCAGATTGCGTCGGGTCGCAGACGAAAGCAGCTTGGGCTCTCCCACGATTAGCAAGCCGTGCAGCCCAAATGCGGCGATGGCGTCGACCGCATTGAACTTCCAGTTCGGAAAAGGCGACACCACGATCTCGTAGCCATGCGCCATCCACTCAATGCACTCGCTAACCTCCACAAGGCTGGCACCGGGCGCTGGCGTCGCGCCCAATTTGAAAACGATCTCCGGCTCGATCCGGGGCTGCACCGCACCCTTGAGACTTTGAACGGCATGGTTGTCGACGGCATAGCGCACGGTGCTGTCGTAAATCGGCGCCCAGATGGGTCGATCAATCGGTTCGGCGACGCCGTATTTTGACCAGATCGTCCGGTTCGTAAACCCGATCTTGCGTCCAACCATCGTCTCGCCCTGCGCGATGCGAATGTCAAGAATGTTCCGCGCGATTTCGTAAGCGTCAGCGAACGATAGCGGCGCTTCCTGGGAGAGCGGTGGGATACGATTGGCGTTGGCACGCGCGGCAAGCAGCCGGTGGGCAAAACGGTGGGCCTGCGCAGACACTAGCATGGCTGGACTCGTGGACGGATTGACGGAAAGCTGACGCTGGCAATGCTTTCCGCGACGGAAGATTTTGCCATATCGAGAGAACTGAATATTGATTTAGGCCAACCTTGGTGCGGCCGGAGGTCGACTGCCACAAGCGGGAGCGCCCGCCAATTCTAGCCAATTTTTCCGGAGACCGGTGGCATTTCGACCATGGAGATGGCCTGCGACCCTTGTTCCCACAGGTCATTGATTGCCCCGGTCCTCGGCGGCGCCAGCCCGAAGTGGGAATAGGTCGCGGCGGTTGCGATCCGTCCGCGTGGGGTGCGCTGGAGGTAGCCTTGCTGAATCAGGTAGGGCTCAAGCACGTCTTCGATCGTGTCGCGTTCCTCGCCAATGGCAGCGGCAAGATTGTCGAGGCCGACCGGCCCGCCACCGAACTTGAACAGGACTGCTTCGAGCAATTTGCGGTCCATAAGGTCGAAACCGACGGCATCGACGTCAAGCATGATCAGCGCCGCATCGGCAATGGCCTTGGTGATTTCGCCGCTGCCTTTGACCTGCGCGAAGTCGCGCACGCGCCGCAACAAGCGGTTGGCGATCCGCGGCGTGCCACGACTGCGACGGGCAATTTCCAGCGCGCCTTCCGCGACGATCGGCGCCTGCAGCAAGGCGGCGCTGCGGGTGACGATACGGGCCAGTTCCGGCGGCGTGTAAAACTCAAGCCGCGCGACGATGCCGAAACGGTCACGGAGCGGATTGGTCAGCATGCCGGCGCGGGTCGTGGCGCCAACCAGGGTAAAGGGCTGAAGATCAAGGCGGACCGAGCGGGCGGCCGGGCCTTCCCCGATCATGATGTCGATCTGGTAGTCCTCCAGCGCCGGATACAGTATTTCCTCTACAACTGGGGACAGGCGATGGATTTCGTCGATGAAAAGCACATCGTTGGCTTCCAGGTTGGTCAACAGCGCAGCCAGGTCGCCTGCCCGTTCCAGCACCGGGCCGGAGGTCTGGCGCAGATTGACGCCCATTTCTCGCGCAATGATGTGCGCTAACGTCGTCTTGCCAAGACCGGGCGGCCCGAACAGCAAGGTATGGTCCAGTGCCTCACGGCGATTGCGGGCGGCGGTTATGAAGATTTGCAACTGGTCGCGGATCTTTTCCTGGCCGACGTATTCGTCTAGCTGCTTGGGACGAAGCGCGCGCTCGACCGCCTCTTCGTTTGGCGATGCCGGCGTGGCCGCGATGACGCGTTGCTCGCTAAAGTTATCGGTCTGTATGGTCATGACTGCATTCTATCCTTCAAGCAAGCCGCGTTGGCAGCGCAGCGAGGCGGCGAGATGCCGGATGCGCTGCCGAAGAGCTGCATTCGCGGAAGGTGCTGGCGTTTTCGGCTCTGTTCGGCGTAACCGCTTATCAGCCTTTTGAAAGCGCCTTTAATGCCAGCTTGATGCCGTCCGATACGCCAGTGCCAGCGGGCACCTGCTTCAGGGCGAGCACGGCTTCCTTGTCGGAGTAGCCCAGCGCGAGCAGCGCATTCAAGACATCGGCTGAAGCCTCGTCGTGCACGCCACCGGCGCCGGTCCCAAGATCGGCCCCGAGCTTGCCCTTCAATTCCAGCAGAAGGCGCTCGGCAGTTTTCTTTCCAATTCCGGGAACCCGAGTCAGGCGACCCGCCTCCTGCAAGGTGACAGCCTGTGCCAGATCCGATACCGACATGCCCGAGAGGATGGAGAGCGCCGTACGGGCCCCCACGCCGGAGATCTTGATAAGCTGGCGGAACACATTTCTTTCTTCAGCACTGCCGAAACCATACAGCAAATGCGCATCTTCACGCACCGTCAGGTGGGTCAGGAGGACAGTCTTTTCTCCGGAGGCGGGCAAGTTGTAGAAGGTGCTCATCGGCACGCTTACTTCATAGCCGACGCCATTGCAGTCGATTAAGATTTGCGGTGGATTTTTCTCAAGCAGTGTTCCGGAAAGGCGGCCTATCATGTCGCTATGGTGGTCATAAGAGTAGGTGATTCGATAGGTGATTCGGTAGGTGATTCGGTGCGTGATTCGCTTGGCTGCATGATACAGGACTACAGGGCGAGGACTACGGGGCGGCAACATGCATATCGGAAGCGAGCAGAACAGACGCAAGGCAGCACGCGTGGCGCGCATCCGCAGGCTGCTTTCTGGCGTCGGCATTGCCCTGGGCATTGTGTGGGCTCTACCGCTTACCTTTCTTGGAATTCTGCTCGCCATGCCGATCCTTGCGCGGCGTGGCGAACTTCGACTGGTGCATGCCCCCATTCCGGCGCTTCTCGTTAGCGGCCCGCTTGCCGACTTCATGCTCGAACGACACCCGTTCGGCGCCATGTGCGCCATGGCCGTGGGCCATGTGGTCATCGCGGACCGCCAGGGTTTGACACCGCAAATCCTGACCCATGAACTGGCCCATGTTCGGCAGGCATCGCAATGGGGTTTTGTGTTTCCGTTTGCGTATCTGGCCGCCAGCGGTTGGGCTGTGATGCGAGGCCGTGACGCTTACTGGCACAATGTCTTTGAGGTGGCGGCACGCAAGGCGGAACGGCACGCATAGGATTCGTCGGAGCGGCGCTTGCGTCGTACTCGACGTTGCTCGGTCCTGCCCTGTCGCTGCGGGATGACGGCGGGAGACTTAAGGCCAGGATGGAGGTTGAAGGGTGGCGGCGTGCTACCCGACCAGCCTGCCGCCCCGAACCCGCAAGCCTTTTTTTGCGAGATGCGGCGCCAGTCCGCTTAGCGCGGCCAGTGCTTCGCCACTGTGGGCGTGACAGATCGCGACACCGAGCGCATCGGCCGCATCGGTGCCCGGCAAACCCGGTAGGGACAGCAGTCGTTGCACCATGTCTTGCACCTGCTGCTTTTGCGCCTTGCCATGCCCCACGACCGCCTGCTTGACCTGCAGCGCCGTATATTCCGCTACCATCAGTCCGGCGCCCACCAGACCGCAGATTGCGGCGCCGCGGGCCTGACCCAGGAGCAAGGTGGACTGCGGGTTGACGTTGACGAAAACTTTTTCGATGGCGGCGCAATCCGGGCCATAGGTCTGGATGACTTCGGCCACGCCTGTGAGGATGGTTTTCAGCCGTTGCGGCAGATCTGTATCGAGGGTGCGGATGGTGCCGGAGGCGATATAGGTGAGCCGCGCCCCTTCCTTGCGGATTACGCCGAACCCGGTGACGCGCAGGCCTGGATCGATTCCCAGGATCTTCATGCCACGCGTCCGCCCGGCTTCAATGGCGGAAGTGGCGAATGCCAGTCAGTAGCATGACGACGCCGTGCTCATTGGCGGCGTCGATAACCTCGGCGTCGCGCATGGAGCCTCCCGGCTGAATGATGCTGGTGGCCCCCGCTGCGACGACCACGTCAAGCCCATCGCGGAACGGGAAGAAAGCATCGGACGCCACTGCCGAACCCGCCAGCGATAAACCGGCGTTTTGCGCCTTGATCGAGGCAATGCGGGCCGAATCGACGCGGCTCATCTGGCCGGCCCCTACACCGAGCGTCATGCCGTTGCCGCAGAATACGATGGCATTCGACTTGACGAATTTGGCGACGCGCCACGAAAAGAGCATGTCCTGCAGTTGCTGCGGACTTGGCTGCTTCTGACTGACTACCTTGATCGCGTCGGGCGCGATGTTGCCGGCGTCCGGCGACTGCATGAGCAAGCCGCCGCCGACGCGCTTGAAGTCCCAGGCGTTCACTGCGACGCCCGGCGCACCGAGCGCAATCTGGAGCAACCTTACATTCTGCTTGCCTGCAAAAACCTGCCTGGCCTCTGCACTGAAGGAAGGCGCAATAAGGACCTCGACGAACTGCTTCGTGATCGCTTCGGCAGTCTTGCCATCGACCTCATGGTTGAACGCGATGATCCCGCCGAAGGCCGAAGTGGGATCGGTCTGGAACGCCTTGCCATACGCTTCAAACGTGTCTGCGCCAATGGCGACCCCGCACGGATTCGCATGCTTGACGATAACGCAGGCGATGTCGTCGAAAGTTTTCACGCATTCCCATGCAGCGTCAGCGTCGGCAATATTGTTGTACGACAGTTCCTTGCCTTGAAGCTGGACATAGTTGGCCAGCGCGCCTGGAAGCGGCGAGCGCTCGCGATAGAACGCTGCCGCCTGATGCGGATTCTCGCCGTAGCGCATCTCCTGCACTTTCTCGAACTGAAGATTCATCACCGCGGGAAAAGCGCTACGCGTGCCGTGTTGCAGGTCAGCGCCGAGCGACCCCAGGTAGTTGGTAATGGCGCCGTCATACTGAGCCGTATGGGCAAACACCTTCTTCGCCAGCGCGAAGCGCGTCTCGTATGACACGGCCCCTGCGCCCGCCTTCAATTCAGCGAGGACCGGCCCGTAGTCGGCAGGGTCGCAGACCACTACAACGTCGCGATGATTCTTGGCGGAGGAGCGCAACATGGCAGGACCGCCAATGTCGATGTTTTCGATCGCGTCTTCCAGCGAGCACTGCTCACGCGCGACGGTCTGCGCGAAAGGATAAAGATTGACTACCACCATATCGATGGTGGGGATATCGTGCTGGGCCAGAGCAGCGCGGTGCTCGGCAAGGTCGCGTCGCGCCAGGATGCCGCCATGCACCTTTGGGTGCAGCGTCTTTACGCGTCCGTCGAGCATCTCGGGGAAGCCGGTGTAATCACCGACCTCGGTGACGGCGAGTCCGTTCTCTGCCAGCAGTTTGGCGGTGCCTCCGGTGGAAAGAATTTTCACGCCCATGTCAGCCAGGGCGCGGGCAAATTCCAGCACGCCGGTCTTGTCGGAAACGGAAATCAGGGCTTGTTGGATCATGTCAGATAAAGAAAGAATGGGAGTCAGTGCCGGCCCATGCGCGAGCAGCCGGCCGGGTGCGAGGATCGGTTCGCGGCGACGTCAGACAAGTCCGTGCTGCTGCAATTTCTTGCGCAGGGTATTGCGATTGATTCCAAGCATTTCAGCGGCGTGCGACTGGTTACCGTCAGCCCGTGCCATGACGGCTTCGAGGATAGGTCGTTCGACCGTGAAGACCACCATCTCATAGACGTTCGACGGCTCTTGCTCACCGAGATCCCTGAAGTATTTTTCGAGGCTTTTCTTGACGATGTCCTGGATCGTGTCTTTGCTCATTTTTAGGTTCTTTTAGGTTTTTGCTTTTTCAGGGATGCGACGATCTCAGGACAGTGGCTCAGGCGGCCCACTTTTCATCGGCGTTCACATATTGTAACCGCTGGCCATAGCGCAATTGCGATTCAAAGAAGGCGTCTACAGCGTCCAACTGAGTGACAGTTTCTTCGAGTCGGTTCATTTGCTGGCGGAACGCTTCCCCGCCCTGGAGATCGCGTACGTACCAGCCAATATGCTTGCGTGCCGTTCGTACACCGAGATACTCGCCGTAGAAGGCGTAGTGCGCCAAAAGATGCTCGCGCATCAGTGAGCGTACTTCGGCGATCTCAGGCGGCGGAAGGTGAACACCGGTTCGAAGGTAATGTGCCACTTCGCGAAAGATCCATGGCCGACCTTGCGCGGCCCGCCCGATCATTACGGCATCGGCTCCGGTCTGCCGCAATACCCACTTGGCTTTCTCGGGTGAGGTGATGTCGCCATTGGCGACCACGGGAATCTGCACCGCGGCCTTTACTTCTGCGACGGTGTCGTATTCGGCCTCGCCGGAATAGCCATCCGCACGGGTGCGGCCATGCACCGTCAGCATCGCGATGCCGCTCGCCTCCGCCACGCGCGCTATGGCTACCGCATTCTTGTGGGACCGGTCCCAGCCCGTCCTGTATTTCAGCGTCACCGGCACATTGACCGAGGCGACGACCGCTTCGAGAATTGACCGGACGAGCGTTTCGTTTTGCAATAGCGCCGAACCACACCAGCTATTGCATACTTTCTTTACCGGGCAGCCCATGTTGATGTCGATGACCTGGGCGCCGCGATCGACGTTGAAGCGGGCGCACTCGGCGAGCATGGTTGGGTCGGCACCGGCTATTTGAACTGCCTTGGGCTCCATTTCGCCGGCGTGGTCAATGCGGCGAGAAGTCTTTTCGCTCGCCCAAAGGCGGGGGTTGGATGCCGCCATTTCCGACACGGCATATCCGGCGCCAAGCTGCTTGCAAAGCTGTCGAAAAGGACGGTCTGTCACTCCCGCCATGGGGGCGACAAAAACATTATTTGCGAGAGTATGGGGACCGACTTTCAAAGTAGCGGCAGGTCTCTGGAGTCGACGGGCGGAGGCATCATTCTAGCTTCAACCGAGTGGGCCGTGCTCTTGAAAAATCGTCGTCTGCGATTCGTCGGTATCAGACAACATGCTCTGGTTGGCATGAAGTATCAAGTCGTCCATGCCGATGATGAACTTGGTGTAGCTTGCTACGCCGACCGCGAACGACATGCGAACCGACCAGCTCTTGACGTTGACGGGATTAAACTGGAAATACTCCCGCAGCTTGCCCGCCAGATGCTCTGCCTGTGCTGCGTCAGTGTCGGGCAGCACATAAACGAATTCCGTTCCGGTCCATCGGCCGCACCGATCCCCAGAGCGCAATTGCTCGACCGCTTCCCTGGAAAATGCCGCGAGGATTGCATCGGCCGCCTGCGCGCCATACAGCGCGTTGAGTTTGCTGAATCCTTCAATGCGGCCCATGAGAATGCAGAGCGGCGATCCGGTCTGGTCTGCCTTCTCCATTTCCTTTTCCAGGGCGAGCATAATGTTTCGCCGGTTAAGCAATCCTGTCAGCGGATCTTCCCGTGCGGTCTGTGCCAGCAAGTTCATTACATTCGATTGCTTCCAGATGATTTCCGCGACGTTGCAGAACGCTTGGAAAGATGCCAAACCGATGCCTGAAAAGTAATCGATGCTGTCTGCGTAAAAAACAATCATGCCCTGCAAACCCTGGTTCTCCGAACGAAGCGGAAGCGCCATCGCGCAGCGCGAAGAACATGAGGGCAAAGTGGATTTCCAGGGCGCGAAAAGAGAAGCTGGTTGTTCGTCAGCGCCTTCAGTCGGCACGATTTGCGTATAGGAGCCGGCGGCATGAAAACACCCGGACGGCAGGCGCCAGTCGCCGCTTTCGGTGAACGCCTCGCCGGAGGCCGTGTACGGCTTTACCAACTCGGTGGCGCCATCGCTGAATCCAACCCAGATCAAGCGGAGATGCGCCGAGGCGCCCAATATTTCTTCGCAGAGTAGCCGGATGTTTTCTCGACCGCTGTTTGACTGCGGCAGCGCACCCAGCACGGAATGCAGCGCATGCAGAAGTGCCGCGCGCTCCTTTGCATGGTCACTTTCCGGCAATGCGGAATTCGGTCCAACCGTCAAAAGACGCGGACGAAAAAAACTGAAGGCCATACGCTTCCTGGAGTGAGCTACATTCCCGTCTGGTTCGTTGCCTGAGCGACTGTGCGGTATACGGCGATCGTACCTTACTTTTTATCCAAGTTGGATGTCCGAGCGGCAACTACACGCGATCTGTTTCATCCAGGACCGGGGTGTCAAGGTAACTTGTATCTGACCAGTGCAACACCGTCAGGCCTATGCCGTCCCAGAGCAGGCGGTTGATGCTGGCATTGCGGATTTCAAAATCTCTTGGCGCGACCAGGCCAATATCGTTGGCAACGCGATAAACGCATTCCAGTACGCCACCGTGGGCGACAATCGCAATGCGTTGACCAACGTGTTTTGCGGCGATGGATGTAACGGCCTGTACGCTGCGCGTTGAGAATTCACGGAGGGTTTCCGACGGGCGATCGCCTTCGGGAAACCGCGCGTCCGCGTCGCGCGCGCGGAAGGCACGCCATGCGTCGGGATACCGGGCACCGATTTCGCCATACAGCAAGCCTTCAAACGCGCCATAGCAGCGTTCTCGCAAGCGCACATCAGTTTGCACCCGCATGCCGCGGGCCTCGGCAAGCGGCGTGGCGGTGACTAGCGCACGGGACAGGTCGCTGGCATAAATGGCGTCGAGAGGTTCGTCCGAGAGCGCTGCGCCCAGTGCTGCGGCCTGGCGCATGCCTTCTTCGTTGAGCGGAATGTCGAGATGGCCTTGCAGTCGTCGTGCTGCATTCCAGTCGGTTTCGCCGTGGCGGATCAAAAGAATTTCTGTCATTGATGCTTTCTGTCGTTCCCGGCTCCACTAGACCGCCGCACTTATTTGCGGTTGCTGCGTTGATTCGGGTTGCTGCCTTGATTCGGATTCTGTCTTGCTTGGGGTGGCTGGTTGAACTTCGCGGGTTAAGCCACTGGTGAAGGCGGCTCTACCTGGAGCCAAAATGTCACCGGCCCATCATTCGTTAGCGTGACTTGCATGTGGGCCCCAAATCGACCTGTCTGCACGACGCCAGTGCGACGCGTCGCCACAGTTGTAAAGAAGTCGAATAGCCGACGCGCATCGTCGGGTGATGCGGCGGGTGTGAAGGACGGCCTGGTGCCGGACCGGGTATCGGCAGCCAACGTAAACTGTGGCACCAGAAGCAGCTGCCCTTTTATGTCGCTAAGGCTGCGATTCATTCTTCCGTTTTCATCCGGGAATACCCGATACCCGAAAATTTTGTCGACTAGCGCAATAGCTTCCTTCTCTGAGTCGTGGCGCTCGGCGCAGACCAGCACCAACAAACCTTCGGCGATTTGTCCAATAACTTCATGGTCGACGCTAACGCTGGCTTGTGTGACCCGCTGGATCAACCCGATCACGTCAGAGAAATCCGCGCGAATTTTCGCTTGCCCACCTGGACCACAAATTGGCCCGGCTCGAGTTTTAGCGCCTTGTCCAAGACTGCCTCACCGTCTATACGTACGGCGTTCTGCTCGACCATGCGCAGCGCGTCGGAGGTGGACGAACACAGTCCGGCCTGCTTCAGCAATCGACCAATACCGAGCGGCGCTCCGGTCAAGCTCATTTCGGGGATGTTGTCTGGGATGCCGCCGCGCGCACGGTTGTCGAAGTCCGCGACCGCTTCTTCCGCCGCCTTGCGGTTATGGAACCGCTGCACGATCTCCTGCGCCAGGAGAACCTTAATTTCGCGCGGGTTGCGTCCGGTAGCGCCTTCCTGCTTCAATTGTGCAATTTCTTCGAGCGGGCGCATGGAGAGCAAATCGTAGTACCGCCACATCATTGTGTCCGAGATGCTCATGAGCTTGCCGAACATGGTGTTGGCCGGTTCCGTGATGCCAACATAATTGCCCTTCGACTTTGACATCTTTTCAACGCCATCGAGTCCTTCAAGGAGCGGCATGGTCAGGACGCACTGCGGCTCCTGGCCATAGTCCTTTTGCAACTCCCTGCCCACCAGCAGATTGAATTTTTGATCCGTGCCGCCGAGCTCCAGGTCTGACTTGAGCGCGACAGAATCGTAGCCCTGCATCAACGGATAAAGCAGCTCATGCATGGAGATGGGCGTGCCAGCCTTGTATCGACGGGTGAAATCTTCCCGTTCAAGAATCCGCGCCACGGTATAGCGAGCAGACAGCTCGATCATGCCGCGTGCGCCGAGCGGGTCGGACCATTCCGAGTTGTAGCGGATCTCGGTGCGCTGCGCATCGAGCACCAGGCTGGCCTGGGCAAAGTAAGTCTTGGCGTTCTCGGTAATCTGTTCGCGGGTAAGCGGCGGACGCGTGATGTTGCGACCGGAAGGGTCGCCAATCATGGAGGTGAAGTCGCCAATCAGGAAAATCACCGTGTGGCCCAGATCCTGCAACTGGCGCATCTTGTTCAGCACCACGGTGTGGCCAAGGTGAAGATCCGGCGCCGTGGGGTCAAGCCCCAACTTGATTCGCAACGGCGTGCCTGTCGCCTCGGCCCGGACAAGTTTGCGCACGAAATCGCTCTCGATCAGCAATTCGTCGGCCCCTCTTTTGGCAACGGCCAAGGCATTCTGAACGGCGGAAGAAACCGGGGAAGTTGCCGCTTCGACAGTACTTTCCGCAGGTGCTAGGGGAGTTCCGGGTGAGGGTCGGTTCATGTTACTGACGTAGGTTAAATTTCAAGAGTTCAACGATGGTACTTTGCTATACTACCGCCAGTTTTGGCACTTGCTCCATGTCAATAGCGTTGCGTCTACCGACGAAACAAAACCATCAATTTTAGCGTATTGAATGACCGTCAAAGACAAATTCCTTAGCTGGAGCAGCAAGACCGCCGCGCGTATGGGCGCCTCCCGCAAATCTCGCATCGCCAGTGCCAGCGCCCTACTTCTCGCGCTGTGCGCTTTCGGCGCGGCCGGCGTAGCACCACTAGCGCCGGATCCCGCCGATCTCCCCGTTAGAACGATCGTTCAGGAATTGGCAATTCCCACATTGGCCGAGCAAGTTGCACGGCTTGAACCGACACCACAAACCTTCGTGAGCGAGGAGCGGGTACGTTCCGGCGATACGCTGGCCAGCCTGTTTAGCAGGCTCGGGGTGATGGATGATGAGGCGGCTAATTTCATCAAGTCAGACAAAGTCGCTCGCGCGGTGCTCCAGCTAAAGCAGGGCAAACCGGTGCAGGCGCAGACCGGCGCCAATGGCGCGCTGCTGTGGCTGACGGCCACGCTGGTCGACGGCCGTGAAAACGGCGCAAGCAATATCGTAATCACCCGCGACGGCGTCGGCTTCAAGGCTGTACAAACGCCTGCAAGCGTGGAAAAGCGCGTCGAAATGCGAACAGGAGAAATCCGTTCTTCGCTGTTTGCCGCGACCGATGCCGCCCAGATTCCAGATTCCGTATCAATGCAGCTCGTCGATGTCTTTTCCACCAACATAGATTTCGGATCGGACCTGCGGCGGGGCGACCGGTTTAACGTCGTTTACGAGACATTTTGGCAGGGCGGCGAATTTCTCCGGGCCGGTCGCGTGCTGGCGGCGCAATTCCGTAACGGGAACGCGACCTATCAGTCCGTCTGGTTCGACGAACCCGGCAGCAAGCAGGGTGGCGGCTACTTTGCCTTCGATGGCAAGTCGCTCAAGAAGGCATTCCTCAAGTCGCCTTTGGAATTCAGTCGTATTTCGTCCGGGTTTTCAATGCGGGTCCACCCGATTTCCGGAATGTGGAAGCAGCACAAGGGCGTGGACTTTGCCGCACCGGTTGGGACGCCGATCCGTGCCGCAGGCGATGGCGTAGTGGACTTCGTGGGGGCTCAGAGCGGTTACGGCAACGTGGTCGTGCTAAAGCACTGGTCGGATTACTCAACCGCCTATGCGCACATGAGCCGATTCGCGCCGGCGGTTCACAAGGGCTCGCACGTCAACCAGGGCGACATCATTGGCTATGTCGGCACAACCGGCTGGGCTACCGGTCCACATCTCCACTACGAATTCAGGGTCAACAATGCGCCCCGTGATCCGCTCTCGGTGGACGTGCACAATGCACAACCGCTGGCCGCTGCCGAGATGCAGCGCTTCCGCGCTGTCGCGGACGACATGTCGCATCGCTTTGCGCTGCTGTCGCCTGCAGGCCAGGGACTGACGCTGGCGTCGCGCTAGAAACGCCAGCCCGACGCCGGGCGTCCCTGACTGGTGGCGCTCAATCGGCCGGACTTTAGCAGTTCATCGAATACAGTCCGATTCGCACATCGATTTCGAGTCACCTTGCGCTAATGACTATCCCTTCCGTTTATATTGGCCTGATGTCCGGCACCAGCCTCGACGGTGTGGATGGCGTTGTGGCGTCAATCGGAGACGACGATGACGCGCCGATAACCAGCCTTGCCAGCGCTTATGTTCCTTTTCCGGAAAGCCTGAAGGCGGAATTGATGGCGCTGCAGCGCTGCTCGGAGAATGAACTGCATCGCGAGGCCATGGCTGGAAACGCGATTGCGGCCCTTTACGCCGATTGCACCGAGCGACTTTTGGCGGCTGCCAAAATCGACCGCACTGGCGTCGCTGGCATCGGCGCACATGGGCAAACAATCCGCCATCGTCCGGAGTGCGGGTTCACCCGCCAGACTAACAACCCGGCGCTTCTTGCCGAGCTGACCGGCATTGATGTGATCGCGGATTTCCGCTCGCGCGATATTGCTGCTGGCGGCCAGGGCGCTCCGCTGGTGCCAGCGTTTCATCAAGCCGTGTTTGGAAGCGCCGCGGAGGCGCGGGTCGTAGTCAATATCGGCGGCATCGCCAACCTCAGCATTCTTCAGCCCGGAGCAGCGAGCCTAGTTGGCTTCGATACCGGCCCTGGCAACGTCCTGATGGACCTGTGGGTCCACCGTCATCGAAACGCGCCGTACGATGAAGGCGGCATGTGGGCAGCGAGCGGCAAGGTCAGCGAGCCTCTGCTTGAAGCAATGCGGTCGGACCCCTACTTTGCGCTTCCGCCTCCAAAAAGCACGGGCCGCGACCTGTTTCATGCCGATTGGCTGGACCGCATGCTTCGGCATTTTTCAGGCGTTCAACCGAACGATGTCCAGGCTACGTTGTGCGCATTGACCTCAACCAGTATCGCGGACGCCATCAAGCAATTTGCGCCGGGAGCGGCGGGCATTTATGTGTGTGGGGGTGGCGCACTGAATGACGCCTTGATGGCATCGCTTGCTGAGAATTTGCGACAGGGAGGAATGACCGCCAGCGTTCAGTCCACCGAATCCCTTGGCGTCATGGCCAATCAGGTAGAAGCGCTCGCGTTTGCTTGGCTGGCGCATCGATTTTGCTCCCGCAAACCCGGAAACCTTGCTTCAGTAACCGGCGCGCGCGGTCCGCGCCTGCTGGGCGCGCTGTATCCGGCTTGATCGCGTGGTTTAAGCTAGCGAGACATTCCCGCGGCCAATAAAAAAGCGCAGACGGATCTGCGCTTTGCGTGACACTGCATCGACATTATGCGGAAAATGACGAACCACACCCACAAGTGGTGGTGGCATTCGGATTCTTGATCACGAACTGCGCGCCCTCAAGGTCTTCCTTGTAATCGATCTCGGCTCCAACCAAATACTGGTAGCTCATGGAGTCGATCAACAGATGCACCCCCTTCTTGGTCATGGTGGTGTCGTCTTCATTGACGATTTCGTCGAAGGTGAACACGTATTGAAACCCAGAGCAGCCGCCCCCT
>JAQGMR010000076.1 GCA_028292265.1 Herminiimonas sp.
TGCCGAAGGACAAGGAAATGGTCATGCCGGGCGATAACGTGTCGATCACGGTCACGCTGATCAACCCGATCGCGATGGAAGAAGGCTTGCGTTTCGCTATCCGTGAAGGCGGTCGTACCGTCGGCGCCGGCGTCGTTGCAAAAATCATCGAGTAACAAATAGCACACCACCGCGGGCCTTTTCGCTCGCGGTTCGCTCTTTAAAGGAAAATGTCATGGCAACACAACCGCAAAAACAGAAGGAACCGCAGAAACAAAAGGTCCGCATTCGTCTGAAGGCGTTTGACTATCGTTTGATCGATCAGTCCGCTCAAGAAATTGTGGATACCGCCAAACGTACAGGTGCTGTGGTACGTGGTCCTGTTCCTCTGCCGACGCGCATCCAGCGCTTCGACCTTCTGCGGTCACCCCACGTTAACAAGACGTCGCGCGACCAGATGGAAATGCGGACTCATGTTCGACTCATGGACATCATTGACCCCAATGACAAGACCGTCGACGCTCTGATGAAACTCGATTTGCCAGCTGGCGTTGACGTTGAAATCAAGCTTAAGTAATGCCCTGAAGATTAGCGCGGCGCGTGAATAATCTGTTGTAGATCAACGCGCGGCGCGCTATAATCGCCGGCTCGGCCTTTTGCATGACCCCTCTTGGGGTTGCAGGGTCCAGAAGCAACTGAATCAATGTAGTACCACCATATATCAGCCCCGCCCAATCGCAGGCGGGAATGGAGAAAAAATGAACCATGATCAAGATCAGGGCCAAGGCCTGATTGGTCGCAAGGTTGGGATGATGCGCATCTTCACGGATGATGGGGACTCGATTCCCGTTACCGTGTTGGACGTGTCAAACAACCGTGTTACGCAAATCAAAACTCCTGAGACCGACGGCTACTCCGCCGTGCAGATCGCCTTCGGACAGCGCCGCGCTTCCCGCGTCAACAAGGCGTCTGCCGGGCACTTCGCCAAGGCTGGCGTCGAGGCAGGCACCGTCCTCAAGGAATTCCGTATCAACGCAGGTGCTGCCGCCGAATTGAAAGCTGGCGACGTCATTGCTGCCAGCCTGTTTGCGGCCGGGCAGATGGTCGACGTTCAAGGTGTATCGATCGGTAAGGGCTACGCCGGTACCATCAAGCGTCACAACTTCAAATCTGGTCGCGCCAGTCACGGTAACTCCCGCTCCCATAATGTTCCTGGCTCCATTGGTATGGCGCAGGATCCCGGTCGCGTTTTCCCCGGAAAGCGCATGACGGGTCACATGGGTGACGAAACCTGCACCGTTCAGAACCTTGAAGTCGCTCGCGTTGACGTTGAGCGCCAGCTGTTGCTGGTCAAGGGCGCCGTTCCTGGCGCAAAGAATGGTCAGGTAGTCGTGATGCCTGCTGTCAAAGCCAAAGCAAAGAAAGGGGCGTAATCGATGGAACTCAAGCTCCTGAATGACTTGGGACAGTCGTCCTCGAACGTCGCAGCGCCGGATACCATTTTCGGCCGCGATTACAACGAGGCGTTGATCCACCAGGTCGTGGTCGCCTATCAGGCGAATGCCCGTAGCGGCAACCGCAAGCAGAAGGATCGTGAAGAAGTTCATCACACGACCAAGAAGCCATGGCGTCAAAAAGGTACTGGTCGTGCGCGTGCTGGTATGTCGTCCTCGCCGCTGTGGCGCGGAGGCGGTCGGATCTTTCCGAACTCGCCCGAAGAGAACTTCACGCACAAGGTCAACAAGAAGATGTATCGCGCAGGTGTCTGCTCGATATTGTCCCAGTTGGCTCGCGAAGGTCGCCTGTCGATCATTGAAAGTCTGTCGGTTGATTCGCCAAAAACCAAGCAGCTATCCCAGAAGTTGAAAGGGATGGGCCTGGATTCGGTGTTGGTGATTACCGATACGCTCGACGAGAATTTGTTGCTGGCTTCGCGCAACCTGGCCAATGTGCTGGTATGCGAGCCACGTCATGCTGATCCGGTTTCCCTGGTGTTCTACAAAAAAGTGTTGATCACCCGTCCGGCGCTGGCAATGATTGAGGAGATGCTGGCATGAACAACGTTGCAAAACCTAGCGAAGAGCGCTTGATGAAAGTGCTGCTGGCGCCAGTTATTTCCGAGAAGGCCACTTTCGTGGCTGAGAAAAACGAGCAAGTGGTTTTCCTCGTGATGCCGGATGCGACAAAACCTGAGATCAAGGCGGCCGTTGAGCTGCTGTTCAAGGTACAGGTTGAATCGGTGCAGGTCGCGAACCGCGAAGGCAAGCAAAAGCGGTCCGGGAAATTCAACGGTCGTCGCAATCACACCCGTCGCGCTTTTGTCAGTCTGAAGCCCGGCCAGGAAATCAACTTCACCGAGGAGGCTAAGTAATGGCACTCGTTAAAGTCAAACCGACCTCCCCCGGTCGTCGCGGCATGGTCAAGGTGGTCACGCCTGACCTGTACAAGGGACGCCCCTTTGACGCGCTGACCGAAAAGCAATCGAAGTCTGCGGGTCGCAATAACAACGGCCGCATCACTACCCGTCATATCGGCGGTGGTCATCGCCAGCATTACCGCATGGTCGACTTCCGTCGCAACAAGGACGGCATCTCCGCCAAGGTTGAGCGTATCGAATACGATCCGAACCGCAGCGCGAATATCGCACTCGTATGCTATGCGGACGGTGAGCGCAAATACGTTATCGCCAGCAAGGGCATGGCTGTTGGGGACCAGTTGATGAATGGGGCGGAAGCGCCGATCAAGTCTGGCAACTGTCTCCCGATTCGCAATATCCCCGTGGGCACCACGATGCATTGCGTCGAGATGTTGCCTGGCAAGGGTGCTCAGATGGCGCGTACCGCCGGTGCCGGTGTCGTTTTGATGGCACGCGAAGGCACTTACGCTCAGGTCCGTCTTCGTTCAGGCGAAGTGCGGCGTGTTCACATCGAATGCCGTGCAACCGTTGGTGAAGTCGGCAACGGCGAGCACAACCTGCGCAAGATCGGTAAAGCCGGTGCGATGCGCTGGCGCGGTGTACGTCCGACGGTTCGTGGTGTTGTCATGAACCCGGTCGATCACCCGCACGGTGGTGGTGAAGGTCGTACTGCGGCTGGACGCCATCCGGTGTCGCCGTGGGGTCAGCAAACCAAGGGCAAGAAAACGCGTCGGAATAAGCGCACGACGTCGATGATCGTTTCTCGCCGCGGCAAGAAATAAGGGATAAATCATGTCACGTTCATTAAAAAAAGGGCCGTTTTGTGACGCCCACCTGTTGAAAAAAGTCGAGACCGCGCAAGCCACTCGTGACAAAAAGCCGATCAAGACCTGGTCGCGCCGCTCGACCATCATGCCGGACTTTATCGGCCTGACGATCGCGGTGCATAACGGCAAGCTGCACATACCGGTTTTTGTGTCTGAGAACATGATCGGTCACAAGCTTGGCGAGTTCTCATTGACCCGTACGTTCAAGGGACATGCGGCGGACAGAAAGGCGAAGAGATAAGGTCCCATTATGGAAACTAAAGCAATCCTCCGTGGTGTGCGGCTGTCTGATCAGAAGGGCCGATTGGTCGCCGATCTCATCCGTGGCAAGAAAGTCGATCAGGCTCTGAACATCCTGACCTTCAGCCCGAAAAAAGGCGCTGGAATCATCAAGAAAGTGCTTGAGTCCGCTATCGCGAACGCCGAGCACAACGATGGAGCCGATATCGATGAGCAGAAAATTACGACAATCTACGTCGAAAAAGGTCCCGTGCTGAAGCGCTTCACCGCGCGTGCAAAGGGTCGAGGTGATCGTATCTCTAAACAATCCTGTCACATTTACGTGACTGTCGGTAACTAAGGAGTCACGATGGGACAGAAGATACATCCGACCGGGTTCCGCCTCGCAGTAACGCGTAACTGGAGTTCCCGCTGGTATGCAGGTTCGTCGAACTTCGCATCGATGCTGAGTGAAGACCTGAAAGTCCGCGCGTTCCTCAAGAAGAAGCTGAAGAATGCTTCGGTTGGCCGCGTGCTTATCGAGCGTCCTGCGAAGAACGCGCGTATTACGATTTATAGCTCACGACCAGGCGTTGTCATCGGCAAGAAGGGCGAGGACATTGAAGTCCTCAAAGCGACACTGACCAAGATGATGGGCGTGCCGGTGCACGTCAATATCGAGGAAATTCGCAAGCCGGAAACCGACGCTCAGTTGATCTCCGATTCGATCGCGCAGCAACTCGAAAAGCGGATCATGTTCCGCCGTGCCATGAAGCGCGCGATGCAAAACGCAATGCGTCTTGGCGCCCAGGGTATCAAGATCATGTCGTCGGGTCGACTGAATGGCATTGAGATCGCTCGTACCGAATGGTATCGGGAAGGCCGTGTGCCCCTGCACACACTGCGCGCTGACATTGACTATGGTTTCAGCGAAGCAGAAACGACCTACGGGATCATCGGCATCAAGGTCTGGGTCTACAAAGGCGATCGTCTTGCAAGCGGTGAAGCACCTTCGATCGACGTCGTGACTGACGAAGAGCGCAAGCGTCGTGCTCCACGTCGTGACGATGGCAAACCTGGCAGTCGTCCGGCCCGGACGCGTCGTCCAGAAGGTCAGGCCGCCCCCGCCGCTCCCGCGGTGCCCAATGCAACTACGCCTGCGCCCGCTAAACGGGTGCGCGCCAAGAAGCCGGACGACGTCGCCGTCGCCCCGGTTGAGAAGGCAGGAGAATAAAGATGCTGCAACCAGCACGCAGAAAATACCGCAAGGAACAGAAGGGCCGCAACAAGGGCATCTCGCATGACCGCGGCACTGCTGTCTCGTTCGGCGAATTTGGTCTCAAGGCAATCGGTCGCGGCCGCATTACAGCGCGCCAGATCGAGGCTGCTCGTCGGGCCATGACGCGCCATATCAAACGCGGCGGACGGATCTGGATCCGTATATTTCCAGACAAGCCAATCTCGCAAAAGCCAGCTGAAGTCCGTATGGGTAACGGCAAGGGCAATCCTGAGTACTACGTCGCTGAAATTCAGCCGGGCAAAGTGCTGTACGAAATGGATGGCGTGGATGAGGTCCTGGCACGTGAAGCCTTCAGGCTCGCTGCCGCCAAACTGCCGCTGCTGACGACTTTCGTTGTCCGCCAGGTCGGCCAATAATTGGAGTACGTCATGAAAGCATCTGAACTCGCTGGTAAAGACAAGGCGGCCCTGACGAAGGAGCTCAATGACCTGTTGAAGGCCCAGTTTGGCCTGCGCATGCAAATCGCTACGCAGCAGCTAAACAATACTTCGCAGCTCAAGAAGGTCCGCCGCGACATCGCGCGCGTCAAGACGGTCGTGAACCAGAAGGAAGCGAAATAATGAATGACACAGTCAAACCGGCGCTCAAGCGCACGCTGATTGGCAAAGTGGTCTCCGACAAGATGGACAAGACGGTGACCGTGCTGATTGAGCGACAGCTCAAGCATCCGCTGTACGGCAAAATTATCAAGCGCACGAACAAGTACCATGCGCATGATGAGGCGAACCAGGCCAAGGAAGGCGACATGGTCGAGATCCAGGAAGGTCGTCCTATTTCGAAGACTAAAGCCTGGACCGTGACCCGCGTCGTTCAAGTAGCGCAAAACGTCTAAGAAGTTTATTGCGAGCCCTTCGTTTTGCTGACATAATGGCGGGCTTCGCTTCTCGAATCTGGAAGTGAAAGCGGATTGCAGAAATGCACTCCGGCTCGCATAAAAAAAGCGGCATTGGCAGCAAACGTATTTCAGGCAGTTCCGTAAGTCGTCCACCTAATCGGCGCGCCCCCAAAAGGCAAACTGACGGGACCAAGACTGACCGTAATCCCGCATCGTGCGGAATCGGGTTAAGTTGGGAAAGAAAATATCATGATTCAAACTGAAAGCCGGCTCGAAGTGGCCGACAACACTGGTGCGCGCGAAGTCCTGTGCATCAAGGTGCTTGGTGGTTCAAAGCGCCGTTACGCAAGCATTGGCGACATCATCAAGGTGACGGTCAAAGTTGCTGCGCCGCGTGGTCGCGTCAAGAAGGGTGAAATTTACAATGCTGTCGTGGTGCGTACCGCCAAGGGTGTGCGTCGCCAGGATGGTTCGTTGGTGAAGTTCGACGGCAACGCTGCGGTTTTGTTGAACGCAAAGCTGGAGCCGATCGGAACGCGCATTTTTGGACCGGTTACTCGTGAATTGCGTACTGAGCGATTCATGAAGATCGTTTCTCTCGCGCCCGAAGTCTTGTAAGGGATTGGCGTTATGGAAAATATTCGCAGGAACGATGAAGTCATCGTATTGACCGGCAAGGACAAGGGCAAGCGCGGCGTAGTCAAGCAGCGCGTTGGCGCCGACCACGTCGTGGTAGATGGAATCAACATCGCCAAGAAGGCGACCAAGCCGAATCCAATGGCTGGTACAACAGGTGGCATCGTAGACAAACTGATGCCAATTCACATTTCGAATGTCGCGCTGTTCAATGCGGCAACCGGCAAGGCTGATCGCGCAGGGGTCAAGACAGTGGACGGCAAGAGAGTCCGCGTTTTCAAGTCCAGCGGCGAAGTCGTTAAGGTTTAAATATCATGGCCCGTCTCCAGGAATTCTACAAACAAAAGGTCGTTGCGGACCTGACCGAGAAATTCGGCTACAAGTCCACAATGGAAGTCCCGCGCCTTCTCAAGATCACCGTCAATATGGGTGTTGGCGAGGCTGTCGCCGACAAGAAGGTGCTTGACCATGCGGTTGGTGACATGACCAAGATCGCAGGTCAAAAGCCGGTCGTGACGAAGTCGCGCAAGGCAATTGCCGGATTCAAGATCCGTGAAGGTTATCCGATCGGATGTATGGCGACATTGCGCGGCACGCGCATGTATGAGTTTCTGGATCGATTCATCACCGTTGCGCTGCCTCGTGTGCGCGATTTCCGTGGTGTGTCGGGACGGTCATTCGACGGTCGTGGAAACTACAACATCGGTGTGAAAGAGCAGATCATTTTCCCCGAGATCGAGTACGACAAGATTGATGCGCTGCGTGGCATGAACATTAGTATCACCACGACAGCCAAGACCGACGACGAAGCGAAAGCGCTTCTCGCCGCCTTTAAATTCCCGTTCAGAAACTGAGGCTGCCATGGCAAAGCTGGCACTGATTAACCGTGAACAGAAGCGTGCAGACCTGGTGAAGAAATACGCCGGTAAGCGCGCCGAGTTAAAAGCCATTATCGACGACCAGTCGAAGTCCGACGAAGACCGCTATGACGCGCGGCTGAAATTGCAGGCACTGCCTCGCAACTCCGCCCCGACCCGTCAGCGCAATCGTTGTTCCCTGACTGGACGTCCGCGCGGCACCTTCCGAAAGTTCGGTCTGGGTCGCACCAAGCTCCGTGAAATCGCCATGCGTGGCGAAATTCCCGGAATGACAAAAGCTAGCTGGTAATAGGAGAATAATCGATGAGTATGAGCGATCCTATCGCCGATATGCTGACCCGTATCCGTAACGCCCAAGGCGTCCGCAAGGTTGCCGTGGCAATGCCGTCTTCCAAAGTCAAAGTGGCGATCGCCAAGGTGCTGAAGGATGAGGGCTACGTTGAAGACTTCGCTATAGCGGATGTTGATGGCAAGCCGGTCTTGTCCATTCAACTGAAATACTATGCCGGGAGTCCTGTGATCGAGCGGCTCGAGCGCGTATCGCGCCCTGGACTTCGGATTTACAAAGGGTCGAAAGACATTCCCAACGTGATGAACGGGCTGGGTGTCGCAATCGTTTCAACGCCCAAGGGCGTGATGACCGACCGCAAAGCACGCGCTACCGGCCTCGGTGGTGAAGTTATGTGCTACGTGGCCTAAGGAGCGGAAAATGTCTCGTGTAGGAAAAATGCCGATCGAGCTGCCGAAGGGCGCCGAAGCAACCATTGCGCAGGACCAGATCACGGTCAAGGGTCCGCTAGGCGTGCTTTCACAGTCGCTGGCCCATGGACTCGTCAAAGTCGTTAATGACAACGGCACCCTGCGCTTTGAAGCTGCCAATGAAAGCCGCGAAGCCAATGCAATGTCGGGCACGATGCGCGCCCTGGTCAATAACATGGTCAACGGCGTTACAAAAGGCTTCGAGAAGAAACTGAACCTGGTTGGCGTTGGATATCGCGCTCAGGCTCAGGGCGACAAACTGAACCTGTCGCTAGGCTTTTCGCACCCGGTGGTTCACATGATGCCCCCCGGCGTCACAGTGCAAACGCCGACCCAGACCGAGATTTTGATCAAGGGTATCAACCGTCAACAGGTTGGTCAGGTGGCTGCTGAAGTTCGTGCATACCGCAGTCCTGAGCCTTACAAGGGCAAGGGCGTCCGGTACTCGGATGAAGTGGTTGTGATCAAAGAAACCAAGAAGAAGTAACAGAGGCTGACGATGGACAAGAAACAATCACGCTTGCGCCGCGGCCGCCAAACCCGCGCGAAAATCGCAGAGTTAAAGGTGGTCCGCTTGGCGGTTCACCGTACCAATCTGCATATCTACGCATCGATCATCGGTCCGGACGCGCGTATTCTTGCCTCCGCCTCGACACTCGAAGCCGAAGTGCGGCAGCAACTTGCTGGCGAAAGCGGCAAGGGCGGCAATACTGCTGCTGCGGCGTTGGTGGGAAAACGGGTCGCCGAGAAGGCGCTGAAGGCCGGGATCGAGCAGGTTGCGTTTGACCGTTCCGGTTTCCGGTATCACGGCCGTGTCAAGGCAGTCGCTGAAGCAGCGCGCGAAGCCGGTCTGAAGTTCTAAGGATAAATCATCATGGCAAAGATGCAGTCAAAGATGCAAAGCGAGAAGCCGGATGACGGCATGCGCGAGAAAATGATCGCTGTCAATCGCGTGACCAAAGTGGTCAAGGGCGGACGGATCATGGGCTTTGCGGCGCTAGCAGTGGTCGGTGATGGCGATGGGCGCATTGGTATGGGCAAGGGCAAATCGAAAGAGGTGCCTGTAGCTGTCCAGAAAGCAATGGAAGAAGCGCGTCGCAAGATGATCAAAGTGCCACTCAAGAACGGCACGTTGCAGCACACGGTGACCGGCAAGCATGGCGCGTCCGCGGTTCTGATGTCGCCTGCCAAGGACGGTACTGGCGTTATCGCCGGTGGTCCAATGCGCGCGATTTTTGAAGTGATGGGTGTAACCAACGTGGTGGCCAAGTCCAACGGCTCTACCAATCCATACAACATGGTTCGTGCGACGCTGAACGGTCTGGCGAAGATGAATACCCCTTCCGAAATTGCTGCCAAGCGCGGCAAATCGGTTGAAGAGATCTTGGGCTAAGGTGATCGACATGGCACAAACACTCAAAGTGAAACTGATCAAGGGCCTGATTGGCACGCGCGAATCGCATCGCGCTACCGTACGGGGCCTGGGACTGCGTGGCATAAATTCGGTTTCCGAATTGGAGGACACACCTTCGGTCCGTGGCATGATCAACAAGGTTTCCTATCTTGTGAAAGTAGTTTCGTAAGCAGCGCTTGCGAACGGAGAAAACAATGGAATTGAACACTATTCAGCCAGCGGACGGCGCAAAGCACTACAAGCGCCGTGTCGGGCGCGGCATCGGTTCTGGCTTGGGCAAAACAGCTGGGCGTGGTCACAAGGGCCAGAAGTCCCGCTCGGGTGGTTTCCACAAAGTCGGTTTTGAAGGCGGCCAGATGCCGCTGCAACGTCGGCTCCCAAAGCGTGGCTTCAAGTCACTGGCAACGCCCTACAAGGCAGAAGTCCGGTTGTCGGACCTGGAGAAACTTCCCGTCGGCGATATCGATATTCTTTCGTTGAAGCAGGCCGGCGTGATCCATGAACTTGCACGCGTTGTGCGCGTTATCGCATCGGGTGAGCTCAGCAAGAAGGTTTCGTTGAAGGGACTTATCGCGACCAAGGGTGCCAAGGCTGCGATTGAAGCGGCCGGCGGCTCGGTAGCGTAATCCCAAGGTTTTCGGAGACCACATTGGCTACAACACCCCGATCTGCCAAGAGTGCGGCAAGTGGCTTCCCATGGGGTCGCCTCTGGTTCCTGCTCGGTGCGCTGGTCGTGTACCGGATTGGTGCGCATATACCCGTACCGGGTATTGACCCGACGCAGTTGTCGCAGCTGTTCAAGCAAAACCAGGGCGGCATCCTGGGCATGTTCAACATGTTCTCCGGTGGCGCGTTGTCTCGGTTCACCGTGTTTGCGCTAGGGATCATGCCGTACATTTCTGCATCGATCATCATGCAGCTCATGTCGGTCGTTTCCCCGCAGCTGGAGGCGTTGAAGAAGGAAGGTGAATCGGGACGTCGCAAGATTACCCAGTACACGCGGTACGGAACACTGGTGCTGGCTACTTTTCAGGCGCTCGGCATTGCGGTTGCGCTGGAATCGCAAGCCGGACTGGTGATTGATCCGGGCCTCGCATTCCGGTTCACATCGGTTGTA
>JAQGMR010000020.1 GCA_028292265.1 Herminiimonas sp.
TTGACGTTACTATGCATAAAGTGCTACGACAGAAAACGTTTTGCCGCATCTAAATCGGCAGACCAATTTGAAATCAGCAGCCGCTCCCTCCTCTCATTGCCTTTCGAAAAAGGGGCCCAAAAGTAGAGGGGGTTTCGAGAACACGCATGAAAATTTGCCTTGGGCGTTCCCGTCCAACCCCCAGGCAACAATTACTGTCCTTTGCGTAATTACGTTGGAAGCAATACACACCTTGTGTTGTTCGCGCTCCCGCCGCACTTTCGCAGCATGCGTATAGTTACGCTCTTGCGCTGTCTTCCGAAATTGCAACGCCGCGCCTCCCGTTGCACAGTGCGCGCGCGGCAGCCCGGTTCCACAGGATGCAAACGGCTGCGCTTTCCCAATCTGGAGAAACGATCATGACCCTTACCGGCATCCTGTTCCTGCTTCTGTTCGTCGTGATCGGCATCGTGCTGCTGCGGTTTGCACTCAAGATCGCCTCGGTCTTGATCGTGCTCGGTCTGTTGGTGGCAGTCGGTTGCTGGTTGAGCCCTGCCTTCTATGAATCGGTAAAGCCCTATATCGATAAAGTGACACCGCTCGTCATGGAAGGGTCGAAGGAAGCGGCGTCGACCGCCAAGGCGCTTCGTGATCAAGTGGAGAAATAAGGCCACTTGGCACCCGCATCAAGCACCTGTTGGTCGGACGGATGTGGGCCTGATGTGCTGGCAGAACCGCTCGGAAACCTCGCTGTCCAATGTCAGACACTCGACGGAGATTCCCATGAAGCGTGCTGCCCTGTTAATCGCGATTGCGAGCCTGCTGGGAGGTTGTGCCTCCTACGCCAATAACGGTAATGCCGGCTTGAATGCCACGTCAAATCCCGGAGCCCTGGTGACGCCGAACGGCGTGCCGATCGATCCGACCTACCCGGGCCCGGGCGCTTACGGCGGGCTCGGATTCGGCAGTTGGGGAGGCGTTCGTGGCGGTGGTGTTGGATTCGGCATGGGATTCTGAACGGAGTACTCGCGCGGACTTGTTGGCTAACGCGATCCGTGCCGAAGCTTCAGGGGCTGCGGGGCGTCTGGCCATCGAGCATGTCACCCTCTTGCATCTCGACGGCTAGCATCTCCCCTCAAGGGCCTCAAGGTCAGACGTCTAGCAGTCAGGCTTGCCGAATCGTATGGCACCTGGAGCGTAGGGCACCTTACAGCCACGAACGGCACGCTGGCCAAGTCACTCCACCAGTGTGACAAGCTCAAACTGCAGCCTGCGCATCCGCCGGTCAACGTAGTAGCCGCCGAATTCGGTATAGCGCAGGTAACAACGCTGGCAGTGCCGACATTGCCACACCTCGCAGCGATTCGCCGGGTAATAATTCAAGGCGATCGGCGCGTTCTCCGACCACAGGTTTGTACCCTCGGGATGGTATTCCTCCACCCGCAATTCGCCATCAAGGGCGGCCGAAACCTTGCCGACCCGTTCGAGCAATTCTTCCGGAAAGGTGGGCGACAGGCTCTCCCATCCAGCGTACGGTCGGCGCGCGCACTCACACGACACTGCGATGCTGGCCGTCGCGGCTGCAAGGGCGACGATCTCTTCGGGTTCAAGGTGACGATTGCTCATGACGCTGCTGTAGCTGGTATAGCTGGTGTAGCTGCTGTAGCTGCTGTAGCTGCCCTAGCTGCGGTATCAAGCTCCGATTTAGCTGCCGTGTTCACCGTAGACGCCGTGGCGGCCGGGGTCGCCTTGGCCGCCGCCAGCACTACAACGCGACCCCTCTCCGACCTCACGTTCAATCGACGGTCGCACCCGACGTTTTAACAACCTTGGTCCACTTCTCAAGCTCACTTGCGACAAAGGTCTTGAACTGGGCCGCTGGCATGTACATTGGCTCGGAGCCGAGGCTGTCGAGCCGCTGCTTGATGGCGGGGCTGGCAAGGAATTCTTCCACCGCGGCGTTAAGCTTGTTTGTTACGTCAGCCGGCATGTTGGCCGGGCCGAGCAGTCCATACCAGGGCCGGGCCTCAAAGCCGGTGAGACCGAGTTCCGCGACGGTCGGCACATCCGGCAGGTTGGCGGAGCGCGTCGCGCCAGTGACCGCGAGTACCTTGAGGCGTCCGGATTTCACATGTGGCATCGCCACGATCGGATTTTCAAAAGCCAGTGGAACCTGCCCGCCCATCAGGTCGTTCATGGCCGGGCCGGAACCCTTGTACGGAATGTGCTGAATCTTCGTGCCGGCCTGGATATTGAACATTTCACCAATGATGTGCTGCGGCGTACCGGAGCCGGCCGACGCAAACGACAGCTTGCCTTCCTTGCCTTTCGCGATCACGTCCTTCAACGTATTAAGACCAGAGTTTGCGTTCACCACGACGACGAAGGGTGCGCCGGCCAGGGGCGAAATGTAGGTGAAGTCTTTCAAAGGCTGGTACGGCAGCTTCTGGTAAAGCGACGGTGAAATCACAATGGGACCGCTGGCCGCCAGCAACAAGGTGTGGCCGTCCGGTGCCGCCTTGGCGACGATATCGGTGCCAAGGTTGCCGCCGGCCCCGGCGCGGTTTTCCACAATGACGTTCTGCCCCAATTTTTCCTGCAGCCGCTGCGCCAGTAAACGCGCCAGCACGTCGGTGGTACCGCCGGGTGCGTACGGCGAAACGATCTTGATTACCTGCTTGGTGGGCCATGCCTGGGCATGCGCGAACGGTGCGGCGAGGCCGAGCGACAGCGTCGCCACGATTCCCGCTAATGAGGCCAGCGCAAGACGGCGGTTAGAAGTTTTCATCGATTTTCTCCAGTTTCATCAAGTTGCGTTCCCGGCGACCGGGAATACCCTGCTTCAGGAAGCCAGACATACCAGGCTATCCGAAAGCCACAGTAAAAAGCCCGCATCGATCACGACGCGGGCTTTTTTTGTCTCCTCGCCTCGGAGGCAATGGATTTTTATGAACGCATGGTGCGGCATGCTCGCCAAAAAGTCATCATGCAGTGCAATATGCCCGGCGGTCGGCAAAACGCAGTGCGGGCCCACTGGGCATCCGTTCGCAATTGTCCGACCCGGCGGCAATTTAGGCGCAAGCGAGCATGCGCATACCAACCCATCAACTCCCAACTTCTACTGTCCGAAGCCAGTCCGGAAAGTGTCGTCGCTTAACCAACGCGGCATTGCCGCCTGCTCGCCTGCCCTGTTTCGCAATACCAGCACAAGCGACTCGCAAACCCGGCGCCGACGCGGCGATGCATCTAATTGAAGCGTTTTGTGCCTTCATGCCTCAGCCTTTCGCACCAAATTGGTTTGGAAGAGCAGCACTTAAAGTGAATTGTTTAAAGCTTCCACAATCGTTGACGATCGCAGCGTTGTAAAAGCTTGTGCTCATGGTGATACTCAAAAGTGAAGCCACGGCAAAAGTGCGCAGTCGATTATCGGGCGTTTTAAATGTCGGCACCGTAACCGGCAGTCGCCGCAGTGGCGCGGCAGTATATGCGATACCTCGTCTCGGAGAAAATATGAGCGCCCCACAAATCCTTGCAGCAGTCGGGCCTCGGACGACTGAACTCGCTGGCGATGCGATCCGGCGTCACGGCGACGTGCTGGTTGCAGAGACGCTCGACGACGCATTACGTATGATCGGTGAAAACCGGTTCAGCCTTGTTATTTCGAGCGTCGACTTCGACGAAAGTCGCATGCTGGACCTGCTTGCACACTGCGGCCATCTTCCCATTGCGGAACGCCCGCCTTTTCTCCGCGTGCGATCGATAGCAGGGCATCTTCCCGAACATACCTACGCCGATATCCGCAAGACTGCGAGTTTTTTAGGCGCACGCTACATCGACCTCACTGGATCGATTCAAAGGGGCTGCAGGGTGCGGTCAATGACTTGGAAAGCGTCGTCGCCACGCTGCTGCGCGGCCGCCTGACCAGCGATGCCTTGTGCGCATGCAGTGTGCAGTCGGGCCGCGATCCGGGTCGGACGACCCGTGTCCCGAGCGGCCCTCCGTACCGCCGCTGACCAGCTTACGGTCGCTGCGGCTACTGAGAAGCAGGCGCGTTCCCGCTCAAGGCAGCGGCAGGCTCAAGCGCATTATCTTGGGGCCCCGCGCCGCCGACGTACGTTCTCGAGTTGCTCGCACAATGTGGTCGCGCCCTGAATCATCCGTGGCCCGGCGCGATTCATCAATATGCCATCGACGCTCAGCAGGTTGCCCCGCTGCACCGCGGTCATTGAAGGGAATTGTCGCCACATCGCGAGGTAATCTTTACCCATGCCGCCGACGATCGCCTCCGGATCTTGCTGCAGCACCGCTTCGACACTCACTGCCGGCGCCACGACGGGCAGGCTGGCGAAGATGTTGATGCCGCCGCACAGAGCAAGCGCGTCGCTCACAATGTGCTGGCCATTGAGTGTGTAAAGCGGTTTGTCGCTGATCTGGTAGAACACCCGCACCGGCGAGCGGTTACGGTAACCCGCGCCAAACTCCGCCAGCTGCTTGCGAAATTCCATTGCAACGCCATTCGCCACCACGCTTCCCGTCAGCTTGCCCAGCCGCTCGACATTCGACGGTATATCGACCAGCTTGTGAGGCTCGCTGAAGAACATCGGCACGCCAAGGCGGCGCAGTTGCTCCAGCTGGCGGGAGGTGTTCCCGCTTTGCCAGACCACGAGTAGATCGGGCTTCAGCGCCACCACGCGTTCGAAGTCGATCTCGCGGCTGTCTCCGATCTGCGGCAGGCGTTTGGCGGCTTCCGGGAAATCGCTGTAGGCGATGACACCGACGATATGGCTTCCGGCACCCGCGGCAAACAGTAGCTCCGTCACGTGCGGCGCGAAGGAAATGACACGCTGCGCCGGACTGTCCACGGTGACTGTATTGCCGCTGTCATCAATAACGCTGATGGCCGCCGGCGACGGCGCGCTGGCGCATGCCAGTATCGTTGCCAGCAGGCGGAACGCGCCACGCCATGCGTGTTTCAACGTTGGCGCGCGCTGCCGAGGTGAACCGCTAATGTTCATGATGCCTTGTGGTCTTGAGAGTCCGGCGGCGCGGGCTTGAACAGCGATGCGGCGGCTTCAGGGCAGGACGGAAAATACGGATGGAACCACGACGCTCGGAGCGACCCATGTTGGTACACTGCCTCGCCAGGTTCGCCAGAGGCATGGCGGCGGGTGAAGCTGATCGGATCCGAGGCCGCATCGGTCCGTGCATAGTGAAAACTGTGGCCACGCAATACACCGCCCCCAAACGCCGGCAGTTGCAGCGATTGCGGACCGATGCCGGCCAGGCGCCGCTGCATCGACACATCCGCCGGCAGCAGCCCTGCCATCCGCCAGGCCTTGCCTTCAATATCCACCAGGGTCCGGGCCACTGACATCATGCCGCCGCACTCGGCCCAAACCGGCATGCCGCCCCCATGCACGGCCCGAATTGAAGCCTGCCATGCGGATGCCGCCGCCAGCGCTTCGGCATGCAGTTCCGGATAGCCGCCGGGCAGATAGACCGCATCGGCGCTTTCAGGCACAGGCTCATTATTCAGAGGCGAAAAAAACGTGAGCCGTGCCCCCATGCTTGCCAGGCATTCAAGGTTCGCCGGATAGAGAAAGGCGAAGGCGGCGTCTCGCGCAATGGCGATCCGCAGACCCTTAAGCCGCTGTTCAGGCATCGGCGGCACAGGTGGGGCGGCCATCCGCGTGCGAGGCAAGGCGCTCCACGCGTCGCCGTACAGAGTTAGCCCCTCGGCAAGCTCGTCGAGCAAGCTGTCAAGGCTGGCCACCTCGTCCGGCAAGACCAGTCCAAGCTGCCGCTCGGGTAGCGAGTTTGGTTGCGTTGAAAGGCTGGCCAGCAAGGGGATATCACGCAACGAAGCGGCAACCATGGCAGCATGTCCCTCTCCGGCTACCCGATTTGCCGCCACGCCGGCCATGCGCACTGGCCCATAGTCACGCAGCCCTGCGGCAAGCGCGCCGGCGGTTTGCGCCATGGCAGATGCATCCAGCACGGCTAGCACCGGCAAATCGAATGCGCGCGCCAGATCGGCCGTGGACGGCGTGCCGTCATACAAGCCCATTACGCCTTCAATCAGGATGACATCGACGACCTGTGCCGCGGCATGCAGTAGGCGGCGGCAGCCTTCTTCGCCGACTATCCACAAATCGAGCGATTGAACCGGGGCGCCAATGGCACGCGCCAGCAACATGGGGTCGATGAAATCAGCGCCGACCTTGAACACCGCAACCTTCTCTCCGGCCAGGCACAGCTTGCGCGCAAGCGCAGCGGTGAAGGTTGTCTTGCCCGCGCCAGAAGCAGCCGCAGAGACCAGAAGGATTCGAATCGATGTGGCCGCGTCGGTCATGCTTTATCTTCCGTCACCACAGAATGCACCGGGAGGAACAGCGTGCGGCCAGGCACCTGCACCGATTCGATCGGATGCCCAAGACAGGTGCTCAACAAATCGTCCTGCATGATGTCGACCACCGTGCCTGCGCGCCAGCCGCCATTCCCCATCAGTAGCAGCGCATGGGTGGCGGTGGCGCGCGCAAGGTTGAGGTCGTGCGCAACCATGATGACCGACCGGCCTTCGTGCCGGCAGAGTCGGGAGATTAGCGCCATGGTTTGGACCTGGTGCGCAAGGTCGAGCGCGTTGGCGGGTTCGTCGAGCATCAACAGCGGTGTGTCCTGCGCCAGGGCGGCTGCGATGGCAACCCGCTGGCGTTCGCCACCGGACAACGACCGAATGTCGCGGTGTGCCAGATCCTGGACTTCCATTGCGCTCAATGCGGCAACTGCCGCGGCATGGTCGGCCGTGCTTTCCCAATAGCGTCCCTGGTGTAGCGGATGGCGTGCCGCCAACACTGCGTCCATCACGCAGTAGCCAAAAGCGTCGTGCCGGCTTTGCGGCAGGAAGGCCCGCAAGCGAGCGAGGTCAACCGGCGAATAGTCAGTCAATACCCGGCCGTGCAAGGCGATGGTGCCGGCGTCGGCCTCATGCAAGCCGGCCAGTGTTCGGAGCAGCGTGCTCTTCCCCGCGCCGTTACGCCCCAAGACGCACCAGCACTCTCCCGCCGCGACACGCCAGTCGAGACGCTCGACCAGTACGCGGGCGCCGACGGCAAGCTGCAGGGACGTGGTTCGCAGCATGTCAGCGCTGCCGCAACTGGTGAAGCTGGATCAGGAACACGGGCACGCCGATCATGGCCGTGATGACACCGACTGGCAATTGCTGCGGCGCCAGCAGCGTGCGGGCGACCGTGTCGGCCACCACCAGGAAGGCACCGCCAGCGAGCATGGAGGCGGGCAACAAGAGGCGGTGGTCCGGACCGAGCGAGAAGCGCACGGCGTGCGGCACAATCAGTCCGACGAAGCCGATGCTGCCCGCGCTGCTCACTGCGCTGGCGGTCAGCAAGCCGGAGCAGACAAACAGTGCCTCGCGCAGCCGGGCCACCGGAACGCCGAGCGTGGCGGCGCCGTCGGCATACAGGGCCATGACATTGATGGCGCGCGCCAGGCGCAACGTGAAAATTAGGACGACCATCAGCAGCAGCGCGGGCAGTACGCGAAAGGTTCCACCGGAAAGGTCACCGATCATCCAGAACACCATGCTGCGCAGACGGCTTTCCGGCGCTATGGACAGCATGAGGGTCACCAGCGCCATGCAGCCCGAGGACAAGATGACACCGGTCAGTAGCAAAAGGGAGGTGCCGCCATCGAGCGCGACGCCGCTGCGCAGATCGCGCCGGGCAAGCAGGTAGAGCAGCGCAGAAATGAGCAGCGCGCCACCAAGCGCGGAAAGGTCGGTCACCCAGGCGGCCATGCCGAGAAGCAGTGAAGCAACCGCCCCGACCGCGGCCCCGCCCGAAATGCCGAGCACGTACGGATCGGCCAACGGATTGCGCAACAAGGCCTGCATCATTGCGCCCGCCAATGCAAGGGAGCCGCCGGTGACGAATGCTGTGGCCGCACGATCGAGACGCAGGGCAAGCAGCGTGGCGCCTATCTGCCGCGCGCCGCCGCCAACCAGTTCGCCAAATGCCGCCGGCATGTCAGCCAGCGGCACCGTCACTGATCCGGTCAGGCATGCCAGGACCACGCTAGACAACGCCGCGACAAAGAGCACGGCGAGCGAAATCGCCCAACGGTGTGGGCGCAATTGCGCAGCGTGCGCCGCTGTAGCGGAAGTCGGGCTCAACGCTTGCCTCATTGCACGACGGATCCTTTCATAGTCACAAGCCTGCGCGGGAGAAGGGCTCGAAGTGAGATGCACGAAAACCGGGGACCAGGCTCTCCTAACGCATCGCGTAGCGCACGCCGACGAAGACGTTCGAGCCCGGCGTTGCGTAGTCACGTGCCAGTTCGTAGTTCTTGTCGGTGACATTGTTCCAGCGCCCAACCACGGTCCAATCCCGCGCCACGGCATAGCTGGCAACCAAGTTCAGCATGCCATATCCGCCGAGCACCGTCGTATTCGCCGCGTTTTCGAAACGACGACCGGACAATACCCATTCCGCGCCAGCCTTCAAAGAGCCAACCGCGTAATCCGCGGCAAGCGTGGCATGCTGTTGCGAGCGCCGGGCCAGCAGCTTTCCGGTAGTGTCGTCACGCGGATTCTGGAAATCCAGCGCAGCGCGCGTAGTCCAGTTACCGAAACGCTGGCTGCCCGCGAGGGTTAGTCCGGTCAGCAGCGCCTCATCCACATTGGCGGCGCAGCCAAATGGATGGTTCGCTGGCTGGAAAGGGCAGCCGCTCCCAAAAATTATCAGGTCGGTCACGCGGTTGCGATAGACCACTGCGCTCCCCTGCGTTTTGCCGTCGTCATAGTACAGACCACCCTCAACGTTTCTGCCTTTCTCCGGGCGCAAGGTGGGATTGTCGAAGCCCGGGAAAAATAGATCATTGAAGGTCGGCGCACGAAAGCTGGTGCCGGCGCTGACGCCAGCGCGCAGCGCATTCGTCAGGCGGTAACCGTAGCCAGCGGCGCCGGTCGTGTGCGAGCCGAACTGTGAGCTGTTGTCATTGCGCAGACTGAAATCGGCAAGGTGCCGGTCGCGCCGCAATTGATACGACGCGGCGACAGAGTTGGTGCCACGCATGCCGGTCAACGCTGTCGTGGTGGCTTCGACCTGTTCAATCCGGCGTTCCAGCAGCACCTGCGCGCGGTCGGTTCCCAGTTTGAAGTCGTTCTGCCAGGTCACATCTTTTTGCGTCGTATTGAAGCGGCTCGGCGCCGCGCCTGTGTCCGAGTTCGCCTTGTCGGCGGACTGCGAGATTTGCACCTGGCTGGTCCAGTTCGAAGTGAACTTGTTGCGCGTGAAGACGGCGAGATTGCGCAATTGTTGCTGCGTGTGGGGGTCCGCAGGCGTGGCACCGGAATCGAATTGCGCGTTAAGCCGGCTGTCGAGGAAGACGACGCCGACGTCGTGCCCTGTGGCGAGGTTCAATCCGAACTGGCCGCTGACACTCTTGCGGCTGTAACCGTCCTTGTCTGGATTGAAGCTGAAGTTTCCTGGCCTGGTTGAGTTGAATCCGTCCGACGCCTCATGCGACGCGCTGATGGCATAGCTGAAGCGATGGGTGCCTTCAACCGAGCCAGACAGGCTGATGTCTTCCGAGCGCGTCCCGTATGTGCCAATGCCGGCTCCTGCCGTGAGGCGTGGCGGACCCTCGCCTTTTTTTGTGAATATCTGGATCACGCCGCCAACGGCATCCGCGCCATACATCGTTGACAGTGGGCCAGTAATAATTTCCACGTGGTCAATCTCGGTCAGCGGAATGCTCGACCAGGTGGCTCCGCCGCTGGTCGACGAACCAATGCGCACGCCGTCTACCAGCACCACGTTTTGCGTGTTGCTGGTGCCGCGCAGGAACACCGCGCTGACCGATGCCGGCCCACCGCTAAGCGTGACTTCCACGCCATGCTGACGCTGCAGGAGTTCAAGAAGCGAGGACTGGCCGGCGCGCGCTATCTCTTCCGAAGTAATGGTGCTGTGGTCCGCGAGCACATCGCGCCCTTCTTCGGGCATGCGGGTGGCAGTCACGACCACCGGCGCGAGGGTTTTCAGATCGGCCGGCGCATTGACGGCCTGGGCTATGGCAGACGCGGCAGGAAAGACGGAGAGTACGAGCGCAAGGGCAAGGGGGCGCGCGACGGGCTTGGTAGCCGCCGAGACGTAAAGCAAGACGTTAGGGGTCATGAAGTATTTTGGTAAGGGGCCAACCCGCCGACTTCCCCGTCAGCAGGATGAAACGGAACCACCATGACCGAAACGGGACAGCGCGACAAGGCAACGCGCAAGATGCTGCGTGCCGGATGCGACGCCTCAACTGCAACGCGCGACATCCGAGCGACACCAGGTCCAGTCGGACGGCCCTGTGTTCGCGTTCAGCGTGCCTTGCTGCCCCGATGCAAGCGATATGTCGATCCGGACGCTGCGCGAAGACAGTTGGCCAGGAGTCGTGATCGCCCCGATCAAGATGGTTCCACCAACCCTGGCCGGTATCCGGGCTAGCAAGTCGAACCGTCCAGCCTTCCCATGCACAAGGCACAGTGGCAGTGAGGACAGCCGTCATTTTCATGACGCTTGCTTACCGTTGCGGGGGCAGCATACGTTAGCTCGAAAAGAGCGCCGTATTTCCCGTTTAACTGCGTGCATGACCATGCACGCGGGCACCAGAGCGCAGCCATTATAAGTCTGGCTTGGCATCCCCGTTGCGGCGGGAACAAATATTCTGGATTTACAGCCTGCGGACAAGTGCAATGCGATTTGCGCAAATCGATATCGCGTGACTGGGAGTCGATCTTGCGACGCTACCCGCCTTGCCGACCGGCGGTCCAGCGACTACAAAGGAGAAAGACGCGTCCGCCGTC
>JAQGMR010000072.1 GCA_028292265.1 Herminiimonas sp.
AGCCTCGCCTATATGGACGGCGCCATCCTGACGCTGGCTGCGTGGTTCGCCGTCACGATGAGCGTCAACACGGGCCAGCAGATCATCGGGGCGATCCTGTTCCCGGTCGGCTTCTGCATGCTCTATCTCCTGGGCTTTGACCTTCTGACTGGCGTATTTGTATTGACGCCGCTGGCGCTGATTGACAAGCGGGCCGGCGTAACGATTGGCGGTGTCCTCAAAAACTGGGGCCTCGTCTTCGTCGGGAATTTTCTCGGTGCGCTGACAGTGGCCGTCATGATGGCGATCGTCTTCACCTACGGTTTCTCGACCGAGCCAGACAAGGTTGGCAAGGTGATAGCAGGCATCGGGGAAGCGCGGACGCTGGGCTATGCCAAATATGGCGCAGCCGGCATGCTCACGCTGTTTATACGGGGTGTGCTCTGCAACTGGATGGTATCCACCGGCGTGGTCGGCGCCATGATCTCAACGACGGTCGGCGGCAAGGTCATAGCGATGTGGATGCCGATCATGCTGTTCTTCGCCATGGCATTCGAGCATTCCGTCGTCAACATGTTCCTGTTCCCTTCCGGCTTGCTTTTGGGAGGCCATTTCTCGATCATGGACTACCTGATCTGGAATGAGATTCCGACCGTGCTCGGTAACCTGGTTGGGGGACTCACCTTCACAGGGCTGACCCTGTACACGACCCATCTCAAAACGGCGGCAAAGCGCATGTTGAAGGCTGCATGACCATGAGCGGCGTCCGCATCGCATGCATTGCTGAGGCCTGCTCTCGCGGAACATGTCCCCAAAACTGATCGTATCGACAGGACAGTACTCGGACAAGGGCCGCAAGGAAACCAATCAGGATTTTCACGGCATCGTCACGCCCGCTGAACCGCTCTTAAGTTCGAAGGGCATCGCGGTTGCGCTTGCGGACGGCATCAGCAGCAGCGAGGTCAGCCAGATCGCAAGTGAAACCGCGGTGAGCGGATTCCTGGAAGACTACTACTGCACGTCGGAAGCGTGGTCGGTCAAGACGTCTGCGGACCGGGTGCTGGCGGCCATGAATTCGTGGCTCTTTGCAGAGACCCAGCAAAGCCAGTCCCGATACGATAAGGACCGTGGCTATGTTTGCACGTTCAGTGCCATGGTCATCAAGTCGACCACTGCCCACGTTTTTCATGTGGGTGATGCGAGAATCTATCTGCTGCGCGACGGGTCACTTGAACAGCTGACCAGCGACCATCGGGTGTGGGTCTCCAGGGATCAAAGTTATCTGAGTCGCGCTCTGGGCATTGGTCCGCGCGTTGAGATCGATTACTTTGCGCTGCAGATAGAAAAGGGCGACCTGTTCATACTGGCGACCGATGGCGTCCACGAGTATGTCGACGCGGATTTCTTGCACAGCTTATTCAGCACTGCTGGAACGGTTGGCACACTAGGCCCGCCGAGCACGCCGAGTGTGCCGGGCACAGCGGGCACGCCCGGCACACTCGGCGAACGTGACACAGTTTGCACCGCTGGCGCGCATGGCCTCGGTTCCGGTCTTGACAGGCTCGCGCGCGACATGGCCGAAGAAGCATTGCGCCGGGGCAGTCAAGACAACCTGACCGTGCAGTTGGTGAGGATAGAAACCTTGCCCGACGCTGCGGCGAGTGAGATACATCAGCGTGTATCGGAACTGGCGCTTGCTCCGACACTTGAAGCGAGGATGCTTGTCGACGGCTACCGCGTCGTCAAGGAAGTGCACGGCAGCAGTCGCAGCCATGTCTTCCTGGCCATCGACGAGGAAACCAGCACGCCAGTTATCCTTAAAACACCGTCGGTCGATTTGCAGGGGGATCCGGCCTATCTGGAACGCTTCCTCATGGAGGAGTGGGTGGCGCGCCGCATCAATAGCCCCCATGTCCTGAAGCCCGTTGCGCAAACCCGCAAGCGAAACTATCTCTATGTCGTCATGGAGCTGATTGATGGCCAGTCACTTGCGCAATGGATGATCGACAATCCCAGGCCAAAGCTGGAGACGGTACGCGGCATTGTGGAGCAAATCGCAAAAGGTTTGCGCGCGTTTCATCGCGTCGAAATGCTGCATCAGGATCTCAGGCCGGAAAACATTATGATCGACTCTACCGGGACGGTGAAGATCATCGATTTCGGCTCAACCAGCGTCGCGGGCGTTATGGAGCATGCCGCGCCGGGTGAACGGACGGGGATCCTGGGCACGGAACAATATGCAGCACCAGAGTATTTCCTTGGCGAAGCCGGCTCGCCCCGCTCGGACCTGTTTTCACTCGGCGTCATCACCTACCAGATGTTAACCGGCAGGCTGCCTTATGGAACCGATGCGGCAAAGGCTCGCACCCGTTCCGCCCAACGAAAATTGCAGTACCGTTCTGCACTTCATGACAAGCGTGAGATACCGGCGTGGGTCGACGGGGCACTCCGCACGGCGGTGCATCCCGATCCGGCGAAGCGCTATCAGGAACTCTCGGAATTCATGTTCGATTTACGACAGCCCAATCAGGCGTTTCTGCGCAGGACTCGGCCGCCTTTACTGGAACGCAATCCGGTGATTTTCTGGAAGAGCGTTTCACTGGTGCTGGCGTTGCTCGTGATCGCGTTGCTTAAGGCTCTGAACAAGACCTGAGGCCAGGACGGCCGTGGTCGGCCGCTGGCCTTATCCAAGGTTTGCAGGAAGCACAAACGAGCCGTCCGATTCTAGAACCCATCTGGCGCTGTCACTGGCTTGCAGCGTGCTCATCGCAGCCTGCAAACTAGTCACAGCCCGCTGTACAACGGGCCGACCGATAGGGCTAAACCCGGAGGACCCGTCGTACAGCACCGGCACCTTTTTCGGTACCTGATTACGGCAGGAAGTTCAGCGTCTCGGGCAGCGGCGGTGTAATGGGCGTCTCGAAGATTGGGCCCGAGCCATCTGGATCGATGATGGTTCCCCCGTTAGACTGGAAGAACACGCCGATCTGCGTCTGTGCTGCCACCGCGTACGGTGCCGCCTCGAGATTACCGATATTCGTCAGGAAAGTGTGCGGATTCTTCGGTACGCCGTTCACATTGTGTGGAACAAGATCGTTACGATAGATCGTTGCCACATCCGCCAAATCGCCTGCCCGCAAGATCGCGGTGGTCGTGGGATTCGGCACCGTGCCGTCGCCCTTGGCAAACTGGAAGATCACCGGCTTGGCCGCGTTTCCAGGAAGCGGATGCTTTCGAATGAACGGAGCATACGCGACCGGATTGCCGGCCTGCTGCACCCATTCAAAGCGGTCTAGCACCTTCGAGATCTCCATTGCGCCCGGCACGGTGTCGACGAGCGGTGGCAAATTGCGCAGTGGGATGTTTTCGTTGAAGGCAATGCCACTCGGATCAGCGATGTTGATGAGAGACGGCAGGCGGGTCACCAGCGAGATGCCCACCAGCGGACGGAAACCACCAAGCCGCGCCACCTCGGTGACAGAACCGCCGCCGACGTTCGGCACACCCGCCTTGATGTTCGGTTCTACACCCAACAGGATCGTGCCGTAGATGCCGCCGAATGACTGGCCGGCATAGTAGATGCGCTGGGCATTCAGGTCGACTACACCATCGCCATCGATGTCCATGCCCACTTCGACTTGGCGCACCAGTTGCATGAGATCGATCACTGTCTGGCGCAACCCGTCGCGGCTGCTAACGATCGAACGAGGCGCAACGGCATTCACGCCTTCGGTTGATTCAATTGTGCCGTTACCGTCCTGGTCAATGCCGCGTCCGCCGGCATTCACTGTCACGGGGAGCGCGCCGGACCGCAGCACAGTCAGGTTGCCGAGCGGACCGCCACCGTGGCCGACGACGTTGATGGCCAGCGTTGCAATGCCTTTGGAAGCGAATACCGAGGCGACAGTCCATGGCGCCCCATACATGCTGTCAGTGAAGCCGTGGCCGAAGATGGCAACCGGCCATCCGCCCGGAGGCTTTGCGCCAGCCGGAACAAATAACTGGAACGTTAGATCATTGGTACCTTGGGGCTGGGGATGCCCGCTGAGCGTGCCGGTCGCGGGAATGTATTTGCCGGCCGTCTGGTAATCCGGCGAAGTGAATTTTCCATAAGCGATCTGACCAACCGCGCCCGGCACGACTTGCAAGGCCGGCGTTGGCAGGAAGTTGGATGCATAGCTCGCCGTGCCGACCTGGCGATTGAACTGGATGCCTGTTAAGGCCGAAACCGGAAAGACTGCTCGGATCGTGCCGCCATTGCCGACCATGAAGCTGGCAGGTGCTGGAGTGCTGCGCTTGATCGTTCGCATGATCTTGTAAAGATCTGCGCTGATGCTTTGCGTGCTGAACATTGTCGCAGCAACGATATTGTGTTTGGAGACGTGCCGCACGCGCGCCGCGTCCCGCAACTCACGACGATATTCGTCTTCATCGCGGTCGCGCCCTTTGCCGGATTCGTCCTCGAATCCTTCGGATTTGATCTTCTTGCCGCGAGTGTCATGCACGCCGTCGGTCACCACCAGGACATAGCGCGAATGCTCATTGAGCAACGCGTCGGATTCAAAGGCCAGCGTCTTGGAAGCGGGGTTCCACACGACCTGGTTAATGCCGACTTTTTGCCCGATGCCTTCGTAGGTCTGGGTGTCGCCAAGATTGATCAAGTAGATCGTGTCGCTGTTAACGGTAGCGAGGTCGATGTCCCCCGTGAACGGTACCGTGATGCGCGGCTGGGTTGAAAAGCCGTCGAGCGTGTTTATCACATCAATGTCGGCGCAATCGCTAGGCCGCACCGCGCAGTTTGGCTTCGGCAGGTTGACGCGTCGATAGGTGTTTTGTGTCCAGTCGAGGACGGTGAACCGGTTGCTTGGGAAAGGGCTTGCGGCCGGGTCCGACAAATCGAACTTGACGCTCACCCCGTCAGCCAGGGCGGCGAGTGGAAGCAGTGAAAAAGCGATGCCGAGCGCCAGGCGCCGGCCACAGGATAATGCCATGTTGTTCTCCCCAATCTTTGCGTTATGAAACGTCAATGTCGGCAGGGAGACACCTCAATTTCGGGCCATACGAGGCAGGCAGTCCTGCTGGCGAAAAGGTCGTTGCGGGGTGCGGCGTGTAACTGGTTGATCCAGGAGGCGTGAAGCCGTCCATTGAACTAGCGTATTTTTGGACCTACCGACTGGAAACATAGCACTAAGTAAAGAATAATAGTTGTGCTTCGCAGCAAAGCCGTCGGTGTGATTGGCGTTCTTGTCCGCCGTAGCTGATTTTTCGCCAGTTCGGTCGAGATTAGGGGCGTTTACTGCGTACCGTTGGGCAAGTACGGGCGGGAGCCGCAGCGGCGCGATGTGCGGCCTGAAGAGCAGGCACAAGTGAAGGGTGCAGAGTCCCAAGCTTGGGACTCTGCCTATGCGGTGCTGCGGGTGGTACAGAGAACCATTCGGTGGTATAGGGCAGGTCAACGGTCTGACCGAGATTGAACTTGGTGTCGTAGCTCAAGCCGGCTGCTTCGTAGGCAGCCGGATTGCGAAGACGCAGTATGGAAAATTCGCCGCGGTGGAGTGCGGTCGTGCGTTGGCTCGTGCCGTAAGCAACGCGAACACGAAATTGCGGGGCGTCATCGTCGAAAACGACCAAAATGAGAGCCGGTCGAGGCTTCGGGTGCGGGTTGATATTGTCAGGGAAATGGCACCAGGCGATATCTCCAGCGGGAGGTTCCGCCCACCACACGGGCGTCATTCAGTATCAGTGTCAAACAGACTGGAGCGTACCGAACGCATGGTGCTCTGCGGAACCTGCTTTTTGATTTGGCGTATCTGGCTTGCAGTCAATGGGCCATCTTCGCTTTCATACTGCGGCAGCAGTTTGACAGCGAGGTCGTGCAGCGCTCTGTGGATAGCTTGCGTTTCATCGACGCCCAACTGCTCGGCAATGCGCTTCGCCGTCGCACGCGTAACACCGGTTGCACTGTCAGTGGTGCGGTAGCGGAATGCAATCTGATCGGCAACAGCGCGCGGACTCATAGGGATTTCTCACTCGTTTTGGATATCTGAAAGATATCCATCCTTTACCGAGATGTCAAGCATTCCGCACCTTTGCCGAGCCGCTTGATAAAACACATTCTTCTTGAGCGGCTCAGCTCCAGAAGGCACCTAAGGGGAGCGGTGCTATCCATTCTCCGCGCTCGGGCCCTTGCAGGCATTACCCCTGCGCACTCCGCATCGCCGGCGTAATCTGCCGCGGATCGATCCGCACCTCTATCAATGCCGGCTTGCCCGAGGCACGTGCCCGTTCAAACGCCGCTGGAAAGTCCTCGGTCTTCTCCACCAATTCACCGTGCGCGCCGAACGCGCGCGCGAGCGCGGCGAAGTCGGGGTTGACGATGCTGGTGTTTGCGGTTCGACCCGGATAGGTTTTTTCCTGATGCATGCGGATCGTGCCGTAAATGCCGTTATTCACCACGATGGTAATGACCGCCGCGCCGTATTGGACCGCGGTGGACAATTCTTGTGGATACATCAGGAAGCATCCGTCACCGGCGAAGCAAATCACTTCGCGGTCCGGATGGCGCAGCTTGGCGGCGATGGCAGCCGGCAAGCCGTAGCCCATTGCGCCGCTGGTCGGCGCAAGCTGCGTGCGGAATTGCCGATAGCGATGAAAGCGGTGGACCCAGATCGTATAGTTGCCCGCACCGTTGCTGATGAAGGCATCAGGCGCCAGCTTCGTTTCAAGCCACTGCATGACAGCCGACATGTCGACGCCGCGGTAGTCCGGAGCGAGCGTGGGTGGCGTGGAGAAGGCGACATGATCGGCCCGAGCCGCCGCTGTCCATGCGGCCCAGCGCGGCTGGTGCACCGGCACAAGGGCACGCAAGGCCGCCGCCATGGCAGGCATTGAGGCATTGATTGGCAACGCGGCGTTGTACACCCGGCCCAGCTCATTGGGGTCGACATGCACATGCACCATGCGCTGCGTTGGTGTGGGCGACTCGAATAATGTGTAGCCTTGCGATGGCACTTCCGACAGCCGTGACCCAAGCACGATCAGCAGATCGGTGTCGCGCAGGCGCTGCGCCAGTTTCGGATTGATGCCGAGCGAAACATGCCCGACGTAATGGGGATCGTCGTTATCGAACAGGTGCTGGCGCCGAAAGCTTGCAGACACTGGCAAGGCGTTTGCTCGAATAAAGGTGGCGATGTCGTCGCAACCGGCTTGCGTCCATTCGCTGCCGCCAAGCACGACCATGGGCCGCTGGGCCTCCTGCAGCATCTGGTGCAGCGCATCCACGTCGGCCTGCGCCGGCGATGCCGAGACGGCACGGAAGGGCGGTGTGTCAGCAACGGTCGCTTTTGATTCCAGCATGTCGCTCGGCAGTGCAAGCACCACCGGCCCAGGGCGTCCCGAGGTTGCTACCTGAAAGGCCCGCGCAACAAATTCTGGAATGCGCTTGACGTCATCAATCTCGGCGACCCACTTGGCAAGCGGCGCGAACATGTCGCGGTATTCTACTTCCTGGAAAGCTTCGCGACCACGGAAACGCACATCGACCTGCCCAATGAAAAGAATCATCGGTGTCGAATCCTGCATCGCCGTATGCACGCCGATGCTCGCATGGGTTGCGCCCGGGCCACGGGTGACAAAGGCAATGCCCGGGCGTCCGGTCAGCTTGCCGTCGGCCTCCGCCATGTTGGCGACGGCGCCTTCGTGACGGCCGACGATGACCTGAATTTCGGAGGCGTCCTGCAGCGCGTCCATTGCATCAAGGTAGCTTTCCCCAGGCACCAGAAAGACCCGGTCGGTGCCGTGGAGCCGCAAGGCGTCGATGAGGATGTTGCCGCCGCTGCGCTCGCGTTGCGTCTCGGTGGCCGGGTTGGAAGCAGGGACTTGCAAAGGGTTGGCGCTGGCCTGTTGCGGCATGATGGATTCCGGGTGACATGCCCGTGCAACCAGGGGAAACGGTGTTCCCGGGGCCGCACGAGTCGGTGGACAAAGCCGGAAGTATAGCGTCAGTTGGTTACTGCTTCCCGCGGACCGGTTCCAATGCGCCTGAGCCGGCCAGGTCCCGGGGGCAAGCCTGGAGCGGCACTGGTGACGGCGGATAAGGGGCTCGGCCTTAGCCAAGCAAAGACGACTCGCTGTCCGTATCAAAATCGGATGAGAGCGTCGCCGCCGGGTCGTCCGTAAGCAGGGCGTCGACAGCCTCGGACAGGTCGTCTGGAAGCCAGCGCGCCACGCGTACGTCGTGAAGGAGGCTGTCCAGCGTGCGCAGCATGGCTCCGGCAGGCGCCATGGCCCGTATCGCTTCGCACGGGGTCTCCTCGGGCCTGGCCGCCGTCAGAAGAACAATGGCGTCCAGCGGCCGAATGCGGTCCCTTGAAACAGCCAACAGGACGAGCTTGCCATAGGCGGCCAGAAGTTCCGCATGCCCGGCCTCATATGTGGAGCGTAGGGCAGGTGTGCCGTTCCCACCGGCAGCCTTCAGCATGGCAATCAGTTGTGTGGCGCTGAAAGCGGCGGTTGCGGAAGAAGTCAGCGGCTCCATAACCGCTTTCATGAGCGCCGCGTTGCCTTCTTTGAACGCCTTTTCGATAGTCTGAACGCCACTGCCGCTGCGGCAGGCGAGCAGATCGACGACCTGGTCGCACGCAATGCGGTTTGCGCCGGCCAACCTCAGCATGCCTTCAACCATGGACTGTGCGGCATCGATGTGGCCGGACCGTATGGCGCGGGCATAAGGCGATGGCTGGCCACGGCCGCCATTTCGAAGCAGATCTTCGTACTCGGTACGGTTTGCCAGCCCATCCGCTTTGGGCAGCACCAGCACGTCAATCAACTGTCCAATGAAGTTTCGGTCGTCCACTTCGCATGCCAGGCCCAGCGCCGTGTACGCTACGTCGCCTCTCGAGCCTTCCTGCTGCAGAAAATCGAAGAGCGTTGCGCGTTTGAACGTGCCTTCGACAATCAGATCAATCGCTACATCGGCCAACACGCCGGCCAGACGCGGACGTTCGGCCTCGATGGCAAGAATGAACAAGGGAAGGTCTTTTAGCTTGGTAACCGCGAGCAGGATGGCCTTCCAATCGACCGGCTCGTCTTTCATAGTTCTCAAATCGTCGATCAATGTTTCGGCCGCGGCGTCGAATCCATCGCGAATTGCAAGGTTCAACGTCAGCGTGGAGCGCTTCTCGCGATTCGTCAACATCATGTCAAGAGAGCGCTTTTTACCCGGCTGCACGGAATCCAGATCGACCAGCGTAACGACCGGAGCCTGGCCTTCAAAGTATATTGGGATGACGTTTTGATCGATAAAGAGACCAGTGAGCGTTAGCTCGCGCGCCTCGCTCGCACGGTGATATTTGGTACGTACGTGCGTGGTCGACACGTTCGGATCGTAAAGCACCAGGCTATATTCCGGCTTTCCGTCGCGACCGTTCTTGACCTTCAATTCGAGCCCCATCGCATGGTCGATGGAGTTGACCTGGAACAGTTTCATGGCCGGTATGCCACCTCGCCGCATTTGGATGAATTCCTTTTTTATCAACTCCCCGAAGCGGTCGTTGCCGACCATGATGTTTCGCCGTGCGTTAATCAAGGCGCTGTCGTATTGCTTTTCCATGTCACCGGTCACGGCGCGCCGAAACGATTTGCGGTTTTGCAGCGGTCCATACATGTCGCTGGTACGATCTATTGCCCCACTGCGCTTGTCAGCGTGACGCTTTGCCCGTGCTCCCAACCACCAGGCGGAGATGGATTGGCAAAACGCAAGCTGCCCGTTGCGCATCGGGATAGTGCCGTTGTGATTGATGTCGCGCCTGGCCGGGACCTTGATGTAGCGCCGCGACCCCGCAGCGGTATGTCCGAGAAATTTGCCTTCGCAGTACACGTTAACGCAGACCTTGCGTCGTATTCCTGGCGCCGGACATTTCACGCTGGTGCCTTCGTTTGCGTTAATCCAGCGCAGTTCGGTACGACCCGTTACCGTCAACGTATCAAGATCCCAGCGGGTGACGTCGATCTCCCGTCCAGTACATCCGTCCATCTCTATCGAGCGCAATGCCGTGAGCCGGTTAAGGCAGCGCGGCAACGCATCGAGCCCTTTGGGGAGCGTCACGCCCGTAATCTGGCGGGCCAACCCCTTGAGCGCTGCGCCGGGCAGGGCTTTCAGCGCGTCTGCTGATACGTTTTGAAAATCAAGGGCCGTGTTTCCGTGCTGGAGGGCACGCTCCATGACGCCGATAACTTCACGTCGGGCGGCAAGCCTGGCGTACGAAAGGGAAGGACGAAGGAAGTGCGCAAGGGAGTCGCCAACCAATGCAGGTGGGGGTTGTGTGCTGGGCGCTGCTGTCGCGCTGGAACGACCTCTGGACGAGGGCTCGATTGGTCTGCTGGCTAAGGACCTGTCCCCGGGGACCCTGGAACTGCGCATCATGTCACTCCTTCGAAAAAAGCGTCGGGGCGCTTCCGCGTATCCCGTGCGAGGCATCTACTCAAGCGATGAGGACTCGCTATCCGGGTCAATGTCTGAGGCAATTCCGTCGCTGAAATCAGCTGCTGCGAGCGCGTCTAACCCGTCCGACAAATCGTCCGAAACCCAACGTGCGATGCGCGGGTCAGACAAGAGATCGACAAGGACACGCAGCATTTCTCCGCCTGGGGCAATGGCCTGCAAAGCGCCGACCTGCGTGTCGCCCGGCCGGCTTGCCAGCAGAATTGCAATAGCGTCGAGCGCGTGGATGCGGCCCAGCGCTACCGCGGCGAGTACAAGCGCACCGTAGGCGGCGAGAAAGTCTGCATGCCGGGCCCGGTAAGTCACTCTGAGCGCCGGGGTGCCATCCGCGCGAGACGCCACGAGAATTTGCGCTATTTCCCAGGATTTGAGGCTTGCCGCGGCGGCGCCAAGCAACGGATGCATGAGCGCCACTACGACTTGCGTTTCGCCAGCCGCAAAATCGCGTTCAATGGCGGTAACGCCGTCCCTGCCGCGACATTCGATCAGCCGGACGAACTGGGCGCCGGTGATCCTGCCCGCGGCTGTCAGGCGCAACATGCTTTCGACCATGGTGACCGCCGCGCTGCACTCGTCTTGCAGGAGAGCGACGGCATAGGGCGAGGGCAGATCAGGACTGCCGTCGCGCAGGAAAGCTTCGTATTGCGAAGGGCTTGCGAGCCCGTCTGCTTCAGACCCGACAAGCACGTCGGTCAAGGCTGCAATGCATGCGGCACCATTCGATTCGCAGGCCATTGAAAGCGTTGTGATGGGCGACGCGCCATCGGGATGCTTCTGCTGCAGCATGCCCAAAACAGCGCTTTTTTCTAGCAAGCCTTCGGCGCTCAATCTGATTGCAAGCTCAAGCAAGTTGCGCGCGATACGGGGCAGTCCTTTTGCTACCGCAACGTACAGGCGAGGGAAGGTGGCCGCGGCGACTGGATCGAAGAAGGCCTTCCAGTCCACAGCGCCTGACGGCGTCGCCCGCAACTCCTTGAGGAGCTGAATCGACGTTGGCTCGAACCCATGCGAGATAGCGAGGTCGAGCGCGAAGTGGCACTGCCGTTCCGGCGCGGAGAGCATCACCCGCAGTGAGCGCATTTTCGTGGACGGCTTCGCATCGAGAACGCTCAGGAGCACCACGGGACGCTGCTTTCCGAAATAATCGCAAATCAGATCCGGTCGCGGGAAAAGCTCGGAGAACCGCAGCATGCGCACCTCCCGCATGCACTGATACCTCTCACGCGTATGCGTCGCAGAGACGTTCGGATCGTAGAAAACAAGGCTATATTCCGGCTTGCCATGCGCCCCGTTTTTGGCGCCAAGCTCCAATCCCATCGCATGGGTCACCGACAGGACGCGAATCTGGCGTGTGGCAGGCAGGCCGCTTTTGCACAAGCGGACGAACTCCTGTTCAACTACCTTCCCGAACATGTCGTCAGCAACCAGGATGTTCCGGGTTCCTGTTGCATCGACATCCTTGAAGTCCTGGATTGCGTCGTTGCCCCGGAGGGCGTCCTGAAACAAGGTGGCGCTTTGCAGAACCTGATACATGTCGCTTGCGGGATCTGTATCGCCGCTTCGCTTTCCAGCGCGACGAATCTCACGCGCACCAAACCACCATTGTCCAATGTGCCTGCAGTAGGCGAGCTCTCCGTTGGGCATCGGATATCGGCCATTCATATTGAACTGACGCCTCGCCGGCATCTTGATATAGCGACGAGAGCCTGCGGCGGTATGGCCGACCGGCTGGCCATCGCGAAACAGCTTGACGCATACCTTGCGGCGTATCCCCGGCGCTGGACAGCTGACGATGGTGCCTTCGTTCACGCTGATCCAGCGCAGCTTCGTCGCGCCGGTCACCGTCAGCGTGTCAAGATCCCAGGGGGTCAGGTCGAGCTCTGCCGTCTTGCAATCCGCCACGTCGATCGAGCGCAATGCGCTAAGCCGGATAAGGCAGCGGGGCAGGGCGTCCAGGCGGGCTGGTAACGTCACACCAGTAATCTGCCTGGAAAGGAGCTTGAGTGCGCCGCCAGGCAATGCCTGTAGCGCAGCGGCTGACGCATGCCGGAAATCGAGATTGCCGTCGCCGTACCGGACGGCATGATCGATGATGTCGGCGATCTCGCGCCGGTCGGCCAGGACGCGGGCAGAAAGGGAGGGGATGAGGTATTGGGCCCAGACGCCGACGCCCAGCGCACGCGGGGGCTGGTGCAGAGCTCCCGCAGACGCGACTGTTACGGCGGCGACCCCGACTAGCGAAGCCTCGGCCTTCTGGCCGGCAACCGGCAACTCTAACCGTGCCGCACTGGCAGCTTTCATCGCACTCTCTCCAGAACCTCGTACTGTGACGGCGCGAGACAAACGCAGCCGTGCGGCTCAGGCCCAATCGGGCGTTAAGCGCTCAAATTGAGTGGCAGTGCAAAGGAATTTGTTCCGAAAATCGGACTTGTCGGTCGATTTTCGTAATGTGCCCTGTGCTGGTGCCGCGGAACGGAAGTATTTGGGGGGCGGGAAGCGGGGAAGAGCGAAAAGAGCAGAAAAGCGGAAAAGTAGAAAAGCAGAAAAGCGGAAAAGCGGAGAAGCGGAAAAGCCGAAGAGCGGGAGGATCGTCGGTGGTACAGCGAATCCTCAAGTGGCAGGGGTTAAGCGGACCGGACCCATCATCTAACGTTCCTGTCCGAGAACTACAGTCCTTAACCCGCCTTGCGCGCCAGTCCGAGATAAGTGTCGATCACTTTCGGATCGTTCGCCAGTTGCGCGGCCGGTCCTTGCAAAACAACGTCGCCAGTTTCAAGCACATAGGCATGGTCCGCCGCTTGCAATGCCGCGCGCGCATTCTGCTCAACCAGCAGGATGCCAACGCCGGTTTCTTTGAGGCGCACGATGATGTGGAATATCTCCTTAACAATCAGGGGCGCCAGGCCAAGGCTCGGCTCATCCAGCATCAGCACGCTGGGCTTTGCCATCAGGGCGCGGCCGACTGCAAGCATCTGGCGCTCGCCGCCGGACAGGGTTCCGGCGTCCTGCCGGCGCCGTTCCTTCAAACGCGGAAACAGGTCGAACACCACCGGCATCTGGTCAGCGTAATTTTTTTCGCCCGCCTTGTAACGACGGTAGCTGCCGAGTTGCAGGTTGTCTTCCACGCTCATGCTGGCGAACAGTTCGCGCTTCTCCGGTACCAGGCACATGCCGCGCGCCACGCGCGCTTCAATCGGCACGCCGGCCATGTCATGCCCGGCCAGCGATACGGTGCCACGCACCGCGCCGTTCATGGGCATGGCGCCCGCGATGGCATTGAGCATGGTGGATTTGCCGGCGCCGTTCGGGCCAATCACGGTCACGATCTGGCCGGCATGCACGACCAGACTGGCGCCGTGCAGCGCCTCGACCTTGCCATAGGCGACGTGCAGGTCCTTTACCTCAAGTACCGGGGTGCTCATGCTGCTATTCCTTCGCGATTCGTGGCTTTCACGGGCGGCGTTGCCTCAACTGCGCGGCATGGAGCGTAGCGTTTCAACGTCATAGTCAGTCGATCCCGCCAAGATAAGCTTCCAGTACCGCCGGGTTCTGCTGGACGGCGCTTGGCAAACCTTCCGCGATCTTGGTGCCGAACTCCATAACCACCAGACGGTCGGTCAGGTTCATCACGAAATCCATGTCATGTTCGACCAGCAGCACGCTGATGCCTTCGCCCTTCAGTTTGGTCAGCAGTTCGGCCAGCGCCTGTTTTTCCTTGTAGCGCAAGCCGGCCGCGGGTTCGTCAAGCAGCAGCAGGTTCGGGTCGCAGCACAGGGCCCGCGCGATTTCCAGGATGCGCTGTTGGCCGAGCGCCAGGCTGCCGGCTTCTTCATACAGGAGGTGGCCGAGGCCCACGCGTTCCAGTTGGCGTTTGGCTTCGAACAGCAGCGAACTTTCCTCCGTGCGGTTCAGGCGCAGCACGCTGGTGGCGATGCCGCTGATGTCGCCATGCGTGCCCCGCAGGTGCGCGCCGATGGCGACATTTTCAAGCACGCTCATGGTCGGCATCAGGCGGACATGCTGAAAGGTGCGCGCAATGCCGCGACGCACGATCTGGCGCGAGGGCAGGTTATCAATGCGCTCCAGCGTGCCGCCAGAACGGAAGCGGATCTCGCCGCTGGTGACGGGCAGCACGCCAGTCACGAGGTTGAACATGGTGGACTTGCCGGCGCCGTTCGGGCCAATCAGGCCCATGATTTCGCCGGCCCGAACTTCAAATTCGAGATCGTTGACCGCGACCAGACCGCCGAATTCCTTGCGGGCGCGGATAACCTGCAGCACCACTTCGCCCGTCGTATGGCGCGCGCGCGTCGAAAGGGCCGGTGCGGACGATGGCGCCAGCACATTCGGCTTTTGCGGCAGCAGGCGGCGCAGGAAAGGCCAGATGCCTTCGCGGGCGCGCTGCAACAGCAGCACCATCAGCACGCCGAAAACGATCACCTCGAAGTTGCCATTGGCGCCAAGCAGACGCGGCAGGATCGATTGCAACTGGTCTTTCAAAAGCGTGAGGATGGTCGCGCCAAGTATCGCGCCCCAGACATAACCGGCGCCGCCCACCACGGCCATGAACAGGTATTCAATGCCGGCATTGAGTCCGAACGGCGTCGGGTTTACAGCGCGCTGCAAGTGCGCATACAGCCAGCCAGAAACGCTTGCAAGCAGAGCGGCCAGTACGAAGATTACGATCTTCATCCAGGCCGTATTGACGCCCATGGATTCCGCCATAACGCCTCCGCCACGCAGCGCGCGAATGGCGCGGCCAGGCCGCGAATTCAGCAGGTTCTGCACGGCGATCACGGCCAGCACCACGACCAGCCAGATCAGCAGATACATCTGCCGGCCAGACTCAAGCGAATGGCCAAACACGGTGATGGGTGGAATGCCGTTCAGGCCATCGTACTTGCCAAGAAACTCAAGGTTCCCGAACAGGAAGAACAGTGACAGTCCCCATGCGATAGTGCCCAGTGGCAGAAAGTGGCCGGACAGCCGCATGGTAATGGCGCCAATGAAGAAGGCAGCGCCGGCAGTTATCACAATGCCGGCCAGCAGGCCGATCCATGGCGACAGCCCAAACTGGGTGCTGAGGTAAGCGGTGGAATAGGCGCCCAGACCGACGAAAGCGGCCTGGCCGAATGAGGTAAGCCCTGCGACTCCCGTCAACAGCACCAGGCCGAGCGCAACGATGGAATACAAGCCGATATAGTTAAACAGCGTGATCCAGAACTCCGGCGTGGGCAAGAACGGCACGGCGGCCAGGACAATAATGAATAGAGCAAGCGAGCGATTCATTATTCTTCTTCCTCGTCGATATGACGGGACGTCAGCGAGCGCCACAGCAGCACGGGAATAATGAGGGTGAACACAATGACTTCCTTGAGCGCGCTGGCCCAGAAAGAGGAATACGCCTCGAGCAAGCCAACCAGAACCGCACCGGCCGCGGCCACTGGATAGCTCGCGAGCCCGCCGATGATGGCACCGACGAAGCCCTTCAAGCCGATCAGGAAGCCGCTGTCGTAATAGACCGTTGTAAGCGGCGCGATCAGTACGCCGCATAGTGCGCCCAGTGCAGCGGCGAGCGTGAAGGCGAGGCGACCGGCCTGCGTGGTGCCGATCCCGACCAGGCGCGCGCCGAGCCGATTTACTGCAGTCGCCCGCAACGCCTTGCCAGACAAGGTCCGTTCAAAATAAAGGTAGAGCGCAATGATGAGCAGTACCGACACGCCAACAATGACCATGCTCTGGCCTGAAATGGCGAGCGCGCCGATTTCTACGCGTGCATCCGAAAACGGCGTAGTCCGCGAGCCCTCTGCGCCGAACATATAGAGTCCCAGGCCAATCATGGCGAAGTGCACGCCGACCGCCACAATCAGCAACACAAGGGTGCTGGCTTCAGCCAACGGCTGGAAGGCAAGGCGATAGATGATGGGGCCCATCGGCACCACGATTGCCAGCGTCAGCAACACTTGCAAGACCATCGGCAAATTGGGACCGCCCCACGCGCGAGTTACCCAATAGATGGCGACAGGCGCCACGACAAATTTCAAAATGGCCAGCGGCACGGTGCGTCCTGCAGTGCGCCGCCGTTCGGCGGAAACCAGGATGCTGAATGTCTCCTGGATGAAGGCCAGCAGGCCAATGGCCACGAGCATGGCGGCCGACTGCGGGAATTTGCCAGACTGCATGGCGGCGAGCGTGAGCGCGCCGAAAGCGACGAATTCGCCTTGGGGGATAAAGATCACGCGCGTGACCGAGAACACCAGCACCAGGGCCAGCGCCAGCAAGGCGTAAATCGCGCCGCTGGTGATGCCGTCCTGGGCAAGGATCGCTGCGATTGACAGGTCCATTCTGATTTCCGTAAAACCGCAACAATAAAAAGGCGCGGATGGTATCGCGCCTTTAGGGTCAAACTATCCAGGCCGTTGCGGCGCCTCTTCGGGAGGACGCCGGTACGGCCCGGCTTTACATCAGCATGCCTTGCATCGTGCGGTGCATTGCACGGTGCGCTTCGCGGGCCATACTGGCTCGCATTGCATGAAGCCGCACTCTATTGGATGCGCTTTGTGGGCTGCGTTGCACCAGGATTTCATGCGCCGTACCTTACTTCGCGTCCCCCGCAAGCTTCCACTTCCCGTCGGAGATTTGCACCATCACGCGCGAACGCTGGTCCAGGCCTAGATGGTCGGTCGGGCTCATGTTCACGATACCCTGTGACTCAGGATGGTTCTTCACCCCTTCGATCGCATCGCGCAGCGCCTTGCGGAATTCCTTGGTGCCCGGCTGCGCCTTCTTCAATGCTTCGGGCATTGCCACCACCAGCAACTGTCCCGCATCCCAGGCGTGTCCGCCGAAAGTGGAGACGCTGCCGGCGCCATAGGCTTTCTCATAAGCGTTCTTGTAGGTCAGCGCCGATTTTTTAACCGGGTTGGAGTCTGGCAGTTGGTCCGCAACCAGTAGTGGTCCGGCCGGCAGCCAGGTGCCCTCGCAGTCCTTGCCGCACACGCGCAGGAAGTCGTTGTTGGCAACGCCGTGGGTCTGGTACATCGTGCCCTTGTAGCCGCGTTCCTTCAAGGTCTTTTGCGGCAGCGCGGCCGGGGTGCCGGAGCCGGCAATCAGCACGGCATCCGGGTTGGCGCCCATGATCTTCAGGACCTGACCGGTGACGGAAGTGTCGTTACGCGCAAAGCGCTCGTTGGCCACAACCTTGATTTTGCGTAGCTCAGCCAGCTTGGTAAATTCCCGATACCAGCCTTCGCCGTACGCGTCCGCGAAACCAATGAAGGCGACAGTCTTGATGCCGCGGTCAGCCATGTGGCCGGTGATGGCGGTCGCCATGTGCGAATCGTTTTGAGGCGTCTTGAAGACCCAGCGGCGCTTGGCGTCTACCGGCTCAACAATCGCGGCCGATGCGGCCATGGAAATCATCGGCGTTTCCGATTCGGACGCAATATCGATCATGGCCAGCGAGTTAGGCGTCACGGTCGAACCGATCACGACATCGACGTTGTCTTCGCTCAGCAGCTTGCGGGTGTTCTTGACGGCGGTGGTGGTGTCGGATGCGTCATCAAGCACGATGTACTGGACTGACTTGCCACCGATTTGCGTGGGCAGCAGGGCGAATGTGTTTTTTTCCGGGATGCCAAGCGAGGCAGCAGGGCCGGTCGCCGAGACGGTTACGCCGACCTTGATCTGGGCTGATGCCACACCGGTGAATCCGGCAAAGCCAGCGAAAGCCATGGCGAGCACGGTCGGCATCAGCGCAGGCAGCCGCATCGGGAAACCCGTCACCTTGGGTGCACCGGTCGATTTGTTCTTCATGTTCCTGTCTCCGTTCTCATGTTTAAGGTTCTTGTCCGGCAGGGTCTCCGCCGTCCGTATTTTCACCACTGTCGGGTGTTATTTACTGTGCTGCGCCAAGTCCGCTCGCGTAAAAGGCGAGGTCGCCGCTGCAATGGAAACCGGCACACGCAAGCCCGGCCGCAAAGCTTGCTGGACTATAGCATCAACGCGCATCGTTTTGGCCTTTTGACAAGCCGCCAAAACGCTTGAAAAACTCGGCATTGGCCTGCGACACCGCGCCTTCTTCCTGTGCCAGTGTGGCGACGATGTGGCGCTCCGCTTCGGGCCAGGCCAGCTCGTAGATGCGACGGCACAGGTCATAGGCAACGGTGCCGGGCCAGTCGTCTGGCAGCAGCGCCAGGGGCAGCAGCGGGTCATGCAGCTGCACCCGGCGGAAAGCGTGGATCAGCAGGGTGCGCAAAACAAAGGCCTGTTCCGGATCGAGCGCGCCGCGCTTGTCGAGGTGGCGGGCTATCGGCTGGAAAGACGCGATGAAACTGCGATAGTCCAACATGACGCGTTCCATATCCCAGCACTGGGCTACCAGCTCGGCCAGCGGCCGGGTGCTGACATCCCTCAAATCGCTTGCCGTGCAAACGAACACCTTGCCGGCGATGTCCACCCGATCCAGAATCTCTTGAAGCGCGGCCGACTTGCCGCAGGGGTGCCCGAACATCCCCGGAGCAATCAGACCGAATCCTTCCCACAACAATTCACGACGAAGCTGGGCTCGTTCCGACGCGGTAATGATTTCCGGCGCGCTCAGAAGCAGGGTCCACTTGCCGTCCCACCGCGTTTCTGCGGGCACATAAATGCGGTCATGCGCCCGCTCAAAGCGGCGACGGCCGGTCGCAGTGAGGCGGTAGCGGCTGCGACGCCCCTCACGTTGCGCATCGAGCCAGCCTTCCTCCGCCAAGCGGAAAACGCTGGTCCGCACCAGTCGGTCACTAAGCCCCAGCGGCGCCAGCAATGCGATCAGGCTGCCGAGCCAGGCTTGCCCGCCATGCGGCGTAATCGCGTCGCCGAACACCGTCATCACCACCGACTTGGCACGCGGCGGATCGGCCTGCAGGAACTGCCTGATCCATTTGTCGACAGTGGCGTTTTTCATCGGGCGGCGTTGCTTCCCTCAGGGCTCGGCTGGTCGCCGGCCTGATCGAGACGTTATTAAACGGCATGCGCTTTTCGCGGACCGACGACCGGCTCTTCAAGAAATCGCAAGCCGGTTGAATCGGCAATCCGTTGCTGTGACGAAGCGAAAAATCCGTATCGAAGCGGCAAGAGTGCGCTTTTATATCATGAAAAGTTCAAGGACAAAGAAGGACTCGATACAAAACGCGAAAGCGATACAACTAAAACGTTGTTTTATTCAAGTTCGTATCATAAGATGATGTGTCGACGAAGCGGGAGCACGCCAAAATGTATGCACAACTGGTGGAAACCGGCGCAAGCCAGGTGCAGGTTCGCGAGGAAATGGGCCCGCTCGAACGTCGCTTCCAGGAACGAATCGATGCCGGCATCAAGATCGAGCCAAAGGACTGGATGACGGAGGGCTACCGCAAGACCCTCATCCGGCAAATTTCGCAGCATGCGCATTCGGAAATCGTGGGACAACTGCCCGAAGGTAACTGGGTGACGCGAGCGCCTTCGCTAAAGCGCAAGGCGATTCTTCTCGCCAAGATCCAGGACGAAGCGGGCCATGGACTTTATCTTTACAGCGCTGCCGAAACGCTCGGCGTTTCTCGCGACCGCTTGATTGGCGACCTGCATTCCGGCAAGGCGAAGTATTCCAGCATCTTCAATTATCCGACCCTTACCTGGGCCGACATTGGCGCCATTGGCTGGCTGGTCGATGGCTCCGCCATCATCAACCAGATTCCTCTCTGCCGTTGCTCCTACGGGCCGTACGCGCGTGCCATGGTCCGGGTCTGCAAGGAAGAATCGTTCCATTCGCGCCAGGGCTATGACCTGATGCTTGCCCTTTGCCGCGGCACGCCGGAGCAGAAGCAGATGGCGCAAGATGCGCTGAACCGCTGGTGGTGGCCGTCGCTCATGATGTTCGGGCCGTCGGACGCCGAATCGGTCAACAGCGCGCAATCGGCGCAGTGGCGCATCAAGCTTTTCAGCAACGACGAACTGCGCCAGAAGATGGTGGACCAGAGCGTGCCCCAGGCGGAATACCTCGGCCTCACCGTTCCCGATCCGAAGCTCAAGTGGAATGCTGAAACTGGTCACTACGAGTTCGGCGACATCGACTGGGCCGAGTTCCACAACGTGATCAAGGGCAACGGACCCTGCAACCGCGACCGCCTGCGCGCGCGCGTCAAGGCGTGGGAAGACGGCGAATGGTTCCGCGACGGCCTGTCGGCCCATGCGGAAAAAGCGACGCAGCGCGCTGCCACAACGGCGCAAGCGGCCTGAGCCGCCAGGAGAATCGCATGAGCAATCAGATGAGCAACCACACGAGCAACAACACGGGCCGGGAGTGGCCACTGTGGGAAGTATTCATCCGCAGCCAGCATGGTTTGTCGCACAAGCACGTCGGCAGTCTGCATGCGCCCGATGCCGCAATGGCGGTCAATAATGCGCGGGACGTTTATACCCGTCGCAATGAAGGCGTCAGCATCTGGGTCGTCAAGGCGGCCGACATCGTTGCCAGCAGTCCCGGAGAAAAGGAAGAGTTGTTTGAGCCGGCCAACAGCAAGGTTTACCGGCATCCCACCTTTTTCCCCATGCCAGACGGCGTCAAGAATCTGTAACGCACACCACTGTTCCGAGTCTTTGCATCCTGGCTCGGTCCCGCGCCGCGGCGCTCTGCCACAAACGGACCACACGCTCTCATGAAAGCCGACAAGTTCAATTTGCTCCTGCGCCTTGGCGACAACGCCTTGATACTGTCGCAGCGTCTTTCGGAATGGTGCGGGAAGGGCCCCGCGCTGGAAGAAGATATGGCTCTTGCCAATGTCGCGCTCGACCTGCTTGGGCAAGCACGACTGTGGCTCGGCTATGCCGCCGAAGTCGAAGGCAAGGGGCGTGATGAAGACGGCCTCGCCTTCCTTCGCGACGCGCACGATTTTCACAATCTGTTGCTGGTCGAGCAGCCGAACGGCCACTATGGCGACACGCTGGCGCGCCAGTTTCTTTTCGATACCTGGCACTATTTTCTGCTGAAGGAATTGACCGGTTCGCGCGACGAGCGCATCGCCGCCATCGCGGAGAAATCACTCAAGGAAGTAACCTACCATGTGCGCCGTAGCGGCGACCTCGTAGTGCGGTTGGGCGACGGCACGGAAGAAAGTCATCGCCGGATGCAAGCCTCAATTGATGATCTGTGGATGTACACCGGCGAGATGTTCAAGGACGACGCCGTGGACCAGGCCATGCACGCTGAAGGTGCTGCACCACTCCCGTCGTCACTGCGCGAACCTTGGCTGGCGCACCTGCGTGAAATCTGCCATGAGGCCACGCTCACACTGCCGTCGGCCGATGCATGGATGCAGAAGGGCGGCCGGCAAGGCGTGCACACCGAGCACCTCGGCTATCTTCTGGCTGAGATGCAGTTTTTGCAGCGGGCGTATCCGGGTGCGCAATGGTAGGCGCATCGGTCATGCTCGGCGCCATTCAGCCGGCCCAGGTCTGGTCCTGGCTGGAGCAGGTCAGCGACCCGGAAATTCCGGTCATCTCCGTGGTGGATCTCGGCATTGTGCGTGACGTCGCTCTCAAAGAGTCCGACGGCGGCACCGATTGCACTGTCACGATTACCCCGACCTATTCCGGTTGTCCCGCCATGCTCGTCATTGCTGAGGCGATTACGCAGGCCCTGCAGTCTCACGGCGTCCGGCACGTGCGGCTCGCAACCCAGCTTTCGCCGGCGTGGACAACCGACTGGATGAGCGCCATCGGCAAGGAAAAACTGAGGGGCTACGGCATTGCGCCGCCCACGCAGCAGGTAATCGACATCTCAGGCATCAGCCGGCGCGGCCGTGTCGTTGCGACCGTGCCTTGCCCGCTGTGCGGCTCGACCAATACCCGCGTGACCAGCGAGTTCGGATCAACCGCGTGCAAGGCGTTGTACCGCTGTGCCGATTGCCTTGAGCCTTTCGACTATTTCAAATGTCATTGAGCGCGGCAACTTCAATGCCAGCCAATCCATCACCTCTGGGCCCGCCATGAGCCGCTTCCACTCCATTGCCGTTGCCAAGGTCGACCACCAGACGCGCGACACGATCGTCGTCAGCTTTGACGTGCCGGCGGACTTGCGCGACACCTTCCATTTCGTGCAAGGTCAGCACCTGACGCTGCGCACCGACATCGATGGCCACGACGTCCGGCGATCCTACTCAATCTGCTCTGCGGTGCAGGACCGCGACTTGCGCATTGCCATCAAGCGCAGTCCCGGCGGCGTGTTTTCAAACTGGGCCAACGACCACATGAAGCGCGGCATGTCGATTGCCGTGATGCCGCCGATGGGCCACTTCAACACGCCGCTGCAGGCGGAGCAGTCCCGCCACTATCTCGGCTTCGCCGCCGGCAGTGGCATCACGCCGCTGCTGTCTATCATCAAGACCACGCTGCTTGCCGAGCCGATGAGCCGCTTCACGCTGCTATACGGCAACCGGGCGACCTCTTCCGTCATCTTCCGCGAGGAGCTGGCGGACTTGAAGGACACCTACCTGGAGCGCTTTAAGCTGGTCTATGTCATGAGCCGCGAGCAGCAGGACATTGAGCTGTTCAACGGTCGCATCACCGCCGAGAAATGTGAGGCGCTGTTCCAGCACTGGATCAATCTCGATGATGTGGACCTGGCCTTCATCTGCGGCCCGGAGCAGATGATGCATGCGGTTGCCGCGACGCTGGAAAAGCATGGCATGCCGAAAGAGAAGATCAAGATAGAATTGTTTGCAGCCAGCATACCGAAGCACGAGCACCACCCACGTCCGGCGAGCGTCCTTGGGACCGGCCTGTGTGAAGTCACCGTCATCATGGATGGCCGCAGCGCCAGCTTCGCCATGGAGAAGGACAAGGAATCGGTACTTGATGCCGGATTACGCCAGGGACTGGACTTGCGCTATGCCTGCAAGGGCGGCGTCTGCGCCACCTGCCGCTGCAAGGTGGTGGAGGGCGAAGTGGAGATGGACGCCAATCATGCGCTGGAGGATTATGAGATTGCGCGCGGCTTTGTGCTGTCGTGCCAGAGCTTTCCGGTAACTGAAAAGCTTGTGGTGGATTTCGATCAGGACACCTGAAGCTGGCCAATGCAGCCATGGCAATCCCGAATGCACACGTGGAGACGATATGGAATACAAGAACATCCTGTACCAGCATGGCGACGGCATTGCCCGCATCACCCTGAACCGCCCGGACAAACTCAACAGCTTCACCATCGACATGCACCGCGAACTGCGCGACGCGTTGACGCGTCTCCAGGCCGACACCACCACGCGAGTGCTGCTGCTGACGGGCGCCGGCCGCGGTTTTTGCGCGGGACAGGACCTGGCCGACATCGCAGGCCCGAACGCTTCGAAGGAGCTTTCTGACGCTGGCGATCCGCTCGGGCAAGTCATCGGCAACTGGTACAACCCGCTCGTCAAGACGCTGCGTGCACTGCCGTTCCCGGTGGTATGCGCCGTCAACGGCGTTGCGGCCGGTGCAGGCGCCAATATTGCGCTAGCCTGTGACATCGTCGTGGCAGCGCGATCTGCCAATTTCATCGAAGTGTTCTGCAAGATCGGCCTGATGCCAGATACCGGGGGCACCTATTTCCTGCCTCGCGCGGTGGGTTCGGCGCGCGCCATGGGCCTGGCCCTGCTGGGTGACAAGCTATCGGCGGAAGAGGCGGAGCGTTGGGGCCTGATCTGGAAGTGCGTGGACGATGCCGCGTTGGCGACTGAAGCAGAAGCGCTGACGCAGCGCTTCGCCACGGCGCCAACCCGCGCGCTGGCTGCAGCGAAGAAAGCCCTCAACGCGAGCGGTGGAAACACGCTCGACGCGCAACTGGCGATTGAATGCGACGCCATGCGCGAACTCGGGTGCAGCGCCGACTACAAGGAGGGCGTTGCCGCCTTCCTCGAAAAGCGCGCGCCGCGCTTTGAAGGAAAATGAGCATGCGAGCGGTTTCCCCCAGCACGACAATGTCTGACCCTGCCATGTCGCCACAGGCGCTGGCCGAAGCCACCTCCGCCCATATGCTGGCGCAGGACCAGGCCTCGCGCGGCCTTGGCATGCAACTCGTCGCCGTAAAGCCCGGCGCCGCCCGCATGACCATGACGGTGCGCGCCGACATGCTGAATGGCCACAAGACATGCCACGGCGGCTTCATTTTTACGCTGGCCGACAGCGCCTTCGCCTTCGCCTGCAACAACGCCAACAAGCTCACAGTCGCCTCTGGGGCCGCCATTGATTTTTTGGCGCCGGCCATGGAAGGCGATGTGCTTTCCGCCGATGCAGTTGAGCAGGCCCGGACCGGCAAGACCGGCGTGTATGACATCACCGTAACGAACCAGCACGGCAAGCGTATCGCGCTGTTTCGCGGGAAGTCGTACCAGCTTAACGGAAGCGTGTTGGGTGACGTCCCGGGTGTCGCCTCTGGCAACCTCGGCGGCGGCGACAACGCCAGCGCCAATGAAGAAGGCAACGCTGGCGCGAGCCCACGTGCCAGCCCGCACCGCGACGCCGGTAACAAACCAGAAGCATAGGGAGAAAGCGATGGCACGCCGAACGCATACCCTTTCCGGACTCGACCCGATCGAGAAGGCGAGCCGCGATGAATTGCAGGCATTGCAGTTACAGCGCCTGAAGTGGACTTTGCATCACGCTTACAACAACGTGCCGCATTACCGCGCCGCATTCGACGCTGCCGGGGTCCATCCGGACGATCTTAAGTCGCTGGCCGACATCGCCAAATTTCCCTGCACCGGCAAGAAGGACTTGCGTGACAACTACCCCTTCGGCATGTTCGCTGTACCGCGCGAGCAAGTGGTGCGGATTCATGCCTCAAGCGGCACCACCGGCAAGCCAACTGTAGTCGGCTACACCAAGAAGGATATCGACACCTGGGCCGACCTGGTCGCGCGCTCTATCCGCGCCTCGGGCGGGCGACCCGGCGATATCGTGCATATCGGGTACGGCTACGGCCTCTTTACCGGCGGCCTTGGCGCGCACTACGGCGCCGAGCGACTTGGTTGCACTGTGATTCCCATGTCGGGCGGACAGACTGAGAAGCAGGTGCAGCTTATCTGCGACTTCAAGCCGTCGGTGATCATGGTAACGCCGTCCTATATGCTGAATATCATCGAAGAAATCACGCGACAGGGTATTGACCCGGCCGCCACCTCGCTCGCGATTGGCATCTTCGGCGCCGAGCCCTGGACCGATGCCATGCGCGCCGAAATCGAAGGTCGCGCCGGCATCGACGCGGTCGACATCTATGGCCTTTCCGAAGTGATGGGCCCGGGCGTGGCCAACGAATGCGTGGAGAGCAAGGATGGCCCGGTGATATGGGAAGACCATTTCTATCCGGAGATTATCGACCCTGACACTGGCGAAGTGCTGCCGGATGGCGAGGAGGGCGAGTTGGTGCTGACCTCACTCACCAAGGAAGCGCTGCCGGTCATTCGCTACCGTACCCGCGACTTGACACGGCTGCTGCCGCCGACCTCGCGCTCCATGCGGCGCATGGACAAGATCACCGGCCGCTCGGACGACATGCTCATTATCCGCGGCGTGAATTTGTTCCCGACCCAGGTCGAGGAACTGATCGTCAAGCATGGCAAGCTGGCGCCGCAGTACCAGCTAATCGTGTCGCGCGATGGGCACCTTGATTGCCTCGAAATCGTCACCGAAGTTCGACCGGAATTGTCTTCAAAACTGTCGATCGAAGAGCGTGAGACACTCGGGCGCGAACTGGAGCACCATGTCAAAACCTACATCGGCGTGACTGCCACCGTGCGAGTACAAACCACCGACAGTATCGAACGCACTCTAACAGGCAAGGCGCGGCGGGTAATTGACAAGCGTCCACGCTAGGGCGGTTTTTCCACCGCGGGCTCTACAGGTTACCAAAATAATGTGAGGGCACGACGCAGCACGGCAGCGCCGCCACGACAATTCATCAGTACACAAGGAACACGAAATGGAAAAGAAATTCGCATCGCAGGCCGACCTGGCAGAGAAAAAAACAAGCTTCATCAAACTTTCCGACAACGCTTACGCCTACACCGCCGAGGGCGACCCAAACTCGGGCGTTATCATCGGCGACGACAGCGTGATGGTGATCGACACCACCGCCACGCCAGCCATGGCACAAGCCTTGATTGGCCATATTCGCTCGGTCACCCCGCTGCCAATCAAGTACGTCGTACTGTCGCATTACCATGCGGTGCGCGTACTCGGTGCTTCGGCCTACTTCAAGGAAGGTGCGCAGCAAATCATTGCGTCACGGGGCACCCATGAATTGATTGCAGAGCGCGGCGCGCAGGACATGCAATCCGAAATAGAACGCTTTCCGCGCCTGTTTGCCGGCGTTGAAACCGTGCCTGGCCTGACCTGGCCGACCATGGTGTTTGAAAAAGAAATGACGATCTTCATGGGCAAGCTTGAAGTGAAGCTCATGCATATCGGCATGGGCCACACGAAGGGCGACACCATCGCCTGGATTCCCTCGCAAAAGATATGCTTCTCTGGCGACCTGGTCGAATACCAGGCGGCCGCCTACACCGGCGATGCGCAACTGGAAGAATGGCCGACCACGCTCGAAGCGCTGCGCGCGCTCGGCGCAGAAAAGCTTGTGCCCGGTCGTGGCCCCGCGCTGATGAACCCGAAGGAAGTCAACGCCGGCATCGACTACACCAAGGACTTCGTCACCACGCTGCTGCAAAGCGCGAAGGAAGCGGTCGCCGCTGGTCACTCTCTAAAGGAAGCAATGGCTCATGCGCGCAGCAAGATGGATAGCAAGTTCGGCCAGGTTTTTATTTACGAGCACTGCCTGCCGTTTGACGTGACGCGCGCGGTGGACGAGGCCAGCGGCATCAAGCATCCGCGCATCTGGACTGCGCAGCGTGACAAGGAGATGTGGCACGCGCTGCAGGACTGAAACGTACCGCCGCTATCAGGTCACAGCATCAGCATGAACACCGACTTCCAGCAACGCCGCTTCGCGTATCAACGCTGCGCTGACCATGACGCGGCCGAGCTTGCACGCCATCCCGTGGTGGTGGTGGGCGCAGGGCCGGTCGGGCTAGCAACCGCCATCGACCTGGCACAGCACGGCGTTGAAGTCCTGCTGCTGGACGACGACGATTGCCTGTCGTCCGGCTCCCGCGCAATCTGCTTTGCCAAGCGCACGCTGGAAATCTTCGACCGGCTCGGTTGTTGCGCGCCGATGATGGAAAAGGGCGTCAGCTGGAATATTGGGAAGGTGTTCTTCCGCGACCAGCCGGTATACAGCTTCAATCTGCTGGCCGAGGAAGGTCATTGCCGGCCGGCCTTCATCAACCTGCAGCAGTACTATGTCGAAGGCTTTCTGCAGGAGCGCGCCGCGCAATTGCCCGGCATCGATATGCGCTGGAAGAACCGCGTTACCGGCCTGGCCCAGCAAGAGGACGGCGTCACGCTGACGGTCGATACGCCTGACGGAAGCTATCGCGTAAAAGCCGAATACGTCGTGGCGGCCGATGGTGTCCGCAGTCCGGTGCGCGCCATGATGGGACTCGAAAGCCGCGGCCGCGTCTTCAACGATCGCTTCCTGATCGCCGACGTAAAAATGAAGGCGGCATTTCCGAGCGAGCGCTGGTTCTGGTTCGATCCGCCCTTCCATCCAAACCAGTCGGTGCTGCTGCATCGCCAGCCGGACAACGTATGGCGGATTGACTTTCAGCTTGGCGTGGACGCCGACCCTGTCCTGGAGAAAACGCCCGAACGTGTGCTGCCACGCCTGCGCGCCCTGTTCGGCGAGGACGTTGAATTCGAACTGGAATGGGTGAGCGTCTACACCTTCGCCTGCCGCCGCATGGAAAAATTCCGGCACGGTCGCGTACTGTTTGCCGGCGACGCCGCGCATGGCGTGTCCCCGTTCGGCGCGCGCGGCGCCAACAGCGGCATACAGGATGCCGACAACCTTGCGTGGAAACTCGCGCTGGTGTTGCAGGGCAGAGCGCCGGACGCGCTGCTCGACAGCTATGCGTTCGAGCGTGAGCAGGCCGCCGACGAAAACATTCTCAACTCAACCCGCTCCACCGATTTCATCACGCCAAAGAGCGCAATCAGTCGACTGTTTCGTGATGCCACGCTGACGCTTGCGCGGGACCACGCCTTCGCCCGGAGGCTCGTCAACAGCGGACGGCTGTCGTTGCCAACGACCTACGATGGCTCGCTGCTAAATACGCACGATAGCAGCGTCTTTGCTGGCTGTATGCGGCCCGGTGCACCCTGCGCCGACGCGCCAGTGCATTGCGCCGAAAAAGATGGCGGCGGCTGGTTTCTGGGCCATCTTGGCGCGCGGTTTTATGGTGTCTATTTCGCAGGCGACGAGGAAGTGGACTCGGGCTTGCTCGATACGCTGAAAGTCTTGTCAAAGGAAGCAATGCCGGTGATGCCGCTGATCGTCAAATCTTCGGGTGGTGCGGAAAGAAAATCCCTCGACGGCGCTAAATCAGTCTCGGGAGCGGGGAGGCATAACAGCGCTGGCATCGCGTTCCTGGACGACACTGAAGGCTTGCTGGCACAACGCTACGACGCCGCGCCCGGCACGTTCTACCTGGTACGTCCCGACCAGCACGTCTGCGCGCGCTGGCGCAGTTTCGACCTTGCGCAAGTCCGTGCCGCCCTGGCCTGCGCCATGGCACGGCAAGCGGACCAAGCCCCCGGCGATACGGAAGTAAGGGCGATCACGGCATGAACCCAGCGCTCAATACCGACCCCAACATGGCGCAGCCCGACGACTTTTACGAAGCGTTGATTGAGATGCACCAAGGCTTGGATGAAGCGCAAAGCCAGATGGTAAATGCGAGGTTGATCCTGCTACTTGCAAACCATGTCGGCGACTTGACCGTGCTAAAGGAAGCGATGCGATTGGCCCGAGAGGCTGGCTGACGGACGGGCTTCTCCTCGCTCCGGTAGACCCGGCGTGTCACGCCGTTCAATCGTGCCGGGTTGCTCCCGGCTACCGCGACGACGTTGGCGGCGCGATCAAACTTGCAGTCGTTCGGCAGCGTCCCGCACATCGCAGAGGCGCGCCAGCGATTCTCTGTCGGCGGGTCTCTTTCTAACAAAAGCGGCTGCCTTGCGTGGCCCCGCGGGGCAATCTTGTTTCCCTAACTTCAGTTATATCCCCTAACAAGTTCGCCTGCATTAACTGTGCAAGGCTGCTTCCCCTTCTCGCGACCATGCGTTAGCCGCCAACCATGAACCTATTCTGGATCATCGTTACTCATTGGATAATTCAACTTTTGAGGCACTAACGATGAAGCGCCTACTGGATATCGGCTCGCTAAGTGAGGTGGCACACGATCAACCAACCCCCCCGGCGAATCACATGGCACAGCCGCCGACCAATCCGCTTCGACAGCCCATTTTGCGTTCGAAAAATGAAGCGCCCGAGGTATTGCCGCAGCTTGATCAAGTTAGGGAACAAGTGCCGGTCGATTCGGTGCAGCAGCCAATAGTGCGCTCAAAAAGCAAAGCGCTTGAAGGAACGCCGCAGCGTGACGGGACGCTTGGGAATGATGATAGAGAAGCTGCGCTTCATCTGTTGGCTATTGCCGGCGATGCAGAAGCACAGTGTGAATTAGGTCTTCTCTATGCCAAAGGCCGAGGCGTTGAGCGAAATATGGAGACGGCATTGGCGTGGTTAGAAAAAGCTGCTGAGCAAGGTAATACCGTGGCGTTGTCTAATCTGCACCTTGCGTATTGCGGGGGCTTCGGTGTTACAAAGGACACTGCGAAGGCGAGGGAATACCTTCATGCATGCGCTAATCTAGGCGATGAGCAGGCACAGTATCTATTGGGCGTTGCGTATGCGAGCGGTCGAGGTGTTCAAAAGAACCTGGAGAAGGCCGTGGCGTGGTTTAGAAAATCCGGAGATCAAGGCAATGCGGCGGCGCAGGGTAATGTGGGGACTGCGTATTGGACCGGTAGCGGTGTTCCAAAGAACCTCGAGATGGCCGTGGCGTGGCTTAAAAAATCCGCTGATCAAGGCCGTGCGGGGGCGCAGTGTGATATGGGCGTTGCGTATTGGAACGGTCAAGGTGTTCCAAAGAACGCGGAGACGGCCGTAGCGTGGTCTAGAAAATCCGCAGATCAAGGCAATGCGGTAGCGCAGTATCAATTGGGCTTTGCGTATTGGGACGGTCAAGGTGTTCCAAAGAACGCCGAGACGGCCGTGGCGTGGTCCAGAAAATCCGCAGATCAAGGCAATGCGGTGGCGCAGAGTAATTTGGGCAGGGCGTATTGGACCGGTCAAGGTGTTCCAAAGAATCTGCAGACGGCAGTGGAGTGGTATGAAAAATCTGCGGATCAAGGCAATGCGGTGGCGCAGTGGGGGTTGGGCAGGGCGTATGCGAGCGGTCAAGGTGTTCCAATGAACTTGGAGACTGGAGTGGCATATTTCTTTCGATCCGCTAGCTCAACCGGCAAGCTCAATCTTTCCTCCATGATCGTGTCCGATGAAATAATAGTCGCGGTTACGAAAGCACTGAAGCGTGATAACACGGTAACAAATCTAATCGTCAATAAAGCTAGCCAAATAACCGATGCAGGAGCTATGGCAATCGCCGAGGCGCTGGAGCTTAATACCTCATTGCGGGAACTTCCCGACTATCAGACATGGGTCAGGAACGACGAATTGAAACATTTCATCGGGTTACACCTTTGCAGAAATCGCAAGTTTGCGGACACGGTCAAGAATTATAGAGATCACCCCGTTAAAACCACCCAGGGTTTTCCGCCTGAATTGATTGGTTTGTTGGAAGAAGCAGTGTTCCGTACGTCGCAAAAGACATTGAAAGTTGATTACACGACCGAAAGAGCAAGCAGCGTTGTCGATGAAATGAGCCATATTTTGGCAACGGAACGGGACATTGAACTGAAGAGGATTTGAAGCTGGCTTAAGGCGCAATCGATTGGGTTCCCGACGATAAGGCTGCACGGCTGGGCGGTCGCTCCTTACAGTTCCAACGAGGATGCGGAGGTGCGGTCGAAGTTGAAGACCGTCTCCCCCGGCGGCGGATATTTGTGAAGGGTGACGGGCTTCCCTGCATCACATCAGAACAGGTCTCTGTCTATTTTTAAGATTAGCGGAGCTACCCGCATGGCTTCCCCGGCCTGACGTGTGACGACGTCCTGAACGCGCATCAACATGCCCCGTTCCGCGCCCTCGTTTTCAAGCTCCCGTACAAGCCCGGGGAGCACGTCGAGACATGCTTTTGCTATCCGGCCCAATTCGCCGGCCACTAGCCGCGGTGCCAGCTTGTTTTCGTGCGCCATCTGGGCCCAGTCGTAGGCGCTAATCTTGAGTGGATCAAAATTGTCGCCGACTGCCATGGCCAGCGTGTCCTGGACATTATTGCCAGCATAGACTAACCCGCAGACCAGATCATAGGCCGGTGCGACGGTCAGCCCGCCGCTCTCACAAAAAAAGCTCATGTTCTTGGCGTGCGCATCGGTATTGCCGACCAGGACCTGGAAGATTGCCCAACGCAGAAACTGCAGCTTCGAAACACCGGGGGCCGGCGTTATCGTCTTGTCGTCAAGCAGGGTGAGGAATCGGTTGAGCGACGCCCCGTCGCGCACATTCTGCACATCCACTCCGTCACCATACGGGCGCTCATATTTGAAGTCGACCGGCAGGCCCAAGGCCTGGCAGCCATCGATGCAGTGGATCCTCTGGACGAACGTCCTCCCCTCCACTGTTGGCATCACCATACGGTCAAACCGCTCGATGACCAACGCCGGCTCGGGGACATGCTTGAGCGTGACGTTCGCAACAGGCAGTTTGAGCGCCGCAGCGAGGCGCATGCACATGAACTCGTTCGTGGTCATGCCGGCCATGAATTTGGCGGTGGGCTCTGGCTTGACGATCAAGGTAGAAGCCAGGCGCGGGTCTTCGACGAGGAACCATTGGCCATCCTCCTCGTAGACGGCCAGTTTGTCCTGGTAGCCGGCGATGGACAGGCGAACCTTGCCGTCCCAGACAGAGAATGGCATTTGCGGCCGCTCCCGAATCCGTTGGGAGAGTTCTTCATCAGAAAGCGGGCGTGATGGCTGCGCCATCTTGCCAGGGTCTTCGGCGGGAAGCGTGAACATCAATGCGCCGGCTGTCTCTCGACCCAGCACACGCAAGAGCCCCATCACGCTGGTCCTGGAAATGTTATTGATCCCGGCCGCGTCGTCAAGCGCCTTTCCCTCCGGCAGGAGGTTCTGGAAAAACTGCCGCACTACCGCACTATGCTGGTCTGCGTTCTGTTCCGGGTGGGGTGCGAACGGCAGTGTCGGACCAAGCGCAAAGGCGCCGCGGCGGTCGATCCAGTCCGGCTCGTACTTAAACGAGAACCGACTCATGGCGCCATCGTACGACAGCAACCCGACACGCTGTTGTTGAGCCCACACGACCAAATTCATTTCGCGCTTTCGCTGGAGGCGGTGCTCCGCAAGTGACTGCGCAGTAGCTCACGCTTGGCGGCCGGGACAACGAACAGGCTGACACCGAGTGCATCGGCAATCTGGAGGATCTTCCCGATACTGACACCGGGACGGCCGGCTTCGACGTCGACCAGCGTTTGAATCGACACATTGGTCACCAGTGCCGCGTCGGACACGGTGAGGCGGGCTTGTGTGCGTGCCGCCCGTATAGCCTTTGCGAGCACTTCGACCGAGCTTACAAATGCATCAGAAGGGAAGGCTGTTGGTTGAACCGTTCTCATGAAGATACCTAATATTCTTTGATAGCAGAATATTAGACTAAAAGAGCATGGAATGCATCTTAAATTCTGTTATAGAAGAATTTAATGGGTCGGAACGGATGAAATCTCCATAAATTCTACTTTAGCGGAATTCAAGAATACCGAGCATTGGACGAAGCGCAAGGCCTGATAGTGGTGCGCGCGCCCTGCACACAGAAGGTCAGGAACTACCAAGGTTAAACCCCCAGAAAGCGTGTCAACGCCTCTGTCGACTCCCCCAGTTCCTTCGATTCCCCCGCCATAACAATCCGCCCCTTCTCGAGCACGACCGCCAGGTCCGAATGCGCCAGCACGGCGCGGTAGTTGCGGTCCACGATCAGGGTTGCGATGCCAGTCGCGCGGATCTCGCCGATCACGCGCCAGATCTCGCGCACTATCAACGGCGCGAGGCCCTCGGTTGCTTCGTCGAGAATCAGCAGGGTCGGGTTAAGCATCAACGCGCGACCAATCGAAAGCATCTGCTGCTCGCCGCCGGAGAGTTGCTGGCCCCCGTGCGCCAGTCGTTCTTTCAAGCGCGGGAACAGGTCGAGCACCCGCTCGTAAGTCCATTCACGCCGGCCATCAACGCCTGCCCGCGCGCTCATCACCAGGTTTTCGCGCACTGACAGATTGGGAAAAATGCCGCGACCTTCTGGCACATAGCCGATGCCAAGGCGCGCCATGCGCTCTGGCGCGCTGCCTGTGACGTCGCGCCCCTGCCATTGCACGCTGCCACCCACGACTGGCACGAACCCCATCAACGAGCGGATCAGCGTGGTCTTGCCCATGCCGTTACGGCCGAGCAGGCCGACCGTTTTGCCATCCGGCACATGCAGGTCGACGCCATGCAGGATGTGGCTGTCGCCGTAGCGGGCGTGGATGCCGGTGGCCTTCAGCATGCTTGCGCCTCCAGCGTCGGATCGCCAAGGTAGGCGACTTGCACGTCACGGTTGCTGCGGATCGCCTGTGGCACATCGCTGGCGATAACTTCGCCATTAACCATGACGGTGATGCGGTCCGCCACGCGGAATACGGCGTCCATGTCGTGCTCCACCAACAGCACCGCGTGCTCGCGCTTCAAGCGTTCCAGCAGGGCCAGCATGCGTTCGCTTTCTTCAGCGCCCATACCTGCCAGCGGTTCGTCCAACAGCAAAACGCGCGGACGGGTGGCGAGGCACATGGCGATTTCTAGCTGACGCTTCTGGCCGTGGCTCATGCTGCCAGCGACTTGCGCGGACAGCGCTGCCAGGCCAGCCACTTCCAGCACTTCCTGCGCGGCGGGCATGGAAAGGTCACAGCCATGCGCCGATTGCCATAGCATCCACGGCCGCTGTCGCACTGCCTGCGCCGCAAGGCGGCAATTTTCCAGCACGGTAAATTGCGGAAAAATTGTCGTGCGCTGGTAGCTTCGGCCAATGCCCTGGCGCGCGCGACGCGGTTGGGTCCAGCCGGAGACATCGACACCGGCGAGAGCAATGCTCCCGGAAGTCGGTGCAATCTCGCCGGACAGCATGTTGATGAGCGTGGACTTGCCGGCGCCGTTGGTGCCAATGACGGCATGCAGTTCGCCGACATGTAAGTCGAGCGAGACCTTGGAGACGGCGGTGAGGCCACCGAAGCGTCGCGTGAGCGCGGTTGCACACAGCAGCGGCACCGCGTTAGTGTCATGCATCGCCGGCCTCGACAGTCGATGGCGCGCTGGATGCGGCTGCCGGCTTGCGGCGCAAACGGCGGCCGAGGCCGATCAGCCCCTCCGGCAGCAGCGCCACGAAAAAGATCATGGTCATGCCAAGCGTCAGTTGCCAGTTCTCCGCGAAGCGTCCGAAGATGGCTTCCGAGGCATAGAACTCCTTGAGCAATACGAAGGCGACCGCGCCAATCACTGCGCCGCGCAAGCTGCCAAGGCCGCCGAGAATAATCATCAGTAGCACCCCGCCGGACTCGTGCCAGGACAGCAGTTCCGGATTCACCGTGCCATTCTTGGCTGCGACCAGGAAGCCAGCCACGCCCGCCAGCATGGCAGCGATCACGAACGCGGCCAGCTTGTAGAAATAGGTGGAGTAACCCGCTGCCCGCATGCGTTGCTCGTTGACGCGAATGCCGGCCAGCGCATGGCCGAAGCGCGAGCGCAGCAACAGCGCAAGGAAGGCATAGGTCAGGACCAGTGCCGACAGGGCGAAGTAGTAGACATGGCGCGGTTGCTCCAGGTCGATCAGCTTGAAGTCGCCAATGGCCAGCAGCGGCCGGTTGTTCAGGTAGACGCCGTCGCTGCCACCGCCGAGCGGGGTGTCATGAAAAACAAAGAAGGCCATCTGTGCAAAGGCCAAGGTAACCATGATGAAGTAGACGCCACGCGTACGCAGGCTGAGCGCGCCGACCACGAGCGCATAGAGCCCAGCGCCAAGCATTGCCGCCGGCAACAGCCAGGCGATTGAGGCAGGGGAGCCATCGGGTGAGATGCGCACCGTCACATAAGCCGCGACGCCGAAGAAGGCCGCATGTCCCAGGCTGACGAGGCCAGTCGTGCCGACCAGCACTTCCAGGCTTAGCGCGAAGATGGCGTAGATGACGATCCGCAGTACCAGGTCTTGCAGGTAATTGCCAAGGAACAGTGGCAGCAGCGCCAGGGCAATCGCGAGGGCGACTGGTACCGCCGTGCCGCCGATCAGCGAGGCTCGCCGGGGGCCGAGCGAAACTTGCGCAAGCGGGGCCACAGACGTTGGAGGATTAAGGGGCGTCGACATCAGCTTCAATAGCCCTTGCTCTTCAAGCCTTCGGGCCGCCAGATAAGGATGAGCGCCATCAGCACGTAGATGCCGACGCCGCTGTACTGCGCAAAAAAGACCTTGCCGAATGTGTCGACGAAGCCGACTAGCAGCGATGCCAAAAGCGCCCCAGAAATCGAGCCCACGCCGCCGATCACCACGACCACGAAGCAGATGATCAAAACCTGTCCGCCCATGCCCGGGTAAACCGAGGAGGAGGGCGCGGCAATCATGCCGGCCAACGCGGCCAACGCAACGCCGGCGGCAAACACGATGCGGTACAAGAGGCGGATATTGATGCCGAGGCCGCGCACCATGTCGCGGTTGGAAGCGCCGGCCCGGATCATCATGCCGAGCCGTGTGCGATTCACCACGAAGTAAAGCGCGACCGCTACTACGAGGCAGGCCGCGGAAGAGAACAGGTTGTAGACGGGATAAGTCATGAGGTCACCCAGCGCAAATCCGCCGGAGAGCCACGGCGGCAGCTTCACGCCATGCACTTCATTGCCCATCAGAAGGCTGCGGCATTCCTCGAAAACCAGTATCAGCGAGTAGGTCATGAGCACCTGCTGCAAGTGGTCACGCTGATACAGGAAGCTGAAGAAAATCCATTCGAGCACAAAGCCGAACAGCGCGGCAAGCATGACACCGACTATCAACTGCAAAATGAACTGGTCGCCAAACAGCGGCGACAGCGCAAAAGCCATGTAGGCGCCGATCATGTAGAAGCTGCCATGGGCGAGGTTGATCACGCCCATGATGCCGAAGATCAGCGTCAGGCCACTGGCAACCAGGAACAGGAGCAGGCCGTATTGAACGGCGTTGAGGCACTGCACGAGGAAGGTTGCCAAATCCATTGCGAATCCACAGACCGGCACAGCGCGGCACAGCGCGAACCAGTCAAAAGCGAGAAGCTTCCCGGGCCAACGGCGACATTGCCGCCGGCCCGGTAAAGGTCAAAACTAAGTCAAAACAAAGCCAGAACCACCTTACATCTTGCAGCCCTTGCCCGGATCAGCCAGCGTCTTGATGGCCACGCCGCGGACTTCGTTCAGGTTGCCCTTCACCTCACGCAGGTACTGATCCTGGATCGGATTGTGGCCAGCGGAGAGCTTGAACTTGCCGCGCGGGCTGTCGATCTGCGCCGCTTCAATCCCGGCCACGACCTTGTCCTGGTTCTTGATGTCGCCGCCGGCCGCCTTCAAACCTGCCGAAAGCATTTGCGCCGCATCGTATCCCTGCACGGCATACACGTCCGCATTCTGCTTGTATGACTTGGCGAAGGCGAGACGAAAGGCATTGTCGCGTGGGGTGTTGAGGTTGTCGGCGTAGTGCAGGGTGGTCAACATGCCCTGTGCCGATGCGCCCTGCGCTTCGAGCGTACCGTCGGTCAGGAAGCCGGGGCCAACCAGAGGGATGGTCTTGTTCAGGCCGGCCGCCGCATAGTCCTTGACGAACTTGACTGCGCCGCCGCCAGCGAAGAAGGAATACACCACGTCCGGTTTTTGCGACGCGATCTGCGTCAGCAGCGCCTGGAATTCAACGTTCGGGAAGGGCAGGGTAAGTGCCTGCACCACCTTGCCGCCGCTCGACTCAAAGCCTTCCTGGAATCCTTTGGTGGATTCCGTGCCGGCCGCGTAATTCCAGGTTAGCGTAATGGCCTTCTTGTGGCCCTTCTGTGCGGCGACCTTGCCCATTGCATAGCCAGGCTGCCAGTTCGAAAACGAGCTTCGGAAAATGTTTTTGGCGCAAAGCGGACCGGTAATGGCGTCGGCGCCGGCATTCGGAATAATCAACAGCGTATGCGATTCCTTAGCGGCCTTGGCCATTGCCAGCGCCACGCCGGAATGCACCGTGCCGATCAGGACATCAACCTGATCGCGCTTGATCAGCTTGTTGACGTTGTCGGTCGCCTTGGCGGGTTCCGATTCATCGTCCACCTTGAAGTACTGGATCTCGCGGCCGCCAAGCTTGCCACCCTGTTCCGCGACATACAGCTTGAAACCGTTTTCGATCATGGTGCCGAGGTTGGCATAGGTGCCGGTGGCCGGCAACATTAGTCCAACCTTGATCGGCCCGCTTTGCGCGTGCGCCGCGCCAGCCAGCAGCATGGCCGCGGTGGTAACGGTGCCAATCGCGCCGATCATGCCCATGCTCGTTCGCAAGGTCTTTTTACTTGTCTTCATGCCGTCTCCTGGTTTGCTTTGTGTCGGCTTCACGCCGGGTGGATGATGAAACTGCCTGCTTCCTTAATGACACTTTCCGCCTGGTCGCGCTGCGGCGAATGGCCGCAGTCCGCCAAAACCAGAGCGCGCGCGTGTGGCACTGCGCGCTGAATCCGGTGAATCTGTTCCATCGTTCCGTACTCGTCGCTTTTGCCCTGTACAACCAAAACCGGACAGGTGATGGCGGTAATGTCCGCTTCGATATTCCAGGCGCGGAATCCGGGTGCGAGCCAAGCCTCGTTCCAGCCCCAGAATGCTGAATCCGGATCGGCATGATACCGCGCCATGCGCGACTTGAGGCCGCCCTCGACGGCAACGTCCACCGCGACGGAAGCGAGATAAAGCTCACGCACCGCCTCTATGCTGCGCACCGAAATCTCTTCAGTGAACACGTGCGGCGCAAGCGCGACCACACCGCTGATCTCTGCTGCGCCCTTGCCCGCAAGCGCCGCATACAGTAGCGCAATTGACGCGCCGTCGCTATGCCCAAAAAGCCACGGACGCGTAACGCCAACGGCGCGCAACAACGCAGGCAGCACTTCATTGGCCTGGCGATGCATGAAGTCCTGGTTCCACTGTTCGCCAGGCGCGCGTGGCGTCGAATTGCCGTAACCCGGCCGCGAATACACCAGCCCGCGAAATCCATTGGCCCGGCAGAAGCGCTCGGGGAAATCGCGCCACTGCCCGACTGATCCCAAGCCTTCGTGCAGGAAGACCACCACGGGATGCGGCGAGGACTGCACGCCGACCCACTGGGTTTCAACCTGCACCATGCGGCCGTTCCAGTCGAGATCGACCAGTCCAGAAATACCCGTCGCTGATGCCGTTCCGGAAGCGCTCGAACCCATGTTCGTTCAGTCCTCCAGCGCGCGCAGCTTGAAGCGCTGGATCTTGCCGGTAGCAGTCTTGGGCAAGTCAGTGACGAAGTTGATTTCGCGCGGGTACTTGTGGGGAGCAAGCCGGGTCTTGACGAAGGCCTTGAGCGCGGCCGCCATCTCGCTTTCATTGCCGCCACCCTGGCGCAGCACCACGTATGCCATGGTTCTCGTCAGGCCCTGCTGATCGGCTTTGCCGACCACGGCACATTCCAGCACGCCCGGGTGCGCCATCAGTGCCGACTCGACTTCAATCGGCGAAACGTATTGGCCACTGACCTTCAGCATGTCGTCGCTGCGGCCTGCATAGGTGTAATAACCCTGCTCGTCCACCACATACTTGTCGCCGCTTTTCACCCAGTCGCCCTGGAACGTGACGCGTGATTTGTCGCGGTTGGTCCAGTACATCAACGCCGCGCTCGGGCCGCGAATGAACAGGTCGCCCACTTCGCCAGGAGCGGCCTTGCTGCCGTCTTCATGCCGCAATTCGAGTTCGTAACCAGGTACGGGCTTGCCGGTCGTGCCGTAGCGCACGTCACCGGGACTATTCGACAGGAAGATATGCAGCATCTCGGTCGAGCCGATGCCATCCAGGATGTCGGCGCCAAAATGCGCGCTGAATTTTTCGCCCACCTCACGTGGCAGCGCTTCGCCGGCCGAGGTGCAAACGCGCAGGGCGGTCGCTTCGCGCGGCGGTAGCGCGTCTGATGCCAGCATGGCCACATAGAGCGTTGGCACGCCATAGAACACGGTGGGCTTGTACTGGGTAAGACGCTGGAATACCGCCGCCGGCGTTGGCCGCTCCGCCATCAAGATAGTTGTGGCGCCAACCGAAAGGGGAAAGGTGAGGCCGTTGCCAAGCCCATAGGCGAAGAACAGCTTGGCGGCAGAGAACACGATGTCGTCTTCACGCAGGCCAAGCACCGGCTTGGCATAAAGCTCCGAAGTCCAGTACAGGTTGGCATGGGTATGCACGGTGCCTTTTGGGCGACCGGTCGAGCCGGAGGAATAAAGCCAGAACGCAATGTCGTCGGCATGGGTGTCAGCAGCGTCGGACAGGGTATTCGACGTTTGCGCCGTCGAAGAAGCTGACGAGGCCGGTGAAGCGGTTGGGCCGGCTTGCGGCGCGCTTTCAAGCAAACGCTGGAAGGGCAGCGCGCCGTCAACGTTCGATGGCGGACTGCCGGACACAATCAGACGCACGTTGCTGGCGAGCTTACCGCCCTCTGTGGAAATCGTCGCAGCAAGTTCCTGCAGCGCTTGATTCATCGTGTCTAGCAGCGCGCCTGAAACGATCGCAAAGCGCGCGCCGCTATGCCGCAGCATGTAGGCGTAGTCAGAAGCGGGGAGGAGAGTATTGACCGGCACCGGCACGATGCCGGCGTAGATTGCCCCGAGCAGGGCGACCGGCATGTCGACGGTGTCCTGCATTACCAGCAGGATGCGTTCCTCCGGTCGGATACCAAGCTGTAACAGGCCGGCGGCGAAGCGCCTTACGCGGCGCTCAAGCTCTCCGTAAGTGATGCTTTCCCGGTCGTCGATGTAGGCGACTTTTTCCGATCTGTGCCGGTTGATCTCAAGGAGGTGTCGAGCAACATTGAAGCGCTCGGGCGGGGGAGTGCGGTCTTGCGGGGCCATGCTGTCTCCTTGCGCACTTGAGCTGTGATGCGGCAATGCGCGTGCCGAGTGGCATATTTTCGTTGTGCTGCGTCGTTCTGTGCGGCCCTATTGCGGTTCGCCTTGCGGCGTCGACTTATGTGTCGTGGCGGGCTCGAGCTTCGCCGTACCGGATCTCGTAATGCACCGTGCACCTGCCCGGTCTTGCTGACCTTGTTTGCTGCTCGACTCTGCTCAGCTGTAGTCGCTCCAAACTGTATGCACTTATAATGCATTTGCGTCGGAGTGTATATGCATTATGTTGCGTCGGTCAAGTGGGTCCGGCATAATATCGAGCATTGCGCAAAGCTTGCGCCGCGCTCCGAAAGGCTCTATGTCCGACTTGTCCGATTTGCCCAAGGATCCATTCCTTGTCACGCTCGGCGAACGCCTCAAAATGCTGCGCGCCCGACGTGGCCTGACCCGCAAGGCATTGGCACGAACGGCCGATGTTTCCGAGCGCCATGTTGCCAATGTCGAGTCCGGCGTCGGCAATGCCTCTATCCAGTTCCTGCGTCAACTCAGCATGGTGCTTAATTGCTCGCTGGCGGAAATGATTGGTGATGAAACCGCGTCTTCCCCCGAATGGCTGATGATTCGCGAAATCCTGCGCGGCCGCTCTGAAGCCGAACTCGCGATGGCCCGTACGGCTCTGGGCGACGTGTTCGAGAAGCCGACCAGTGAAGCGGCGCGACGCCAGCGCATTGCGCTGATTGGACTTCGCGGCGCGGGCAAGTCTTCACTGGGGCACGCTCTGGCCGACCACTACAAGGTCCCGTTTGTTGAGCTGAATCGACAAATTGAAGCCACGGCCGGATGCAGCGTCGCCGAGATCCATGCCTTGTATGGACAAAACGCCTATCGCCGCTATGAATACCGCGCGCTGGAAGATTCGATTCGGCTTTTCCCTAATGCCGTGATTGCGACGCCGGGCGGCATCGTGTCCGAGCCTGCCACCTTCAATCTGCTGCTTTCTCATTGCTACACTGTATGGCTCAAGGCGTCGCCCGAGGAGCACATGGGCCGCGTTATCGCGCAGGGTGACAAGCGCCCCATGGCGGGCAACCGCGAAGCGATGGACGACCTCAAGCACATCCTGGAGAGCCGCGCGGAGTACTACTCGAAGGCGGATGCCATCTTCGATACCAGCGGGATGGCGGAGCACGACGCGCTCACGGGACTGATGAAGCAGTTGCGTGGAGCGGCGCTAGTGTAGTGCTGTCTGCCTGACCGTGTGCAACACCACATTAGCGCATGGAAACCTGGAGGTCTGATATACCGCCTCTCGGAGGCCTGCGTAACCGCACCCGCGGTTATTCTGGTAGCGGAATCCAATCCGGGGCTGGAAACGGAAACCAATCCAGCAACGTTCCGTCGACCGCCGGTTCACCAAGCAGGGATTCTGCTCGGTCCAGAATTGGAAGTTCTGAACCGTTCGGCAGACCCTGGATGGCCGCCCGGAGGCTCGGCAAATATCGCCACCGATGCTCTGCGTCCGTGCGCGCTTCGATTTCGTCAAGATAGTCTTTAACGATGTCCTCAGCTTGAGTGACTGTCAAACCTGCGAATGCGTTCTTCAATACAACGAACGAAATGCTTTCAGATTCTTCATACGGGTCATCCGGCTCTTCTTCCATTACGACTGAGTCATATGCGGACACGGCGCACAATAATTTCCGGACATATGCGCCTCTCGATTCGAGAGGAACGTTCTTCGCCAATCCAAACAGCGTTTCGAGCATCCGGCCTAGTTCCCAACCTGTCGGCTCGGCCAGCAATGCCGGCACTTTCTGGACCTGGCAAATGTCGGCGGGGCTCGCTCCCGTCTGTGAGATGCAGTTTTCCACCAGCTTCGAGAGCCATTCTGGTCGTACGGAATAGATGCGCGACCCAAGCATGCGCAGCACTTCGGCACAGCGGTAAGTGCATTCGCCGCTAGAACTGGTTGCAGGGGCGAGGAATATGGCGGGAAAGCAGGTGACGAAATCCTCGTCGGAAACCTGATCAAACTGCTTCTTCCACAAATTGACGACATGGAGTGAGCTGTGTTTTCGGACCATGATCAAGCGCATTGCCACGAGGAGGCGGGCCCGCGAAATACTTTGCGACAGCAGCGGCAACGACGCGGCGGCTATCCATTTTTTGACTGTTTCGTCAGGCAGGCAGACTGCGTTGCCGGCCTCGAATAATTTGAACTCTGCGCTTTCGATGCGGGCGTTATCCAGGGCTTCGGGCGCCACCACGGAAATACAGTGGAGCATGGTCTTTGAAGTACTCCGCATATTTAAAAGCGTATCGCCGGGTACTAGCTGGGTCAGCAGACCGAGAATGTCGTGGGGCAGTTGCTCAACGTCGGAGAACTGGCGCTCCTGAGCAGGCAACGAGCGCAAGACAAGCCCCGGTCCTGACGGCAATTCGACAATGGGTTCTTCGCTCATGTGCAGGTCTAAGCCCGGGGACATCGTCGACAAAGCGGCGGTTTCATCGGTGCCGGCAGGCCGCGATACCGTTTGCAACGTGGGAGCCGCAAGGTTCGCTGAGCCGGTAGCGGGCGTAATACCGGCATTGGCCGCATTGGCCGCGTGGATTCCTGTGGTTGCCGATCCGCTACCTGCGGACAGGGATGTAGCCGATGCTGGCGTCGTCGTACGGTTGGATAATTGGCCGTTGAACTCGCCATGTGAGCGTTTCATGCATTCCTCGTAAGGCTGGTTTTGGTGATGTTGAGTGACAAAACCGGACACGTAGTTCAGTTTCTTGAATGTTATGCGGCCATAACCCCATGAGGACGGGGCGGATGAGCTATCCCACATGAAATAGTCAAAGGCCGAAATACTCGAAGGCAGCCTCGCAGGGCATTCCAGTCAAATCGGATCGCCCATCGTAAAATGCAGTTAAGTGCTTGACTATGGCGATAACGTGCAATATAGTGCCTATTCGCTGATCCACGACGCACTCCGACGCCGCACACCATTTCCCGGACAAGCCATGACCAATCCCCAAGTCAATTACCAAACCAGTCCCGATCAATATCGCCACTGGTCAATGGCCTTCGACGGCCCTATTGCCACGCTGTGCATGAATGTTGACGAAGACGGCGGGATAAAGGAAGGCTACAAGCTCAAGCTGAATTCCTATGACCTGGGCGTCGACATCGAACTGCACGATGCCGTCCAGCGCGTTCGCTTTGAACATCCCGAAGTGCGCACCGTGGTGCTGACCAGTGGGCGGGACCGTGTTTTCTGCTCCGGCGCAAATATCTTCATGCTCGGTAAATCCACCCACGCCTGGAAAGTCAACTTCTGCAAGTTCACCAATGAGACGCGCAACGGATTGGAAGATTCAAGCCGGCATTCCGGCCTTAAATTCATCGCCGCGGTGAATGGTTCCTGCGCCGGCGGTGGCTATGAACTTGCCGCGGCCTGCGATGAAATCATTCTGGTGGACGACCGGTCGTCCTCGGTCAGCCTGCCGGAAGTGCCGCTTTTGGGTGTGCTGCCGGGCACCGGTGGTCTGACCCGCCTTACCGACAAGCGCAAAGTTAGACATGACCATGCGGATATTTTTTGCACGACCTCCGAGGGCATTCGGGGCCAGCGCGCGAAGGACTGGAAGCTGGTCGATGAAGTCGCCACACCGGCGCGGTTTCCGCAGGTGGTCAAGGAACGGGCCGCGGCATTGGCCGCGCAGAGCGATCGCCCGGCCGGAGGCAAGGGCGTACTTCTGACACCGCTGCATCGTGAAGCCAGCGAAAACGGCATCGAATACGGATTCGTGAGCGTGGCGATCGACCGCGCTGCCCGCCATGCCACCATTACGGTGCGTGCACCCGCTTCGGCGCAACCGGCCGACATCGCCGGCATTGAAGCTGCTGGCACGCAATGGTGGCCACTGCAAATGGCGCGCGAACTCGACAATGCGGTCCTGCACCTGCGCACCAACGAACTCGACATCGGGACCTGGATTCTCAAGACAAGTGGCGACGCACAGGCGGTGCTGGCGGTCGATGCCAGCCTGCTGCAGCACCAGTCGCACTGGCTGGTTCGTGAAACGACAGGCCTGATGCGGCGTACCTTCGCGCGGCTCGATGTGTCCTCGCGTTCGCTGTTTGCCTTGATCGACGAAGGCTCATGCTTCGCCGGCAGCCTCCTGGAACTTGCGTTGGCGGCCGACCGAAGCTACATGCTGGCGTTGCCGGATGCGCCGGATGAAGCGCCCCGTATCGTTGCTTCTGAAATGAATTTCGGCACGCTGCCGATGGTAAACGGGCAGTCGCGCCTCGCTCGCCAGTTCTATGAAGACACCGCGCAGATCGAGGCGGTACATGCCGCGATCGGTCGCCCGCTCGATGCAAAGGCCGCGATGGAACTTGGACTGGTCACCGCCGCCCCGGACGACATTGACTGGGCCGACGAAGTCCGCATTGCACTCGAAGAACGCGCCAGCATGTCGCCCGACGCACTGACCGGGCTGGAAGCCAACCTGCGCTTCAATGGTAAGGAAAGCATGGAGACCCGCATCTTCGGCCGGCTTTCCGCATGGCAGAACTGGATTTTCATCCGGCCGAACGCGGTGGGTGAATCCGGCGCGCTCAAGGTCTACGGCAGCGGCAGCAAGCCGCGCTTTGACATGAACCGGGTGTGAGTGAACCGGGTCCAGTAGAACCAGGTTCAACGAAACGATATCAAGCAATGCGTCCCGACCGCGACGACAAGCCGCGTCCAGAAACCATCGAAAGGATTCACCGTGAGCGCCATCGACTACAGCGAAAAAATTCCCAATAACGTGAACCTGTCGGAAGACCGGACGCTGCAACGCGCGCTGGAACATTGGCAGCCGAACTACCTGAACTGGTGGCGCGACATGGGGCCCGACAATTCCAGCAACATGGACGTTTATTTGCGTACCGCAATCAACGTCACACCCGAAGGCTGGGCCAATTTTGGCCATGTAAAAATGCCGGACTACCGCTGGGGGATTTTCCTGGCGCAGGCCGATACCGATCGCAAGGTCAACTTCGGCGAGAACAAGGGCATGGCTGCGTGGCAGGAGGTGCCGGGCGAGCATCGTGCCAACTTGCGACGCATTATCGTTACGCAAGGCGACACGGAGCCAGCCTCGGTCGAGCAGCAACGTCATCTGGGCCTCACCGCGCCGTCGAACTACGACTTGCGCAACCTGTTCCAGATCAACGTGGAAGAAGGCCGCCATCTCTGGGCCATGGTCTATCTGCTGCACAAGCATTTTGGGCGCGATGGCCGCGAGGAAGCCGAAGCGCTGTTGCAGCGCAATTCCGGCGACGCCGACAAGCCTCGCATCCTGGAAGCCTTCAATGAAGAGACGCCGGACTGGCTGGCCTTCTTCATGTTCACCTATTTCACCGACCGCGACGGCAAGTTTCAACTCAATGCGCTGGCTGAGTCCGGCTTTGATCCGCTGTCGCGCACCTGCCGCTTCATGCTGACCGAGGAAGCGCATCACATGTTTGTCGGCGAGTCCGGCATCTCACGCATCATCAACCGTACCTGCCAGGTGATGAAGGAGCGCGGCATCGAAGACCCGGCCGAAGTGCGCAAGCTCGGCCTGATCGACTTGCCCACCATCCAGCGCTACCTGAACTTCCACTTCAGCGTCACCATCGACCTGTTCGGCGCGGACCAGTCGTCGAACGCCGCCATCTTCTATAGCGCCGGCTTGAAGGGCCGCTACGAAGAGAACAAGCGTGATGACGATCATCTGCTGAAGAACAACCAGTACCGCATCCTGGAAGTGGCGAACGGAACCATGCAGGAGAAGGAAGTGCCCATGCTGAACGCCCTGAATGAAGTGCTGCGCGACGACTTCATTCGCGACTCGGTGGCTGGCGTTGGCCGTTGGAATCGCGTGATCGAGAAAGCCGGGCTGGCTTTTCGCCTGATGACGCCGCACAAGGCGTTCAACCGCCACATCGGCAGCTTCGCCGGGCATCGCGTTGCGCCGGACGGCCGCGTCATATCTGAAGCTGAATGGCAAAACCATGTGCGTGAATGGCTGCCGTCGGAAGAAGACCGTGCCTTCGTCGCGTCGCTCATGGGCCGTGTCACGGAACCGGGAAAGATGGCAAACTGGATAGCACCGCCGCCGGTTGGCATCAACAAGCAGCCGATCGATTTTGAATACGTACGCTTCAACTAGGAAGGAGGGCGGAGCACTGGTCAGTTAGGCGCTCCGCTTCGCAACATGAATGCTCCAGAGCCAATCGTCCTGATCCGGCAGCACTTGATCGACCCCGAGGTATGCATACGCTGCAATACCTGCGAGGAAACCTGTCCGGTCGATGCCATCACGCATGACGACCGCAACTACGTCGTCGATCCGGATATTTGCAACGCCTGCAATGCCTGCATCTCGCCGTGCCCGACCGGGTCGATAGACCATTGGCGCACGATGCCGAAGGCGGCGGCGTATTCGCTTGAGGCGCAATTCTCGTGGGATGAGTTGCCGGTCCAGGAAGAGGTCGTCGGCGAAGCGGAGGCCGGCGCGGCTGCTGCTGCAGCTGGCGGCACCCCGGAAGAAAATGACGTGATCGAGGCGGTGCAGGTCAATGCCGCCACCTCCGGATCGTCATCACGACCGCCTTGGTCGGCGGCGCATCCGTATCTCAACCTGTACATGATCAAGAACGCGGTGACCGCGACGGTCGCCGGCAATTTTCGTCTCACCGCTGCTGATGCGGAAAGCGACATCCGCCATATCGTGCTGGACTTCGGCACGCAATTCTTCCCGGTACTGGAAGGGCAGTCGATCGGCATCATTCCGCCCGGTAGCGATGCCAACGGCAAGCCGCATTACCTGCGCATGTATTCGGTGGCCAGTCCGCGCGATGGTGAGCGCGAGGGCTACAACAATCTCTCGCTGACCGTGAAGCGGGTAATGGAAAGCCCGGACGGACAAGCAATAAAGGGCGTCGGCTCCAATTATCTTTGCGACTTGCAAAAGGGCGACACCGTGCGCGTGACCGGCCCTTTCGGCGCCAGCTTCCTCATGCCGAACCATACCGGCGCAAACCTGCTCATGATCTGCACCGGCACCGGCTCCGCGCCAATGCGCGCCATGACCGAGCACCACCGCAGGCTGGTCGCGAAAGGGCATCCGCAAGCCGGCAAGCTCATGCTGTTCTTCGGCGCGCGCAAGCCGGAGGAACTGCCGTACTTTGGCCCGCTACGCAAGCTGCCCGCCGATTTCATTGATCAGCACCTGGCTTTCTCGCGCGTGCCAGGCCAGCCACGAACCTATGTACAGGACAGGATTCGTGCGGCGGGCCCGAAGGTCGCTTCGCTGCTGAGCGGCGACACCTACGTCTATCTTTGCGGACTCAAGGGCATGGAAGCCGGTGTGATCGAAGCACTGCGCGAGTGTTGCACCGCGGCTGGCATGGACTGGAACACGCTGCACACGAAAATGGTGGAAGAGGGCCGCTTCCACGTCGAGACTTACTAGGCAGGCGCCGGAAAACACATGACCGACATCATTGCCGTTGAAACGACCGACTTCCGGGTGGAGATTGATGACGACGGCATTGCCCACGTCATTTTTCAGCCGCCCAACGGTGTGCCCGTCACTGGCGAGAAGGGACACGGTGCGCTCGCATCGATCTGGCAAGTGCTCGACGGCTTGCCGCAGGTCCGCTGCATCCTGGTTCGCAGTGAAGGGCGCGCCTTTTGTGCCGGCGGTGAGCTTTCGATGGTTGAAACCATGCTGCACTCGGAAGGCGCTCGGCAGCGCGTCGTGCGCGAAGCACGGGAACTGGTTCGCGGGATGATCGAATGTGACAAGCCGATTGTTTCCGCCATCAACGGCGCGGCGGCGGGCGCTGGCCTGGCAGTCGCACTCCTGGCCGACATTTCGGTTGCTGCTCGCGACGCGAAGTTGATCGACGCGCACACCAAGCTGGGCGTCGCTGCCGGCGACCATGCGGCGGTCATCTGGCCGCTTTTGTGCGGCATGGCCAAGACGAAGTACTACCTGCTGCTGTGCGAGTCAATGACCGGGGAAGAGGCTGAGCGCATCGGCCTTGTTAGCCGCTGCGTCGATGCAGGTGAACTGCAAGCTGACGCACTGAATATTGCGAAGAAGTTGGCGGCAGGTAGCCGAACAGCACTGGCACACACCAAGCGTTCGCTGAATCACTGGTTGCGTGCCGCGTGGCCGGCTTTCGAAGCATCACTCAATGCCGAAATGATTGGTTTCGGTGAAGCGGATGCGCGCGAGGGCGTGGCGGCATTGCGGGAAAAGCGGGCGCCACGGTTCGAGTGAGGGATTAGCAGACGGCATGATCCTGGGTGCGCCCAAGGCGCGCGGGCAAGCTGACCCGCCAGGCCGACCTTACGAAGCCGACCTTACGAAGCCGACCTTACGAAGCCGACCTCATGAAGCCGACTCCATGAAGCTGACCCACCACGCCGCCCCACCAAGCTGACCCACCAAGCTGACCCACCAAGCTGACCCGACCGAGGCGCACCGGTGGCCGTACTGCGCACAGCTCTCGGGCCGGGGCATTGCCACACCGCTCATCAATTCTTTACCTCGTGCTGGCACTAGATCAATATCAAGCTTACACAAGATTGCGTAGACAATCTAGCCGCGCTGCGCCACTCACTTCGGGCGATCAACCACCGAGGAGAGACCAATGGCACACAGCGTTCCAGCACCCTTGTATCGACCGACAGTACCGGACTCGCCAGAGAAGGCTTCCCTGCACGCCGCCGTGTCGGACGGCGAAGTGAAGGCGCTGCTGGAAGGCGACAACCGCAATAAAAAGCTGCTGGCGCTGGCCTTCGTCTTTGGAGGCCCGCCACTGCAAGATATTGCGCCGTTTGCTGAAGCTTTTGATCAAATCCGTACAAAGTGGCTCCGGTCAAACGCAAGTACCGCAGCGCTTCAGACTTTCATGTACCGCAAGCTCGCCGATGCCATCGGGCTCAACAGCCAGCAGCGCAGCCTGCTGGACTTCCTGGCCCAATGCCCAAGCCATGAACCGACGATGCGCCACATCGTCCGCACCGTCTCAGCCATCCGGGTATGTTCCGATCTCGTCCAGTACGAGGACTTCGATAGTGCCTGGCGCTGCGCCATGGAAAACGAAGCGACATGTTGCGCCTTTGCCGCGAAGCTCAAGTCGGCGATGTCAGACTATGTCGGCGATCGTCGGGGAATGGACAAGTCCAACGCCGAAGTGGAGTTAAGAGGTGCGGTCGCACTGCAATTGCGGGATAACGTTTCAACCGGATTACAACAGCGCTGCCGATCGGTGATAGACATCGATCGCAAGCTGACCACCGTGTGCAAGAGCGTGTTGACGACACAGCAGGTGTTGAAGGCGCTCGACCATGCCTGGGGCGGCGACGCCGAGCCGCCATTTGATTTCGTGTTCTCGTTTCGGCAAGCCATGAACGCGGAGGCGGACGGGGTTGATGCATCCTTGCTCCGCCCCGCCTTGCAAAGGCATCTTGTCGGCGCCTTGCCTTCCGAATTTGGCGACGACTATGCGCTGGTAACAAGCACCCCGGATGAGACCGAGAACAAGGTGGCGGTGCTTAAGTTGGTGAAGGACTGGCTCGACGATCCGACGCGCTGGCAACGCCATTGAAGGGGCTAAAAGGCTAGCCGCAGGAAGGCCAAAGCAGGAATGCGGACGAGACATCCGCATTCCACCTGGCACTCAAGGCGTTGCCATGCCTAGCGCGCGCAGCATCTTCGCTGTGACGCGCTGGCGGGAGGTGAAGTAGTCCTTCCACGGATCCTCCGCCAGATGCTTCAAGCGCTGGCCGACGGTGAGTAGCGTAAAGCTGTTGTCGCGAATGTCATTCGACAATTCGTCCCATGCGATCGGCACGGACACCGGCGCGCCCGGCCGCGACCGCGTGGAGAACGCGGCCACCGCTGTCGCTTCCCAACCATTGCGCAGATAGTCGATAAAAATCCTGCCGGTCCTGCGCGTCTTGGTCATCTTGGACGTGAATCGGTCTGGCAGTGCCGCTTCGAAATGCTCGGCGACTGCTCGGGAAAAAGGCTTGATTTCATCCCAGGTCCGTTCCGGCTTGATCGGCACCACCACATGCAGGCCCTTGCCGCCGGTCGTCTTGACGAAGCTTTCCAGGCCGAGCTCCTGCATGAAGCCCCGCACCAGTTGCGCAGCTTCCACCACGCGCGCCCAGTCGAGTTCGGGCGCCGGATCCAGGTCGAAGATAATGCGGTCCGGCTTGTCGAGATGCGGCGCGCTGGAACCCCACGTGTGCAATTCCAGCACACCCATTTGCACGGTTCCGATCAACGATGTCAGCGTGCTGGCGGTCAGATAGGTCGCGCTGCCACCGGCATCGCTGACGTCGATGCGCTCGATGTCTGGCGGCGTCGTTTCATTGGCATGCTTCTGGAAAAAGCACTGATGCGCGGCGCCCTGCGGGCAGCGCACCAGGGTCAGCGGACGCCCGGCAAGGTGCGGCAGCATTTGTTCGCCAACTTCTTCGTAATAACGCGCCAGCATCAGTTTGGTGATGTCGGTATCGGCATACAGAATGCGGGAGGGATGGCTGATGCGCACGCCGGCCACCTCGGCATCGCGGTCTTTGCCAAGCCCGGCGGCGGGGCGCGATGGCGCTGGTTCCGGTGAGCTGGCAGAGCGATCCGTCGTGTTTGAGCCGACGCCGGAAGAGGGCCCGGATTCGACGGTAGTTGCGGCCTTTGTCTTTTTGCTGGCGGCTTTGGTGTCGACGCCTTTCTTGCTGGGTGCCTTGTTTAGCTCCTTGCCCGCGTCTGATTTTGCGGTACTGGCAGCCTTGCCGTTGGACCGATTGCTTGCCGCCTGAGCACCCACTGGCGCATTGCCTGTGGCGTCGCTGTCGCCGATAACGTCGCCCTTGCCGGTCACGTGCACGGCGGTTTCGTGGGTGATGTCGCGTGGCGCCTTGTCGCTGCGCAGTCCAACGAAGCTGGCATGCCGGATAACGCCATCGCCGGTCCATTCGGCGAACTTGACCTCGGCCACCATCTCGGGCTTTAGCCAATGCAGTTTCGGCGCCCCGCTTCGCGGCGGTTGCGTTGCGAATGGTGAAACATTGCTGGCAAGCTTGCGGAAGTCCGCGCCCATGGCGCGCAGGGTTGCGTCGTCAAAACCGGTGCCCACTCGCCCCGCGTATTGCAGCTTGCCCGCGTCGTCATACACCCCCAGCAGCAGCGCGCCAAACTGCTCGCGGCTGCCGGCAGGATCGGTGTAGCCGCCGACCACGAATTCCTGGCGCTTCTGGCACTTCAGCTTCAGCCAGCCACGACTGCGTGTGGATGAATAGCCGCCGTCGGCGCGCTTGGTGACGATGCCTTCCAACCCGTGCATGCAGGCATGCTGCCAGGCTTCATTAACGTTCCCAACAAGGTGGTCACTGTAGAGCAGCGGGCCCTTCACCGGCATGCGGGACATCAGCGCTTGCAGCAGTGCCTTGCGCGTCGAAAGGGGCAGGCCGCGCAGGTCATGGCCGTCGAGGAAGGCCAGGTCAAAAACATAGTAGGCGAGCCGCGCCTTTCGGCCCTCGCGCGCCATGTTTTGCAGTAGCTGGAAGCTGACGTTGCCCTCTTCATCCAGCGCGACCACTTCGCCGTCCAGCCATGCCTGCTTGAGCGGCAGTTGCGCCGCCGCAGTGGCAATTGCTTCCCACTTGTCGGTCCAGTCGTTTCCGGCTCGGGTAAATATCGTGGCGGTATCGCTGTCGATACGGCATACCGCGCGGTAGCCATCAAACTTGATCTCGGAGAGCCAGTCGTCGCCGCTTGGCGCCTGGTCGGCGAGGGTGGCGAGTTGTGGGGAAAGCGTCTGGGGCAGGGCTGCTCTTGGGGCGGCGTCGAGCGCGGCTTGCAGGTCGGCGGGCAATGGCGACTTTGCCGATGTGGAGGAGCGGGCGGCGCGAGTCGTGGCCGGCGCTGCTTTCGGTGGCAGTGGGGGGGCGATTGCATCTGCGCGTGTCGTACCGCGTCTGGCGGCGGTGGCGGTGGCCGTCGTGGCCATTGTGGCCGCAGCCATCGAAGCCGCTTTTGTCGCAACTTTTTTGGTTGCCGATTTGGTGACTGCTTTCTTTGCCGGGGCGGGCGTCGGGGCCGAGTTTTTTTTCAACCCGGTAGCCGGCTTCACGGCTGGCTTCCCAGCTTTCTGCACGACTGATTCCGTAACTCGTTTCGCGGCTGTTTTCCCGGCTGTTTTCAGAGCCGATACTGGAACCGATTTCGCGGTTGCTTTGATAGCTGCTTTAGTAGTAGGTTTGATAGTAGATTTAGTCGCTGATTTGGCGGCTGACTTCGTTGCTGACTTAGTTGGTGATTCAGTTGCCGATTCAGTCGCTGACTTGGTGGCCGCCCTGGGCGATGTTTTAGCGGGGGATTTCGCAGCTGATTTCGCCCCCGCATTCGCCGCCTTGCGATTCGCCAGCACGCTATCCGGCATCAGCGTCACAATGTCTGCCTCCGGCCCGCTGCGCGCCTCCTCATCGCGCTCCTTGACCAGCAGCCAGTTTTCCTTGCTCTCTTCCTGCCGCCCCATGCGTACCAGCGCCCACCCGCCAGACAGCTTTTCGCCATAAAGGTGGAACTTGAGGTTGCCCTTGCGGTAGCCCTCTTCAGGGTCCACGTCTGGCACCCAAATGCCGGTGTCCCACACGATCACATGGCCCGCGCCGTACTCATGTTCCGGGATGTCGCCTTCGAAACTACCGTACTCCAGCGGATGGTCCTCCACATGCACCGCAAGCCGCTTGTCCGCCGGGTTCAGGCTTGGGCCTTTGGGTATGGCCCAGCTTTTCAGCGTGCCGCCAAGTTCGAGCCGGAAATCATAGTGGAGGCGGCGGGCGTGGTGCTTCTGGATCGTGAAGGAAAGATACTCGCCCGGCGTCGCCGTCTTGCCGCGCGGTTCCGAGGTTTTGGTGAAATCGCGCTTGTCCCAGTATTTGTGAAGTGTCATGGCGTTCCTGGTGTCCGGGGCCTGGCCCGACCGTGCTGTTTCGCCGAATCGGCGCTGTCAAGAAATTCGTCAGCCGGAGATCCCCACTTTAATTTATCCGACGCTACGACTTAATGGCGTAGGACAAATGTCCGGTTACAGGACTAAACAGACGGGAGCGTACCGGGCCAGCCCCGATCCCGGTCCGTGACAACGCTTTTCTCGAAAGAGTTATGAATGACTGGAACCGAACTTCGCAAGGCTCCACTCAAGAGCTTTGACATATATCAAGGGCAGGAAACGCCATGCAACCCACTACTGCAAACTCATCTACTTCGTATTCTGGTGGCCCAAGTTCCGCTGCGGCGCAGCGCCATGCGCCTCCGGGCGGTCCCGGCGGAGCGCCTTCAGAGGACCGCGACGCAGCCGATCACAGAGCGCTTGTATCGCTCTTCCCAATAGAGCTTAGAGACGAGATCGCCCGCACGTTCCCAACCGTGGTGACTCTGAAAGCATTTCACGATGAACTCGTCCGCAATGAGATACCCCTGGACAGGAGAAAGCCGGTTTCCTACGTGCTGGAAGCCACGGTTGCTCGTGGGCGGGAGCTCCTGGTCCACCACGGCATCACCGGCGACGCGGTCAACAGGCGAAACGCCGAAGGCGCAACGTCGCTTCATAGCGCAATTCTGGGCTGGAACGCGGACAAGGTTCGCCAGTTGTTGGAGCGTGGCGCAAAGCCGGAAGTGACGGTTCGACCGCAGCAGCGCAAAGCGCCATTTTTCGCACTTGCGTCGCTTGCAAAAAAACTTCGCGATATGAAGGTTGACGGCGGCCGCAACGAGGCAGTCGTCGACGCGCTAAACGCGCCCCTTCAAGGCGCAACCGAGGAAGTCTGCACCCGAGCGCTGATCGCCCATGCCGGCGAAAATGCGCTGACCCTGGCCATTTCCTACGAGGCGCCGATCGCGATTGTTAAATTGCTGGTGGATCACTGCGCCGAGCACTGCCCGGCTTTGCTGACCCAACCGGATGCCAACGGCAACCCGCCCTTGCTGCTGGCTGCTGCTTCACGTCGCCCAGAGGTTTTGCAGGTCATCAAACTACTGCTTGAATCCGGGATGAAGCTCGACGTCAACCAGGTCAACGGTTTGAAGCGCACGGCACTGATGGAAGCCGTGCGTAGAGGGGACGCTCTTTCGGTAACAGCGCTGTTGGAAGCGAGCGCAAGCTGCACCATGACGGATAACCACGGATATAGCGCAACAACCCACGCGCTCCTCTGCGGATACCCCACGGCCCACAAGCTTATGGACGATTTTCAGAGACGTAAGGCCACCGTCGTGGAGAGCGAGTCTCTAAGCATGCGATGGACTGAGGAGTTCCTCGGGGCAGTACGCCGCGGGCAGGTAGGGGTCGTGATAGAAATGCTTTTGGATATCAAGAAGCGCCTCACTGAGGAAGCAACCACTGCGGGGGAAAATACGGCGGAAGCAAATACTGCGAAAGCAAAACAGGCAGGCGTCATATTCGCGAATTATGTGAAAAATGCGCTAGAGGAAGCGATCGCAGTGCCTGGTAGCAGCGCCATGATCCAATGCCTCATTACACATGGTTCAGCCGACGCCAACTTGCCCGAACGTTTTGACGGCAAGTGTCCTTGGCAAAAAGCGGTAGACAAGGAGGGTTTTGAAACGCTGCTGGACGCTGTCTGCAAGCCGGGCGCCAAGGCATTCGAAGCATCAAGGTGCCAGACGCAGCTGCAATGCGCGGTCGGGCATGGAAGCGTGAAGTACGCTTGCCATGCGCTGCAAGGCGGCGCAGACATAGAGCAGATTAATCCAGCGACTGGATGCAACGCGCTCGTGACCGCCGTAAAGCGCAATGATCGAGCGATGATATTGGAACTGCTCAAGCGTGGGGCCAGCATTGTCGGCAACGCGGTAGCTGTTCCAGGCAATGCGGCCCCTGCGAGGCTTGTTGATTGCGCGCTGGCGACCGCGCGTGATACGCGGCCTGAAGCATTGGCGCGCGAACTGGTCCTGTTTATTGTCGAAAATTGTCCTGACCCGTATCGGAAGCCGGACAACCCGGGTCTGTTGCTCGACCTCGCAGTCGAGATGAAATTGCCGGGGCTCGTTACGAAATTGATTGAGGACAGAAAGCTGAGTCCGGCCTGGTTCAGGGACCGTGCAAATTCGTTGCTGATTGAAGTGGTACGCGCGGGCTCTCTCGAATTTGCTGCAGCAGTTCTTGATCCGCAGGCGCCTCGCTTGCATTTGCTGGATGCCATAAACGGTGACGCTGATGAGGCGTTGGAATTGGCCCGCGACCAAAAGAAGCCAGAGATTTTTCATCTCGTTCTAAAAGCGTGCAATATCGCCAACACCAACCCGCCGGAATCGCTCATGCGCCGGCTCCTGTGGGCGGTTGAGGTTGGCTGTATCAAGTCGTGCGACCTGATCCTTACCCGAGGCGAACTCCAGCTGCCGCGTGCGGCGCCGGCTGAAGAAAATCCCCTGATCGTTGCACTACAGTGCGGGCAGCATAAAGTCATCGAACTCCTGCTTGGCCGTGGCGCGCATGCCTGTGCGCGGCACGAAAGCAAGGCCAGTGCGCTGTCGCGCGCCTTGGCCTCACGCGACTGGAAGGCCGTCGAAATGATGTTAACGCACGATCAATACCCCGACGAGTTTGCCGCCGCCTTGCCTCAGCTCTTGAAGGCTGCCGTGGCAAACGACAATGGCGACGCATTTAGGATGCTTGTCGGGGCATCGCACGGGATAGGCGTCAGCAAGTCGGCGCTGTCTACGATGCTACAGCAGGCGGTGAAACTTGGAAGCCTGGAAGCCTTCACAAGCCTGCTCAAACGCGGCGCCAATGTCAACTGCACCACCGCCGAAGGCATGCCACTGCTCGAACTTGCACTGCTCAGCAAGCATCCCAATATGGACATCGTGCGGCTGCTGTTTCGGAATGAGGCTTGGTTGACGACCCGCTATGCCGGTCGACCCGACGATTTTTCGTATGGTCTGGACTTTACAGAAATCGCAAAGGCTCTTGTTGGTGCAGGGGCCAGTACGGACCAAAAGATCCATTGGCTGGCATTGATGTTCTGCGAGCTGCGGGAGACTGGCTTCACTTCCAACGATGACCGGGAAATTAGCGGGCTCGGCAAGCTGTTCGAAAAGAGAGGCAAACCCATGCGCGCGACAGCCGTCCAGGAGGCGCTCGACCTCGCCAGGGGGCTTGCGGTGTCGAGGCCAGATGCCGAAAAATTGATGGCAATGCTAGATAGAGTCGAGCGGGTTCTGGACCTTGGTTAACACCCGTGCCGGCATTGAACGGCTTGCCGGCAGCTTGCGGCGCGCCTCCACTCCAGATTTTGGCGCGGGGGCGTGCCAGCAGTCCTGCAATCAGGCGGCCAGGATATTCGCCTTGGGCACCGACTTGCAAATCAGGTCCACCAGCTCACGCGCATAGAGCGTCATGCTGTCCAAGTCCTGGACTATCACGCTGCGCTCGCGCACGGCCCACGGCTCGGCCAGCTCCGACAGGGATAGCTGCATGGTCTTGCTGTGCCGCAGCGCGGCAGAGTGCGGCAGGATGCCGATGCCGACATTGGTTTCCACCATCCGGCACATCGCTTCGAAGCCGCGCACCTGTATGCGCAACTGCAGGCGTTGTCCGGTCTCGGCCACGATGCGGTTGAGGAAGTGCTGCAGCGTGCTGCCTTCATGCAAACCGATGTGCGGATAGGCGAGGGTGTCGGCAAAGGGCACGCGGCCACGGTCGGCCAGCGGATGTTCCAGGGCGGTCGCTAGCACTAAACGGTCGGTTGAAAAATTGATAATTTGCAGTGGCGCGCCGGAAGCTTTCGCCGGCTCGCCGACCGGCCCAGCGGCGATGCCGATGTCGGCCGTGCCTTCCATGATGCCGCGCACGATGTCGTGGTTCAGGCGCTCTTCCAGTGACACATTGACCTGTGGGTGGCTGGCCAGGAATTCCCCCAAAACCTGTGGCATGAATTCTGTCACGGCCGTCGTGTTGGCGAAGATGCGGATGTGGCCCTTGATGCCGTTGTTGTACTCCTGCATGTCGCCCTTGAGGCGCTCGACCTGCTGCATGAATTGCTGCGCGTGCGCGAGCAGCGTTTCGCCGGCTGGCGACAACTGCACCCCCTTGTTCTCGCGATAGAGCAGTCGCATGCCGAAGCGCGCCTCCAGTTCCTTGATGCGCCCGCTCGCGGCAGCCAGGGACAGATGGCTGCGCTCCGCCGCGCGGGTCAGGCTTTTCAGCTCCGCTATATGGATGAACAGGCGCAGATCGGTAAGGTCAAACAGCATGGTGGCTCCTGGCAGGGCTTGCCGTGACGGCGTCGGAAGTTGCGACGCGGAAGCGATAATTCTACGCCCGCCACTGACGCGCGGTCGCCGCAAGTGCGGTTCGCCGTAGCCCCCCTTCGGAATTTACGCATTGTGCGGCCGCACAGGCCGGCGCAAGCTGCTGCAAATGTGACAAATCCGGGCTTGCCTGCTACAAGGGGATGGATCGCCGAAACGCGCTACGGCAAGCATCCATTGCGGTTCATGCGTGGTCCGACCGATGCCCCCGTCGCATCTCATCACAGCAGCCCAACGTCCCGCCAACCACCATTCGCCAATGACTTCGATGATTGCAGACGCCTTCGACCTCCCGCTGCTACAGCAATGGGTTGGCAAATCAGAATCCCTCCATGACAATCTCGATGCCGGCCGCGCCAACGCGCTGGCTGCCGCGCTTGATGGCGAGCAGGCCTTCAAGGCGGGGGATGCGCTGCCGCCGCTGTGGCACTGGATGTATTTCTGGTCCGTTGCGCGCCAGTCCGCATTGGGCGAGGACGGCCACCCGCAGCGCGGCGGCTTCCTGCCACCGGTCCCACTGCCACGCCGGATGTGGGCCGGTGGACGGCTTCGCTTCGACGCGCCGCTAGCACTCGGCCCCGATGCCCGCCGTACCTCAACCATCCAGAGCGTGAACGCCAAGAGCGGTAGCAGCGGCAACCTTGCCTTCGTCACGGTGCGGCACGAGATGGCACAAGAGGGAAAGCTTGCAGTGACCGAGGAGCATGACATCGTGTATCGCGGCATGCCGCAGCCGGGTTCGGCGCCAGTTGCCGGCAAACCCGCGCCGACGGGCGCCACCTGGTCGCGCGACATCATGCCCGACCCGGTGCTGCTGTTTCGCTATTCCGCGCTCACCTTCAACGGGCATCGCATTCACTACGACCGCAGCTATGTGACCGAGGTGGAGGGCTACCCCGGCCTGATCGTGCATGGACCGCTGATTGCCACCCTGCTGGCAGACCTGCTGCAGCGCAATCTGCCGCAAGCGCGCCTGATGCGCTTCGACTTCCGCGCGGTGGGTCCCCTGTTCGACATTGAACCCTTCACCGTCTGCGGCAAGCCAGCCGCCGACGGCAAGAGCGTGCAGTTGTGGGCGCAAAACCGGCGTGGCGAACTGGCGATGCAGGCGGAGGCAACGCTAGCCTGAGCCCTGACGGCTGTAGCGTCAAACCGGGCGAAACCGACGGGCCAAATCAGGGACAACCCACGCTTTATTCTTTACGCTGATCGGGTGACTGACTACGGCTCCGATTCCTATCGATTTAACCAAAAGACGCGTGGTCCGTCCCCGATTCTTTTAGACTTTTGAGGGACAACAATGAGCACCCAGCAAGACAAGTACCACGATATCCGCGACGCCATACGTGACCTGTGTTCGCAATTTCCAGGCGAATATTTCCGCAAGATTGATCTGGAGCGCGGGTACCCGGAAGCTTTCGTCAACGCGCTGACCGAAGCCGGCTGGCTGGCCGCCCTCATCCCGCAGGAATACGGCGGCTCCGGCCTCGGCCTGACCGAAGCCTCGGTCATCATGGAAGAGATCAACCGTTCCGGCGGCAACTCTGGCGCCTGTCACGGGCAGATGTACAACATGGGCACGTTGCTGCGGCACGGCTCGCAGCGGCAAAAGGATGATTACCTGCCGAAGATCGCAAGCGGAAAATTGCGCCTGCAATCGATGGCCGTAACCGAGCCGACCACCGGCACCGACACGACCAAGATCAAGACAACCGCCGTCAAGAAGGGCGACCGCTATGTCGTCAACGGGCAAAAGGTGTGGATCTCCCGCGTACAACATTCCGACCTTATGATCTTGCTGGCGCGTACCACGCCGCTGGCAGACGTCAAGCGCAAGGCAGACGGCATGTCGATCTTCGTGGTCGACCTGCGAGAAGCCATCGGCAAAGGTCTTACCGTGCGCCCGATCCTGAACATGGTGAATCACGAAACCAATGAACTGTTTTTCGAAAACCTGGAGATCCCGGAAGAGAACCTGATTGGCGAAGAGGGCAAGGGCTTTCGCTACATATTGGATGGCCTCAATGCGGAACGTGCCTTGATCGCCGCGGAATGCATCGGCGATGGCTACTGGTTCATCGACAAGGTCACGCAGTATGTGAAGGACCGCGTCGTGTTCGGCCGGCCTATTGGCCAGAACCAGGGCGTGCAGTTTCCGATTGCGCGGGCCTACGTCAACGTCGAGGCGGCCAGCCTGATGCGCTACAAGGCATGCGAACTTTTTGACGCGCACCAGCCCTGCGGCGCCCAGGCCAACATGGCCAAAATGCTCGCGGCGGATGCTTCGTGGGAAGCCGCCAACGCCTGCCTGCAATTCCACGGTGGCTTTGGCTTCGCCTGCGAATACGACGTCGAGCGCAAGTTCCGCGAAACCCGGCTGTATCAAGTGGCGCCGATCTCGACCAACCTGATTCTGTCGCACGTGGCCGAGCATGTACTCGGCTTGCCGCGCTCATTCTAGGAAGACAGCATGCGACCACTGGAAGGCATTACCGTTGTCACCCTGGAGCACGCAATTGCTGCGCCGTTCTGCACCCGGCAACTGGCGGATCTCGGCGCGCGTGTCATCAAGATTGAGCGACCCGGCGTAGGTGACTTTGCCCGTGCGTATGACGACCGGGTGCGTGGCCTCGCCTCGCACTTCGTCTGGACCAACCGCTCCAAGGAAAGCCTGACGCTGGATGTGAAGCATGATGAAGCGCAGCGCGTGCTGTTCAAGCTGCTGGACCAGGCCGATGTGCTGGTGCAGAACCTTGCTCCCGGCGCGTCGGCGCGCCTCGGCCTGTCATACGAAGCGCTGCGCGAAAAATATCCGCGCCTGATCGTGTGCGACATTTCCGGCTACGGCGCCGACGGCCCCTACCGCGACAAGAAAGCTTACGACCTGCTGATTCAAAGTGAGTCCGGCTTTCTCTCCATCACTGGTTCGCCGGACGAGCCGGCCAAGGCAGGTTGCTCGGTGGCGGACATCGCAGCAGGCATGTACGCCTATTCGAATATTCTCGCGGCCTTAATCCAGCGCGGTCGCACCGGCCAGGGTTGCAACCTCGACGTGTCGATGCTGGAAGCCATGGTCGAATGGATGAGCTACCCGCTCTACTACGCGATGGACGGCGCGCCGCCGCCGCCGCGCGCGGGAGCGGCCCATGCGACGATCTACCCGTATGGCCCATTCCCGGCCGGCGACGGCAAGGTCGTCATGCTGGGTCTGCAGAACGAGCGCGAGTGGGTTGCGTTTTGCGGCAAGGTTTTGTTGCAGCCGGAACTTGCGACCGATGCGCGGTTCAATTCCAATTCGGCACGCACTGCGGCCCGCGCCGAATTGCGTGGCATCATCGTGGACGCCTTCAGCAAGCTTAACGCTGAGCAGGTAATCGAGCGGCTTGAAGTAGCGCAGATTGCGAACGCGCACATGAACACCATGCAAGACCTGTGGCAGCATGCACAGTTGAAAGCGCGCAAGCGCTGGACGGAAGTGCAAACCCCGGCGGGGATAATTCCCGCGCTGGTACCCCCGGGGTTGCCAAGCACCTTCGCGCCACGGATGGACCCGGTGCCCGCGTTGGCCCAGCACACGGACAGTATTCTCGCCGAACTCGGCTATGGGGCAGACGCCATCGCGGCGCTGCATACGAGCAAGGTGGTGTGAGACATGAGAAACGACCGCGGCGATGAGCCTGCGCGGCAGAAGGCCCGAAGCGAAATGCGCGAAGGCCGAGGACAGTCCAGGAGTACCGACAAGATTGAGGTGACCCCTTGAGGCTGCCTTGGATTCCTGAATGGACCGGTCCCTCGCGCGATGCAGTCGGGGTTTTTCTGTTGCCCAGGCTCCAATAGACACATAGATCAGGGAGAACGATATGAGCGACACACTCACGAAACACCGCGCACAATCCGGGTCGGGCAAGGTACCGGCAAAGGGCTCGCTAGACCACCCAAGCAAGACGCTGGCGAGCTTCGCGGCAAACCTGCAATTCAGCGACATCCCTCCAACCGTACTGCGGCGCGCCGAAGACCTGCTGCTGGACTGGTTTGGCTCGGCACTGGCCGGCAAGGGCGGCCGTCCGGTGGAGGCGATCGAAAGCTTCGCGAGGCAGATGGGCCCTGACGGCGGCGCATCCGAAGTGCTGATCTCCCGGCGTCGTACCACGCCGCTGTTTGCCGCCATGGTCAACGCAGCATCTTCACATTACGCTGAGCAGGACGATGTCCATAACGGCTCTGTGTTCCATCCGGCTGCGGTGGTGTTTCCCCCGGCGCTGGCGGTGGCGCAGGCAATCGGCGCCTCGGGTCGTGAATTGCTGACCGCGGCTGTCGCTGGTTATGAAGTCGGCATACGCGTCGGTGAATTTCTTGGTCGTTCGCACTACCGCATCTTCCACACTACCGGCACCGCGGGCACCCTAGCGGCCGCGGCAGCGGTCGGGCGCCTGCTGAAGCTTTCGCCGGAGTTGATGCTGCATGCCTTTGGTTCGGCCGGCACCCAGTCCGCCGGCTTGTGGGAATTCTTGCGCGACGCGGCCGATTCCAAGCAGCTGCATACCGCCAAGGCGGCCGGTGACGGCCTGATGGCGGCCTACCTTGCACTGAACGGCTTTACTGGCGCACAGCGCATCCTGGAAGGCGCGCAGGGCATGGCGGCGGGCATGTCGACCGACGCCGACCCGGCAAAGCTGGTCGACCGCCTCGGCACACGCTGGACGCTGGCGGAAACCTCGTTCAAGTTCCATGCCTCGTGCCGCCATACCCATCCCGCTGCCGATGCGCTGCTGCAGGTGATGCGTGAGCACGATTTGAAGCCGGAGCAGGTGGCGCGCGTGACGGCGCATGTGCATCAGGGAGCTATCGACGTGTTGGGGCCGGTGGTCAATCCGCAGACGGTACATCAGGCAAAATTCTCGATGGGCACGGTGCTCGGCCTGATCGCGCAATTTCACTCCGCCGGCATGAAGGAATTCGCCGCGCAGTTCAACGACGCTGGCATTACCGCTTTCCGTGACCGGGTGGTGATGGTGCTCGACAAGGAAGTCGACGCAGCGTATCCGGCTCGCTGGATCGGCAAGGTGACGGTGGAAACCACGGATGGCCGCAAGCTGCAGGGCCGCGTGGACGAGCCCAAGGGCGACCCCGGCAACACACTCTCGCGGGAAGAACTCGAGCAGAAGGCGTTGCGGCTGGCCGAGTTCAGCAGCGCGGCGACCGCGGATGAGATGCAGACAGCTTTCGCCACCTTGTGGGGTATCGCGGAGGCCCCGCGTATCGGCATGCTGTTGAATGCCTGAAGTTTTTGAGTGCTTCCTAGTGTCTGCAATCGGTACGCTGTTGACTCTTGGAGCGGCGCTGCAGGAGTTTCATGTCGGACTTCTACAGTGGTTGGTTGGAGGGTCGTGGCGCGGTCGCATGAATCGAGATGGATACGGAGACTGAATCAATGCAAGGGATATTACGAAGCTTCCTGTTCGTGCCGGGCAACCGTCCGGAGCGCTTCGACAAGGCCTGCGCCGCTGGCGCTAGCGCCGTCATCATCGACCTGGAAGATGCAGTGCCGACCGCTGACAAGGTATCGGCCCGGGCCGCCGTGCTTGAGTGGCTTTCGGCCCCAAACGCCGCTGCCGCACGCCCGCCGGTGCTCCTCCGCCTGAACGCGGCCGGCAGCGAATGGTTCGCCGAGGACGCTGAAGAACTGGCCGCGCATCCTGGCCTGGCGGGCGTGGTCTTGCCCAAGGCGGAACATGGCAGCGAGATCGAAGCCCTGACCAGTTTCGGTTCACGCACGGTGTATCCCCTGATAGAAAGCGCGCAGGGCTTTGCAAGCCTTTCGCTGCTGGCGCGCAGCACGGGGGTCGTCCGCCTTATGTTCGGCACCATTGATTTCATCGTTGACATGGGCATTCGCGGCGAATGCGAAGAGCTCGATTACTTCCGCTCTCACCTGGTGCTTGAATCCCGGCTGGCCGGAATTGCTCCGCCGGTCGACGGCGTCACCACGGCGATCAGCGACGCGCCGTTGCTGGAGACAGAGACGCTGCGCGCCCGCCGCTTCGGCTTCGGTGGAAAGCTCTGCATCCATCCGCGACAGGTGCCAGTCGTGAATGCGTCCTACGCCAGCACTCCGGAAGAAATCGCCTGGGCCCGCAGGGTGCTGGAGGGTGCCGCGGCGGCTAATGGCGCGGCGCTTGCGGTGGACGGCAAAATGGTCGACCGTCCGGTTATACTGAAGGCGCAGGAGATCATGGCGCAAGCGCCGGCGTCGGTGACGGCGACGGCGACACAAGGCGGCTCAGCCGCATGAAAATCGGCAAGGCAGCAGCGTGCAAGCAGAACGCAGGCACGGCAATGGCAGGGCGCGGCGAACTTACTGGTCGCAGTGCAGCGCTGCGCCAAGGCCAATCCATAAAAAACAGGAGACAGTAAATGAACTTCAAGACTTTGCATCTCATGCTGTGCGCGGCCGTTTCGGCCGGCGTTCTGGCAACCGGCAGCGCCATGGCGCAGGCCCCAATCGTCATTAAATTCAGCCATGTTGTGGCGAACGATACGCCGAAGGGCAAGGGGGCATTGCGCTTCAAGGAGCTGGCGGAAAAAGCTACCAACGGCCGCGTCAAGATTGAGGTCTATGCCAACAGCACCCTCTACAAGGACAAGGAAGAACTGGATGCCCTGCAGCTTGGCGCGGTCCAGATGCTGGCGCCCTCGCTTGCCAAATTTGGCCCGCTCGGCGTCAAGGAATTTGAAGTATTCGACCTGCCCTATATATTTCCAAACAAGGACGTGCTGCATCGCGTAACGGAAGGCCCGGTCGGCAAGCAGTTGTTCACCAAGCTGGAGCCGAAGGGCATCAAGGGCCTGGCCTATTGGGATAATGGCTTCAAGGACATGTCGGCCAACAAGCCACTGCGCACCCCTGAAGACATGCGTGGCCTGAAGATTCGGATTCAATCCTCCAAGGTGCTGGACGCGCAGATCCGCGCTCTCGGCGCCAACCCGCAAGTGATGGCGTTTTCCGAGGTGTACCAGGCGTTGCAGACGGGTGTCGTAGACGGCCAGGAGAACACGCCTTCCAACATGTTTACCCAGAAGATGCATGAGGTGCAGAGCAACATGACGCTCACACACCATGGCTATATCGGGTACGCCGTGATCGTCAACAAGAAGTTCTGGGAAGGGCTGCCGGCAGACATCCGCACGCAACTGGAAGGCGCGATGCGGGATGCGAGCAAGTACACCAACGCCATTTCGCAGCAGGAAAACGACGACGCATTGGCTGGCATTCGCAAGGCCGGAAAGACCACCATCCTCGACCTGAACGACGCCCAGCGCATGCAATGGCGCAAGGCGCTGCTGCCAGTGCACAAGCAGATGGAAAGCCGCATCGGGAAAGAAACCATTGACGCGGTGGACAAGGAAGTCAAGGCGCTCGGAATCAAGTAACACCAGACGGCAAAGCTGCCTCGCAGCGGGGCGCATCGTGGTTTGATGCGCCCTTTTTCGTTCGGCAAAGGAAGTATTCAAGGAGATGGGCATTTGAAGGACGCAACACCTGACGCAAACCCGGGCACAGCTCGGGACGCCAAGCAAGACCCGGTACACCCAGCGGCGGAGCACCCGGCATTTACACCCGCGGAAGTGCGCTCGGTCATCAGCGGGCTGATGCTGGTGATTCTGATGGCTGCGCTGGACCAGACGATTGTGGCGGTTGCTCTGCCACGCATGTCCGCTGACCTTCAGGGCTTTGACCTGCTCGCATGGGTCGTCTCCGGCTATCTCGTGGCTGCCGCGGTGGCCACACCGCTCTACGGCAAGATTGGTGACCTGTATGGGCGCCGCGCAACCCTGATGTTTGCCATCGGCCTGTTCCTGGTCGCCTCGGTCGGATGCGCACTGTCCATATCGATGCCGATGCTGATCGGGATGCGCATTTTGCAAGGGGTGGGCGGTGGCGGTTTGTTCGCCATCACCCAGGCCGCCATTGCCGACATCATCACGCCGCGGGAACGTGGCCGTTACCAAGGTTATTTCAGCGCGACCTATGCCGTCGCCAGCGTGTCCGGGCCGCTTCTGGGCGGCCTCCTTACGCACTATCTCTCGTGGCGCTGGGTGTTCTGGATCAACCTTCCCCTGGGAGCGATTGCCATCCAGATTTCGCGCCGGACGCTGGCGCGCCTGCCGGTGCCCAACATTCGTCGCCAGATCGATTACGCCGGCGCCATATTGCTGACCGTGGGGCTCACGCCGCTTCTGATCGGCATAACGCGCGTGGGGCAGGGCGTGTCGTGGACCGCTTCGGAAAACCTTATTCTGTTTGGCGCATCGGCCGTTGCCCTGGCAGTTTTTTTGTGGCAGGAGCAGCGCGCGAAGGAACCGGTACTGCCGCTGGAACTGTTTCGCATTGCAACCATGACCGTGTGCTGCCTGATGCTCTTTATCGGGTTCTCGCAAGTCGTGGCGCTGTCTGTCCTGATCCCGCTCCGCGCGCAGCTAATGACAGGAATGCGGGCCGATAGCGCCGCCTTGCAACTGCTTCCGCTGACACTCTCCACGCCATGCGGCGCCTTCATTGCCGGGCGCATCATGTCCCGCACAGGTCACTACCGTCCCATCCTGGTGGCAGCAGCGGCCATCGTGCCGTTCGGGCTGCTCGGCCTCGCTTTCAGTGATGCCAACCATATCTTCCCGGGGGCGCTGTTCATGATCATGGCTGGCGTTGGGGTTGGCATGCAGATGCCGACTGCACTGGTCGCCGTGCAAAACGCCGTGCCACGTCATCATGTTGGCGTGGCGACCGGCACAACCTCGTTTGCCCGTTCGCTCGGCGCCGCGATCGGCGTGGCGGTCCTGACGGCCCTGCTGCTGTCAAATCTGGGCGAGCATGCACCACAGCTTTCCAGCACCCTGGCTGGCGGTGAACTCATGAAAGACATTCTGGGAGGTGCGCTCCAGACAATGGGTACGGCCCAACGCGCCGCGCTCTCCGGCTCGGTGCAGGACGCATTCCGCAAGGTCTTCCTGACCGGGGCCTGCATTACGGTGCTATCGGTTGGGTTGGCATGGAGTTTGGAAGACAAGCCGCTGCGGGGGTTGGCCGGGAATTGAATGCTTAATGCATTGAATCATTCGGAAATGACTTGAGGGACAACAATTATGCACAAATGCAGCGTTTATGAAGCGAAGACTCGATTAGCCGCCTTGATCAAGCAGGTACAAAACGGCGAGCGAATCACGATCACAGTTGGGGGCGACCCGGTCGCCGATCTGGTTCCGAGCGAACGGCGGGTGGTAGAGCAAGCCAGAGTCGCAATCTCGGCGATCAAGGCACTTCGGAACGGCTCTATCGACAAAATTGCGTTCAACAAAATGCGCGTAAGCGGGCGCCGATGATGCACGCATACTTCGTCTGCATGGATGCGTAACATTGCGCTGGGCGGGCGCTGGACGCTCGACCGCAACGGGGCGTTGCCACATCAGGCCGGCTTCTTGAATCCTCGCAAGAAATCCAGAAACACCTGCGCCGACAATTCCGCGTCGTCCGCCGTCATGGTTTCCAGCGGATTGTGGCTGATGCCACCATTGCCGCAGCGCGTGAACAGCATCGCCACGTCAGTTGCGCGAGCCAGCATCATTGCATCGTGACCGGCCCCGGAGGGCAGTTCGAAGGCGGGAATGCCTTGGCGCTTTACCGCCGCCGCCAGCTGCTCCATCAGCCATGGCGCGCAGGGCGCGGCAGCCGCAAGCGCTACCCGCTCTATTCGATGCTCGATGCCGCGTCGCGCGCAAATTGAATCAATCTCCTGCAACACATCGGCTACCGCCGCATCGCGCGGCGCGTCGGCGGGCGCGCGAATATCAAGTGAGAGCCGGCAGCTTCCCGGGATGACGTTGACCGAGCCGTTGGGCACCTCCAGTTGCCCGACGGTCCCGACCAGGCCCGGCTCGACGCTGCAACGGCGCTCTACACAAAGAATGATTTCCGCGGCAGCCGCCGCAGCATCGCGTCGCATTGTCATCGGCGTGGTGCCGGCATGGCTGGCCGTGCCGGTCAGTTCAACGATGTAGCGGTGGCTGCCTGCAATGGAGGTGACAATGCCAAGCGGGAGGTCGCGTTCCAGCAGCACTGGTCCCTGTTCTATATGGACTTCGACGAAGCCAAGAAGTTGTTTGGGGTCGCGTGCGAGAGCCGCCACCACGCCCGGTGCAGCGGCATCATGGCCGGCGGCTTGCAAGGCCTCGCGCATGCTTATGCCTTCGCCGTCCGTGCGCTCGAGCAGCGCCATGTCGAAGGCGCCAATCAGGGCGCTGCTACCCAGGAAGTTAGTGCGAAAGCGCAAGCCCTCCTCCTCGGCGAAGCCGATGATTTCAAGATGGAAGGGCAGGCGTTCACCGCGTTCATGCAGCGACTTCACCACGGCGATGGGCAGCAGGATGCCTTCGCGGCCATCGTACTTGCCGCCGTTGCGCACAGTGTCGTAGTGGGAGCCAGTGAGTAGCGTCTTTGCGTCCGGATTGGCGGAGCGGTAGCGGCCCACCACATTACCAAGGACGTCGATTTCCGTTTCCATGCCGGCGTCAACCATCCAGCTCGCCAGCTGCGCCGCAACGTTGCGATGCGCGTCAGTCATGTAGGCGCACGTAAGGTTGTCTTCCGCATTGCTCCATTGGGCGAGCGTTTCTGCCCAGTCCAAAATTTGTTCACCCACGCGCGGCTCTGCGCCGACCAGGTCGTTGAGCCGCAGTTCAGCGATGCGGTGAATCTGGCGCAGGCTTTCGCGCACTTCATCGATGCGCTGGTTCTTCAGGCGACGACGCAACGCCGCAATGATCTGCTGGCGCGTGAGCCCGGTGCCGCGGGGTCCTTTTACGGCAACGATGAAGGGAAAGCCGAATTTTTCACGGTAGTCGTCGTTGAGCTTTTGCAGCGCAGCGAATTCTTCCGGCGTGCAATGCGTCAGACCAGCGCGGGCCTGCTCGCCGGCTGACTCGGTGGTGAGTTCGCCAGCGATAGCCGCCTTGCCGGCAAGCTCGGGATGCGCGCAGATCAACGCGAGCTGCTCCGCTTCGCTGGACTCGCTGACGATGCGTTGCAACGCCATCTTGAGCGAGGCCAGGCTCACGAACGGCCGAACCGCCGCACCGCGCTGCGCGACCCAGGGTGAATGCTCATAGATTCCCCGGAGCAGTTGCGTGAAGGTGTCGGCGTCGCAGCCGTTGAGTTGATCGAGTGTGGTGGTGCTCATGCCTGTTTTCCCGTGAAAGGATGGGTGTCCTGCCAGTGCCTTGCAATGTCAATGCGGCGTGCGATCCACACCTTGTCATGCGACTGCACATAGTCAAGAAAGCGTTCAAGCGCGGCCGCGCGTGCCGGCCGGCCGACGATGCGGCAATGGAGGCCGATCGACAGCATTTTCGGGCGGTCCAGCCCGAGCGGATCGCCCTCGCGATACAGCACGTCGAACGCATCTTTCAGGTAGTCGAAAAACTGCGTGCCGGAGTTGAAGCCCTGTGCGGCGGCGAAGCGCATGTCGTTGGTGTCGAGCGCGTAGGGCACGACCAAATGCTGCTTTGTTGGGCCGTCCGAGGTTTCCACCGAAGTCCAGAAGGGCAGGTCGTCGCCGTAGTAGTCGGCGTCGTAGGTAAAGCCGCCATGCTCCACCAGTAGCCGCCGCGTATTGGGGGAATCACGCCCGGTGTACCAGCCGAGCGGCGCCATGCCAGTCAGGCTGCGCAGGATGGCCACTGCTTCCTTCATATGCGCGCGTTCGGTCGCTTCGTCGATGTCCTGGTAGCTGATCCAGCGCAGGCCGTGGCAGGCGATCTCGTGGCCCAACTGTTTGAAAGAAGCGACCGCTTCTGGATTGCGCTGCAGCGCCATCGCAACCGCGAATATGGTTAGTGGTATGCCGCGGGATTCGAACAGCCGCAGTACGCGCCACAGGCCGGCGCGCGAGCCGTATTCGTACAGCGATTCCATGCTCATATGCCGCGTCGGGAAGGCTTGCGCCCCAATGATTTCCGACAAAAACGTTTCGGATGCAGGGTCGCCATGCAACACATTGTTTTCCGCGCCTTCCTCGTAGTTCAGCACGAACTGGAGCGCAATGCGGGCCTCGCCCGGCCAGCGCGCATGCGGCGGATTGCGGCCGTAACCGATCATGTTGCGGGGATAGGGCATGGGCAGGGATGTTGGCGTCATTGGTTGTTCACGTTTATCTGGGCGGCGCGTGACCGCCGGCTGTGGCAGTGGCTGTGGGAAATCATAAGCTTGGCGAATCGGGACGATATCAGCGCAACTGTATACCGTGCGTGGCCTACTCATATAGAAAGCGCCGTTTATCGCCCTAAGGTCCATGGGAGAACAATGACATGCGGGACGCTATTTTAAGTTCGTTCTTCCTGAAACTCGATGGCGCGTTTAGTTACTCACTGCACTCGAGCGCTTGCCGCAGACAACAGATGAAGGGGTGTGATCGTGAGCGATAAAAGCAAACTGAATGCAAAGCCGAAGGTTCCAGGGCTGGCATTGAAACCGGCGACCACAGCCGCTCCGGCTATCGGCGGCAGTGCAACCGCCAGGGCCGTGCTGCAGAATCCACGAGGCGTGGCGAAGGATGGAGATCAGGCCTCCAGAGCACCGTATTTGTCGAGTAGTGGTCGGAGCGAAGCTGATGTCGATTTCTTCGGAATGCTGAACGAAGCGCCGCCGGAACGTTTCAAGTCTGGACCGAATGCAAGCGTCCGTGAAGACTTGCTGGAGGAGGCTGCGCTCTCGTTCACGGATGTCTTGAAGCTGGGACCGCCCAGCGATGCGCAAAATGACAAGGGCAGTTCAACGAACGTAAAGGGAAAGAAGGCAGAATTTGAAAAACTTTTCATCACTGCCGCCTATTCCGCGAAGCCCGTGCCGGGCACGCCGTTCAAAGAGTCTCGCGAACAGCGGCCCGTAGCCGAGAGGAGTGCAAGCTCTTCCGCTTTACGCACTGGCGCGGCGCATGGGGACACATCGAGCGCCTCGTCCACAACGACAAGGTCGACGACTACGACCAGTACGACCTCCGCGAAAAAGGGCAATCCCGGGGACGCAATGCCGGCGCTTCCCAATCCGCCCTCTGGCGGGGGTGTCAGGTCCGGTTCCCAGCCTACACAACTGTTCCCTGACTTGACCGGCAATCCAGAAGGGCGAGGCGGTTTAATGCCGACAAAAATTATTGCGATGCGATCCGACTACACGGCACCGCGCGTCACCAGTACGACGTCGAAGCCGGCGCCGACCACGGCCGACCAGACCAACGCTTCATCCTCCATGCCCGCGACGGTTGACCAGTCCAGGAAAATCGGCGCGGACGCCGCACTCCGACGCCTTGCCAATATCGCCAGGTCCGCCCACGTAACAGCGACTTCCACGTCTGCGTCCACGGCTAGAGACATTGCCACATCCAGCAGTCCCACGCTTGCCAAAGTAACGCGTGCATCAGACCCGAAGGTGTGCTTCGCGAACCCAGCGCCACCAGGGTGGAAGTTTCCTTCTCTCGTGGTATTCGCCGGATCGTGGTTCGTCGCAACGCAGCGCTATACCCAGATAGGTGCACGGGTTGGGAAAAGCGACGGGGTCCTGCCGGCATACGAAAGCTTCGTGCCCGGCGCACCGGCGGAGGTTGCTGGGGACGGAAAGTGGAGCGAGGTCATGGTGAATTTTCAGCGAAGTGCAGACGTCGTCAACGGGGCCGGCAAGACTTTGCTGACTGGCGCGATCGCGCAGGACATTTTCAGAGGAAATCCGATAATCCTTTGGAACGGTAAGGAGATTTTCATTTATGAACCGATGAGCCGGTTTGTGGGAGAGCGGCTTAAGACCTCAAGATTTTTCGAGTATGTGACCGGCGTGTTGGAAAAAATCGACGACGCGAATGAACCACAGCGGGCGAAATTCGCAACCGATATTGCGACAAGCTTTTGCAGCGACTATCTGCTCGACCAGATGCCCAAGGACCTGGTGAGTGAATTGATGCACCTTGATCAGGAAGTCATTAAATGGGCGCTGGACTCTGGTTGTGCGCCCGTTAACATCGCCGCCGTGCGGCGGGACGTGGCGATCGTATTCCTGGTTACCAAGGGAACGACGGCGCTCATGACGCAAGGGGACGACGACACGAACAGCACATCGGCTCCAGCCAGTGGTGGCGTGCTCATGCGCTTCGGCGGCCTGGTTGCGAAGGCGATGAAAGCGGTGATGACCTTCCCGAATTCGGGCACGGCGCTGTCGGAGCGGATACTCAAGATGTCTCTGGAGCAGATGATGTCCGAGCCGTCACTGACGCCCGACTGGAAAGACCGGCTGAAAGCTTTGAAAGGGTATGAGACCGCGCAGCGAAGAATCCCTAATTTTTTGGAAAATTCGACCACGGCTGCAACGGGCGTCACCACGACAGCCACGACGACATTATCGAGCGCCACGTCCACCACGGCGCGGGAAGATTCGAGCCCTGGCAAGCGCGAGATTCGGCGAGCGGGAACAGCGGGGAATTTGCTCATGCCGCGAGATTCCAACGAGCTCCCATGGAGCGCTCGTGCGGAGAAAAAGCGGTTGCTCAAAGACCTCTACGCCACACCGTGGTTCAAAAACAAGTCGGATAAGCTGAAGAAAGCGATTCGCGGCGCGCTTCGTGAATTGGACGCCAACAAACTCACCGCGGAGTTGGTCTTGGAGAAGGCCGAAAAATGCGTCGCCGACTACCAGGGGAAAAAGCGACTGATCAAGGAGCTTCGCGGCAAAACCTGGTTCAAGGAATTGCCCGAGGATTTAGGCGCCGCAATCGCTGGCGCGCTCGAGGAATTGGAGGCAGGCGGCCTGGATGCCACGGCGGTCGAGAAGGCGGCCAGGAAACATGCCACTGATTACCAACTGAAAAGCCAACTCCTCGCGAAGTTCTACGCCGCGCCGGCTTTCCAGGGGATGTCGGAGGAATTGAAAAGCAGTATTCGCAGATCACTTGAAGAACTGGATGCTGACGGTCTTACGGAAGGCAAGGTTAAGGCGGCGGCCGAAAAATTCGCAAATGAACTTATCAGCCGGTGGGGGCGCAAGACGCCGCAGACTTCGCCTTTGAAGCCGGGCGAGGACGCGGACGAGGAATAGTCCTTGCAATCGCATTCGGAAAGCGAAGTCGTGAGTGAGGCGTCGTGGCCGCAATCACCATCGGAAAGCGAGTCGGCTTACGAGAAGAAGAAACGATCGTAATTCAGGGACGCGGAAGAGGGGCGGGGCCCGCTTCACTTAGTTCGTCGATTTCCGAAAACTTCGTTGGAGGATTTTTGCTGACACGGCAATTGGGGTAGGCAGCATAAGCGAATAAAAATTTCGCAGGACTGCTGTGCGAACCGAGGCGTTGGATTCGTTACTCAAGACATTCAATCTGAATGCGCTGTCGCGTAACGAAAGGAAGTCCGAGTGAGCTCACGCAATCCCCTAACCAGAACACCGACCGCTGGAAGCCGCCGGGCGGCTAGCAGCGACACATCGAGTACATCAAGTACATCCACGACGTCGCAAACGTCATCGACATCGACATCGCCTGTGACGGCCCCTGCGACGAATGCAGCGGCAATCGCTGCGCAAGTCGCCGCTACTCCTGACGGCGCAGTCCCCGCCCTCGGGCCCAGGACCTTAAGTCAAAACGCATTGATCGACTCGCCCGTGGTCCGACCTGCGCCGCTGGACTATGACTACGGGAATGGCGTCCCGCTGACTTTTCCTTTGCCTGTCAGCCCGAGAGTCGGCGCGGGTGGCACGCAAACCACACCGCGGGATCCGATTTCTTCAAATCTAAAAGTCACCCCGCCGAGCCGGACCAAAGGGCATTTCAGGTCGAATACCTCACCAAGCTCGCCAATGAGCGCGCCGAGCGGCGGAGGCGTCGGGATGACGGATCAGGGCGGTGGCGCAACCACGCATCGGTCCACGCCAGTAACGAACCCCGGCGCTCCGGCGTTGGGCGCACTGTCAGGCAATGACGACGCAAAGACATCCGCGCCGCTGGCCAGCCCCGTGCGAATCAGCACGCGGCCGCCCGAGGCCGGCGTCCCAGCCACGAGGGCAACGGACGGAAAGAAAATCACCAGGGGCCAGTCGCACGACAACCCAAAAACATCATCCAGCGCAATTGGAAAAGACGGCAAAGGCGCCACAGCCTGGTTGCCCGCGAATACGATGCGGGTCGACGGCAACCCTGGCTCGCCGCGCGATGGTGACATGCAGCGCCGCGGCCCGCATATGCTGGCGCCGGCTCGATACCAGATCGAAAAGCCGCGAACACTCGCGACGCTGGCCAATCCGACGGGAAGTTCCGTCGTCGTCATGATGAAAGGTAGCTGGTTCAGCGCCATTCTCAGCTACAACGCGGAGAAGGTTCTCATGGGCAGCACTTCCCGCATGCCCGCTTTCGTCTCCGCGATGCCCGCGGTCCTTACCGGTGACGGAGCGAACTGGATCGAGGTCATTATGTGTGTAGAGCGGTCGAGCGTACTGGCGAAGGAATCCGGCGGCTACCTGATGCCCTCTACCGAGGCAAAGCCAATCTTTCGCGGCAATCCGCAGATCTCGTGGAATGGCGAGCCGGTGTTCCTGTACGGCGTGCTTGCCGCTTTCATTAAGGAGAAGTTAGGCCAGACGGCACTGGCCAGGTACATTGGCTCCGCATGCGAATTGGTTGCGTCAGAATATCCGGGCATGGAGTACAAGCGTTTGGAAAAAGCCGTGAAGAACGAGGCGAACAATTCCGTGGTCACGATGCCGGACATGGACCGGCTTGGAACATACCTTCATGCGATCTCGCACGCTGCGCTGAAAACGCTCGAAAAGATACCGCCTGAAGTATTGCAGGTGCTTGCCATCCTTGACCACCAGATCATCAAGTGGGCCCTTGAATCGGGCTATGCAATCAGTGAAATAGACGCCCAGAGACAAAACGCCATCGTACAGTTCTTCGTTACGCGTGGCATATCGGCTTTGTTCACCGTGCCCGAAGGGTCGACCGGCGCAGCAAGCGTGCTTCGCAAATACGCGAACAAGGAACTGAACAGGTTGGCACCCAAACTGACCGCCCCGGTTTTAAAGGCCTCGTCCAATCTACTGCCGGCGGCAACCAGGGCCAAGCTCGCCGACATGCTGCGGTTGCGCCGGGCGGAACTTCTTGGACAGGCGACGAAGGCAAGCGCCACGAAAAAGGCCAAGGGGCAGAAGGCGCTGGCCGTAAAGCGTGGCCTGACTCGCGCTGCTACGGAGCGTGGGTCTCCTTCCTCCGCTCCTGCGCTGGACGTGCGCAGTTTGCGCGAAGCAAAGAGGAAGCTGCTGCACGCCGTCCGTGAAGATGCGGCTTTCGTAGCGTTGTCCGAAACGGCGAAGGATCTGCTCGATGCGGAGTTCGAGGAGTTGAAACAGAAGGGCCTCAATGCGGAAAAGATTGAGATGGCGACGCGGAAGCTGGTTGAGCGACTCCGTCCGGATTCTCCGGCCGAGCTTGGGGAGCTGGAACAGTACCTTGCAATTCTGAAGAAGCGGATATTGATTGGAGCGCTGGTTGGCGAGGTCACGTACACGACGCTGCCGCTCGCATTGCAAAAGTCCCTCGAGGCGCATCTGAATGCATTGGCGCCGGCGGGCATGACACCCGATGGTGTCGCCGCCGCGGCCAAAATGGTCATCGACGGGACCATCACAACCAAAGACGAAGCGTCGTTGATTGATCTTTTTCGTCCCGTACTGGAAACCGGTCGCTGGCGCCCTGACTATGCCGCGAAAGAGGTGGAAAGTCTGTTCGCCGACACCTGGAACCTTGATGACGCGAGCCCGGATCTTGGGCCAGTCTACGATGACGCTGATGGAATCGGCGCGCCCGTTCTCGGCATGGCGACCGGGGCACAGCCGCAGCCATCCCAGGCTCCCCTCGGGCACGATGCCGACGGCGATGCGAAGCAGGCGCAGGAATACACCGAATTCCAATTGCCTGATAACCCCTTCGCTTTGGAATTGTCGGACGCAGAGATTTCAACGCAGGGCCACGTCGATTCAGCGACGACGCCGCTTGTTAAAAGGGAACTGGAAAAGGCGGACCGCAAGAAGTTCTGATGACAGGAGTCGGCCAGCGTGGACCGCCAGGGCAAGGCGGTCCCAGGCGCCATCACCGCTTATTTGCATTCAGTAAGTCGAATCGGTCTGGCCGCATCCGGTTGCGCTGGACCAGTTCCATGTTGCACCGGTCAATCGGCCCTATCGCAATCTGCGGTTCGCCCGACCGGCACGTTCATAACTTAAAGGAAAATCATCGTGAGCAATAAAACTACTACGAGCGCGAATAGATCGCAGCCACCGACCTACATACCGTCAAACAGTTCGTCAGCAACGATCCCGGCATCAAACCCGTCCAGAACGGCTGCAACTGGTGCAACAACGACGACGACCGCATCGACTCCAACGACTGCAACGGCGGCAACATCTCCCGCGGTTCGGACACGAGCGCAGTCCGTCATTCCGGGTGAGCATCGCGCCAGGCACGAAGGGTCGAACGCATCCGAATTAACGAAGCCGCCGGGCAGCGTCACCGCTGCGAAACTGGCCGCCTTGACAGTGCAGGGTGCCACGTCCGCGAATGTGCCAGCCGACGCGGGTGGCTCGACTGCCCCATTGAACCAAGGACTGGCTTCTCCCAGGAATGGCAAGTCGAGTACCCGGCGGACACCTCTTTCTCCGCGATCGCTTACCGGAAAGAGAATTCCCCGGCCCGACGAGGGGCAGCCCGGCGCTTCGCCGACGGCTTTGTTCATTACCAGCACGTCGTCACCGAAATCCGAAGTAATGAAGCACGTCGTCGATCTCTCAACAGCGCAACTTGAAGGGTCAACGGGATCCGCGGCCGCGACCACCGCCTCGACGACCACCGCCTCGACGACCACCGCCTCGACCACTACCGCCTCAACGACCACCGCAACCACGGACGCGACGACCGGCTCGACCAGTACCGCGACCACCCAGCCTGTCCTCCGTGCCGTCCGGCCGGGTGTGCAACAGGCGACGGGCGTTCCGTGCCTCGACTTGCCTTCGACCAGTTCAACGTCGGCAACGGCGGCTCCAGCAAGCGGCGCCAAGCCACACGCAAGCCTCGGAGGGGCGGCGCCGGCCGCGCCGAACATGCTGGACATCCAGCAGGGCACGGATGGCAGCATGGTCATATCAACGCATGGCGCAACTTTTTTCGCGCATCACCACTACGACAAAAAGGGCGTGCTGCAAGGCGGCCAGGGCGGCGGCCCTTTGCCGATGTATGTGTCGGTAGCGAGCACCACACCGATTGTGACCGGCGATGGCGCCGCCATGGTCGAGGTCATGCTAAGCATGGAACGCTGTGGTCACGCGCGGAATGGTCCGGCCGGTGTGTTGCTACCTGAGGCGAATTCGACGAAGCGAATATTTTCCAGCAATCAAAAAATTCTCTGGAACGGCGCACCAGTGGGGGTTTGCGATCCGCTCAGTTCCTTTGTCAACGAAAAGCTGGGGGCGACCTATTTCGCACAGTGGGTTTTCACGGTCGCCAAAACCGTCAGCAAGCGCTTTGCCGGTGACAATGCGCGGCAAATAAGCTGGGCCAGTGGCGATGGGCCAATCGACAGAGAATCGAAGCGAGCGGTGCTGGAGTCCTATGTCACCCAGATTTTGGGGCACCTGAAATCGTCCAACTTGATGTCCGAACTTCCGAAGGACCTCGTCAAAGTTCTCATTACGCTAGATCATGCCGTGGTCCAGTGGGGACTCGATTCGGGCAGCAATGCGGACGACATCGAAGCCGCGCGCAACGATGCCATGGATGTATTCCTGGTCAAGGGCATCGCTTCCGTGATCAAGCGAAGCGCCGGTCCGGGCGAAGATCCGGTTGCGGTCAACGCACTTGACACGGCCTGCGGCACGGTCCTGGAGGGCGCGGGGCGAGGGCTTGCGACAATGGTGTTGCAACAGTCGACACGCCAGCTTCCTTTGGCGACCCAGGAAAAGCTGCGCGCGTTGAAGCACGCGGATCTGTCCCGCTCCAATGAAAAAACTGCAGGATTGCAATCGGACAAGGGGGACCGGAGCAATGTGACACGATCGAGCCAGAAAAGGGGGCAGTCGGACAAGCCCACCCGGGCCGTGTCTCATGACAGCGGCGTCAAAAAGCAATCGGACGCGTCATTGAATCCGATGTTGAGCGTGCTTTACCGGGATCCTGCGTTCCTGGATCTGCCTGGCGAGCTGCGCAAGCTGATCGAGTCCTTGCTCGGCGGACTGGACGCAAAGGCGAAGCCGCGGGACGTGGAGAAAGCCGCTGCTGACTGCGTTAGCCTCTGGCTCGTAGCAAATTCCGACGCCTCTGGCTCGCTTCAAAGCAAAACCGATGCCTTCAGGTCCGTGCTCGCGAGCGGCATTTGGCGCCCGGACCTCGTCAACGTGTTGGCTGAGGGAGTCAAGCAATCGATATCGACGACCGCTCGTTCCAGCTCCAACAAGCCGGCCTCGTCCAGCGTCGCGCCAGCGTCGACCGTTCAGGCGAACGCTGCTTCCGACGAGGACAGTGAAGATACGGAGCGGGATTCCGACTTAGATTCCGACGACGTGCGTACCGACTCTTCGGCCGATGAAGATTCATCGTCTGAAGAACGGCGAACGGTGGACGCCGACACTAGCCGCACGAGTGGAACAGAGTCGGAGACCGATGACGAGTCGACACCGCAAGACATGAGGCAGAACGACTAACGGTGGCTACGACCGTCAAAACAACGGGCGCCTCACCCTCCCGTCAAGGACTTCGCGGCCGCCCCCACCAGTTCCCGCAGCCACCTATGTTCACTCGCATGATGGCTGCGGTCATGCCATAGCTGGTAGAAGCGCATCGGCGGAAACTTGAGCGGCACGTTAAACACCTTGAGCGGCAGGCTGCTTTCGTAGAAGCGCAGGAACTGGCGACCGGTGGTGAGCACCAGGTCGGACCGGATCAGCATGTACGGCATCTGCCCGAAGTAGGCCGACTCCAGCACGACGTTGCGCTGCAGCCCCTGCTTTTCCAGGAAGGCATCGATTACGCCGTGGTAGCCGGGAAGCGTGTGCGACGGTGCCACATGCGGCAAGCTCAGGTAGTCCTCAAGCGTCATGGCGTCCGGCGCGGTGCGCCGTGCAAAGGCGCAGTCTGCGCGCATGGCGCAGGCGATTGGGTCCTGGAACAGCTTCGAAAGGTGCAGGTGAGCGGGAGGCTCGTCCCAGTTGGCGACGACGATGTCCAGTTCTCCATCGGACAGCAGGCGCGCGAAATCCACATCACGTCCCACCCCATGGATCACCACCCGGCTCTTGGGTGATTCCCGCCGTATGCGCTCCACAACGGTCGGGAGGAACAGCGTATCGAGATAATCCGGCGCCGCGATATGGAACGTGCGGGCCTCGTCGCGAGGGGCGAAGGGTAACTTTTGAATGAACAGCCGCTCGGTTTCATCGAGGATGCGCTTGGCCGGCTTTAGCAGGCTTTCCCCATGTTCCGTCGGCACCATGCCGCGCGAGCCACGCACCAGAAGCGGGTCGCCTGTCAGCTCGCGCAGCTTGCGCAGTGAAGCCGAAATCGAGGGCTGGGGCTGGTTCAGTTTCATTGCCACCCGAGAGACGTTCTTTTCGGACAGCAGCATGTACAGAATACGGATTAAATGGAGGTCGATGTGGGACGGTAATTTGGCCATGCGCCGATTCTCGATGGGTGGGCGGACATACGGATTAACGTATGCCAAATATACCGGATACGAAATAGTCTACGTTGTGACCGACGCGTATCTTTGCGGTATCGTGTCGTCATGATTGGCGGGAGCAGAGTTTCGCGCCAGCAGGCACTACCCGGTCCTGCATTTTTCTGCAGGAGCATGCCGTCCCCTGCATCGGGTTAGAACCGTGTCACGGAAGATTCATGGAAAATCTGTTGCTGGCATATGGGCTGGATTGGCTGAACCTGGTCCTGCGCTGGGCACACCTTATCACCGGCATTGCATGGATCGGCGCCTCGTTCTATTTCGTCTGGCTCGACAACAGCATCCGGCCACCCGCACCCGGCTCTGAACTGGCAAGGAAAGGCGTCTCGGGCGAGCTCTGGGCCATCCATGGTGGCGGCTTCTACCATCCACAAAAATTCCTCGTCGCGCCGGCTGAATTGCCGGCCGAACTGCACTGGTTCAAGTGGGAAGCCTACACAACCTGGCTGACCGGTTTCGCGCTCCTGATCGTCCTGTATTACTGCAACCCGCAAGCCATGATGATCGACAAGTCGGTAGCCGACTTGAGTTCGTGGCAGGCGATCGCGATTGGACTGGGAACACTAATTGTGGGCTGGGTCGTGTACGACGGCCTGTGCCGTTCTCCACTCGGGAAGCGCGACGGCCTGCTCGGCATCGTCATGTTCTGCTTCACCGTGGCAGCGACCTGGTTCCTGACCCATGTCTTCAGCGGTCGCGCCGCTTACCTGCATGTAGGCGCCATGATCGGCACCATCATGGTTGCCAACGTGCTGATGGTGATCATGCCGGGCCAGCGCAAGATGGTGGAGGCCATGCGCCAGGGACAAATGCCCGACCCTGTTTATGGGATGCGCGGCAAGCAGCGCAGCGTACACAACAACTACTTCACCCTGCCCGTCATTTTTATCATGATGAGCAACCATTACGCCATGACCTGGGGCCATAAATGGAACTGGCTGATTCTGGCGGTCATCATGGCGGCTGGCGTCTTGATCCGGCACTTCTTCAACCTGCGGCACAAGGGCCGGGTTGACTGGCGCTTTCCGGCCGCCGGCATCGCGCTGCTGGCCGGTGTGGCGGTGGCGATTGCGCCGCCAAGGCCGGCGCCGCGTTCGGTGCCGGTTGCTACTGCGCCGGCCACACCCGCCACTGGCGGCGGGGCGGTTGGTGCTGCAACGCCGCCAAGTGCGGTTGCCACGCCACAGGGGGCCGCTGCAGTGTCGTCGGTCGCCAATGCCGCCGTCCCGGCGGCGAACGACTTCGCCCGCATAAAATCGATCGTGGACCAGCGCTGCGTTGCCTGTCATGCGGCTCATCCGACCCAGACCGGATTCGCCGCCCCGCCGGCGGGTATCATGCTCGATACACCAGAGCTAATTCACCAGTACAGCGCAAAAATCTACCAGCAGGCGGTACAGCTGAAAACGATGCCGCTGGCGAACCTGACTGCCATTACCGACGAAGAACGTGCTGCGCTCGGCGCCTGGTACGAATCCGGCGCCAAATAGATGGCGTTACACGACGACGAAAAGTCGACGGCACGAGGGAAAGGCCGGAAGCAAACGCATTTAAGCAGATGCGCGAAGCAATTCAGGCGAAGCTGGTATGTTTTGACGAGAGAAGCGCGAAGCAAATCAGGCCGAGCCTTGCATGTTCCAACCAGAGAAGCGTGAAGCAACTGACCTGAGTGACTGACGCCAACGACTCACGCAGATGACCGACGCAGAGTGATTCATGCAATTGACTCACCCGATGCAGCCGCCAGTGGTCCGCAGTCTGCCCAGCACTTGAATACAACCGGAAAAACCAGCATGAACATCATCATCGATGGCTTTAGCCTAAACGCCGCGCAGGCGGTGGCAACGGCGCGCGACACAAGCGTGCGGGTCAGCCTCGCCGACTCCTCGCGCGCAGCGCTCAAGCAAAGCCGCGACTTTATCGAAGCGAACTGGATGCATGACGAAGCGCCGATGATGTACAGCTTCAACACCGGCGTGGGCCTGCTGAAGGACACACGCATCAAGGTAGAAAGCAGCAGTCTGTTCCAAACCCAGTTGATCAAGGCACATGCGGCCGGCATGGGGGAACCCTTCTCCGAGGAAGTCAGCCGCGCCACCATGCTGCTGCGGGCCAATGCCTTTGCCAGCAACTACTCGGCGCCGCGGGTCGAGGTGGTGGACCGCCTGCTGGCTTTCCTGAATGCCGGCATCCATCCCGTCATGCCGCAAAAAGGCTCGGTCGGTACTTCCGGCGACCTCGCGCCGCTGGCCTACCTGGCAGCGGCCATCGCCGGTTTCGATGAGGCCGAAGTGATGTACCGCGGCCAGCGCATGCACGCGCCGGAGGCCATAACGCAAGCCGGCATCGGCGAGGTGAAATTCGCGCTGGAAGCCAAGGACGCCTCAGCACTGATCAATGGCTCCACCGTCACGCTGGCCGTGGCGCTGCTGGCGGCGCATGACGCGCGCACGATGCTGATCGACGCCTGCATCGGCCTCGGCCTGTCGCTGGAAGCGATGCGCGCAGAAATATCGGCCTTTGACGAACGCATCCACCGCGCCCGACCGCACGCCGGGCAAATAAAGACCGCCGGTATTGTTCGCCGCCTGCTGCACGGATCGACCCGTACCACGCACGAGGCACGCGCGGTTCAACTGCCAGAAGAGTCCCGCCGCACCGACATTCCTTACTCGCCGCGCATTCAGGATGTGTATTCCCTGCGCTGCGCCCCGCAAGTCTATGGCCCCGTGTTCGATGCGCTCGACTATATCGGCACCATCATCGGCCGCGAAATCAATTCCGCAACTGACAATCCGCTGATCTTCGACAAGCCAGGCGGCGGCTTTGAAATCATCTCAGGCGGTAATTTTCACGGGCAGTATTTGGCCCAAGCCATGGATTTGCTAGCAATGGCGGTAACGGACCTCGGCAGCATCTGTGAGCGCCGCATCGCCCGGCTGATCGACCCGACGCTGTCGTGGGGATTGCCACGCAACCTGATGTCGGGCATACGGGGCGTCAATACCGGCTACCCGGTAGTGCAGTGCTCGATGAGTGCTCTCGTCATGGAGAACCGCACGCTCTGCATGCCCGGCAGCGTGGACAGCATCCCCTCCAAGGGCAATAGCGAAGACCACGTGTCCAATTCCACCTGGTGCGCACGCAAGGCCGCAACGGTAGTCGCCAATACGCAGGTCATCGTCGGCGTAGAAATGCTGCTTGCCGCCCAAGGCGTCACCATGAGCGAAGATGCACTAAAAGGCTTCTCGCTGGCCGCTGGAACGCAAGCCGCCTACGATGAGATCCGGCGCCAGATACCGGCCTGCCTCGATGGCGACCGCTGGTTCCACGACGACATCGCCGTCGCGCATGGTTTCGTTATTAGTGGCTCGGTTCGGACCGCAGTCGAAACGGTTGTGGGGGCTTTGGACCATCCGGCGGGATAGGACGGGTATGATTGGGCTAACCGGAGTCCGGCCGGATAGTCTTGACTGGGAACCATCGGTTGATTTGGGGTTCGCAAAGTGAAGCGATATTGCGTGCCGCATGCCTCCGGTAATGCTGCACCGTTTCACTGCCGTAGGGGCTAGCCGGGTGTTCGCCCCGGCGGCCGACCTCTTCTTTTGCTTCGCCAAAAGAAGAGGCAAGAAAAGGCGACCCCGGAGCTGGCGGTCCGCTGCGCGGACTCCCCGCGTCGTCAGCACCTGAAACGGGAAGCGGCGGAAACTCGCTGCGCTCAGACAGCCGCCACTTCTTTTTCCGTTTCAGGCACTGCCGACGCGGCGCCACCAACGGGGGTTCCACGTCAAAGGCAAAGGCAACAGCAACGGCCACGGCCACGGCGACTGCAAAGGCAAGAGCAAGAGCAAGAGCAAGAGCAAGAGCAAGGGCAAGAGCAAGAGCAAGGGCAAGAGCAAGAGCAAGGGCAAGAGCAAGAGCAAGGGCAAGAGCAAGAGCAAGAGCAAGAGCAAGGGTAGAGAAGAGCAGACCAACGGCAAGAGCAGAGCAGAGCAGACCAACGGCGGCCGGCCAACCGCAGATCTTAACAACGCCATGTTGATGAACCTGCAGATCTTAGACCCGCGCCTATTCAGTGAGCGGAACCCGAAAACCGGTGTACCACCGCCCGTCTCCCAAGAACTGCAAAATTCTGCGTGCAGTCGCAGTCGCAGTCGTGGTGGCAGTGGCCGTTGCAGTTGCCTGTGCCTTTGACGTTAACCCCGTCGTATGCCGCCACGACGGCGGTACCGAAATCGGGTCAGAAGTGGCGGTTGTCTGAGCGCAGCGAGTTTCCGCCGCTTCCCGATTTCGGTGCCGACGGCGTGGGAACCCCGCGAAGCGGGGCGGCAGACCCGGGTCGCCTTTTCTTGGTTCCGTTCTTTTGGCGAGACAAAAGAATGAACCCGGTCGCCGGGCCGGAACCCGGCATGGTTCCACGATAGGAAAACAGTATTGAGCACCGAAGGTACACCTCGGCTAGGAAGCAGCCCTTGAATCGAAGTTGCGCTTGCTGGCGCTGTTGACGCGAGCCCCGTCGCGGCGACCCCGCGCAGCGGGGCGGCAAATCCGATGAACTGAACCGGTGTCCGGCGGTAGGTTATCTGGTATCAAGCCCAAGCCGTTCGGAACTGCGGGCCGAAACCCGCACTCCCACCCGCCAAATTAAAACCGATGCCGAATTCCCAATCCCAAACTGTTAGCGCTGCTAAAGTTCGTCACCTTGTCATTCATGAACAGCGCATACAAATCGGTACGCTTCGACATGTCGTAGTCATAGCCAACTGTGACGGTGTCACGCTTGATGTCCAGGCCGCTGCCCCCGCGCCTTGTATCGGCCCATCCAGCGAGAATCTTGCCCTTGCCGAGCGGTACGCTGGCCCCTAGCGACCAGGTCTTGTCCTTCAGGTCGACATCATGCGTGGCACGGTCATAGGTGGCAAACAGCTTGACCACCTTGAAGTCGTAAGAGCCACCGACGAAATAGACCTTCTGCTCAGTCGCGTTGACCCCGCCAACCGACTGCACAATGCTGGTCGGCGTAGCGACATCGAGCGGATTGTTGACTTTTACATTGTGGTAGAACGCCGTCAGCGCGAGGGGGCCCTGGAAGTACAGCGCGTTGATGCCAATGTTCTTCTTGCCGGTATTGCCAGGAACCTCGCCCAGCTGATAATGGAAGTTGGCCGTGAGACCGCCGAAGTCTGGCGTCGTGTAGATGATCTCGTTGCTCCAGCCGGTATCGCCTGCCAGCGAGTTTGAAAAGGTGCGGGCGCCGAAAGGGCCGGTTGCCACGTCACTATGAAGAATCAGCGGGGAGAACTGGAACGAATCGCCAAACGGGTTGAACAACACGGTTGGCAAGAAGTTAGGCGCGAGGTCGCGCCCGATGGAGATACCGCCGAAGCCGCCGGTCAGGCCAACATTCGCATCGCGGGAAAACATGGTGTCGCCGGTAAAGCGGCCCGACTCGCCAGTGTCGGCGCGCAAAAAGCTGGTTAGATTCATCCGTGCTTTCAGCCCACCGCCGAGGTCTTCAGTCGCCTTGAAGCCGATCCAGGAAGTGGTTAGTCCACCGCTACCGACCAGGCGGGTGGAGCCGGGGTCGCCACTGTTCTTCATGCTGCCGAAGAAGTTGTCGACGAGGCCCGTCACGGTAACGTTTGTTTGCGCCATCGCCGGTGCAAGCAACCCTGCGCCGAGTGTGGCACCGAGCGCGGTAGCAATGGCACAGCGCGCAAACGTTTTCTTATTTGATTTCATGAATTTCCCCTGGAAGCGTTTAGAAGCAAGAACGAAAATAGATTTAGTTTTATCGAGGCCGCGGCATTGGCTTGGTGCAGCAGCAGTGCCGATTGCGATTTAGCAATTTTAATGCCGCGACTGTTGGTAGTCGGAAGGACTTGCTGATTATTCGCGTGGTCTGTTGTTTTTTTCGGAACTCCATTTCACTATGCGGAGGTGCCCCGATTTGTTACGTCTCGGCGAGCGCCTTGTCGTCTCTCGATTGCAGCAATCGTGCACCAGACCAGGTCGCCGCGACGGCGCGTTCGTCACCGAGCAGTGCAAGTGAAAACAGCAGTTCTTCCAGGCTTTGCGCCTGAGCGGTGCGGCGGGCAAGAAGAGGCGTGGCCGCGGGGTCGAGGGCAATGAAGTCGGCCTCGGATCCGATGGAGAAGCTGCCGATCGTATCGGCCAATCGCATGCTGCGCGCACCGCCGAGCGTGGCGAGGTAGAACATGCGCAGTCCGGAAAGGTGCGTTCCACCAAGTCGCGCCACTTTATAGAGATCGTTCATGGTGCGCAGCATGGAGAACGACGTACCGCCTCCAACGTCGGTTGAGAGCGAGAGCGGCGTGCGGGCCTGGTCGGCTTTTTTGAAGTCAAATAGCCCGCTGCCGAGGAACAGATTGGAAGTCGGGCACAGTGCGACGGCAGCGCCGGCATCATGCAGACGGTCGCGGTCAGCGTCATCGAGCCAGATACAGTGGGCATACAACGCGCGCTCGCGCAGCAGTCCGACCCGGTCATAGATGTCGAGGTAGCTGCGGGCGCCGGGAAAAAGTGACATGGCCCAAGCTACTTCGTCGGTATTTTCCGCGACGTGGGATTGGATGAAGGTGTCCGGCCAGGCACGCGCCAGTTCGCCGGCAAGGCCGAGTTGCGCATCGGTTGAGGTGGGCGCAAAGCGCGGCGTAATGGCAACCATCTGGCGTGACTTGCCGTGCCAGGTGCGGATCAAGTCTTCAGTGTCGCGCGCGCCGCTCTCAGCGGTATCGCGCAGGAACTCCGGGCAGTTGCGGTCCATCAGGACCTTGCCGGCGACCATGCGCAAGCCGCGTGCGGCGCTTACTTCAAAGAATGCGTGCGCCGACGCGGCGTGCACTGTGCACCAGACCATGGCGGTCGTGGTGCCGCAGCGCGCGAGTTCGTCAAGAAAAAAGCTGGCCACCGCGCGGCCATGCGCCGGATCCTCGAAGCGCCGTTCGGCCGGGAAGGTGTAACTCTCAAGCCAGGGCAGCAGACCCGCTGCCGGCGAGGCGATGATGTCTGTCTGCGAATAGTGAACGTGGGTGTCGATGAAGCCGGGCATGATGATCTTGCCGCGCAGGTCGTGCACCATGGTCCCGGGCGCCAGGGAAGGTGCAAGACGGGCATGGTCACCGACGGCGGCGATTCGGCCGTTTCGCGCAACCAGCAGGCCGTCTTCATGCCACACGTGGGCCTGCTCATGGAATGCGGGATCTTCTGTGAAATACAGTATGCGGCCGCGCCACGCCTCGCATGGGCCGGACGCTCCCTCAAGCGCGGGGCCGGAAGCGTCCGTTGTGGTATTCATGCCCGCTGCTTTGTCGCTTCGGGCAGCGCTGGTGCCGCAGACTGCTGAGCTTCCCATACCTGCAGCAACTGCGCCGACACAGCAATCGCAATCACTGCCGGTTCCTTGCCGACGATGCCGGGCAAGCCAATCGGGCACACCATGCTGGCCAGCCGCTCTTGGGAGAGGCCGCGCGCGGCAAGCCGTCGTTCGAACTGGATGCGCTTGGTGCGTGAGCCGATCAACCCGAACCAGCCATCGTCGCCGCGTCGCAAGATGTGTTCGCTCAGTTGGCAGTCGAGCGCATGACTGTGCGTGGCCACAAGGTAGCTGGCTCCGGGTGGCGCCTCATGCACCACCGCTTCAGGTGAATCGGTGGCCTCAATTGTGACATTGGCCGGGACGCCGCCCGGACAGGCCAGGGAGAAAAGGTGCTCACGCTGGTCGACCCAGGTGATTGCGCACGGCAGCGGCGCCATGGCATGGACGATCGCCGCGCCAACATGGCCAGCACCGAAGAGAAAAAGTCTTGCAGGGCTCGGCGCGATGAGGTCGTGCAGGCAACGCTTTCCATCCTCCTCCACCAGTTCACACGCTAGGTTTTCGGGAGCGTATCGCGGGGACGACGGGTCATCCTTTTGCCTTGCACCGAAAATTAGCGGCATGCCGAATTCATCCTGCAATGAAGCTGCGCCAGTGGAATCGAAAGTAACGCGTCGCCGAGTCGGAAGCCCTTTGCCGAGGCGCTCCGCGATTTGCTGGAACGCCTCACGCGCCTCGCTGTCGATTCGCTCGAAACAGAGGAACACCACGCCGCCGCAGCACTGCCCAAGTGTGGGCCCGAGAGGAAGGCGTTTCAGCACCGCGCGTCGGGCATCTGGATCAGCCAGCATCTCCCGAGCGAAGCCACAGGCGGCCCACTCCAGATGACCGCCGCCAATAGTGTCGGCGGTGTGAAATTCATGGTGTTGATCCTGCGCGTTCATCACGAGCATGCGGGCGCCGGCCTTGCGCGGAACAGAGCCCTCTGCGTGCGCAACGGTTACCAGGACCGCGTCCTCGCGCTGCTTTAGAAGTGTTGAAAGCCAGGCAGGAATCATTGCACGTCCTTCGCTGCTAAACTTCGCGCACGTTGCGTACCTTGCTCGCCATGCTCACCTGCGGCCCCGGCTTGCATTGTTGCCTCGACTGCCGCCAGGATTGCTTCGCTGGTCGCAGGCGCGTTCAGGGGAGGGTTGATGCGGTAATCTGCCGTGCTGGCGATCGCATCGCGAATTGCGAAGAACACCGAAAACGGCAACAGCAGCGGCGGCTCACCAACAGCCTTGGAGCGATGAATGCTGTCGACCCGATTCGGCTGCTGGAACAGGCGCACGTTGAATTCGGCGGGGCAGTCGGACACCGTCGGAATCTTGTAGGTGGACGGGGCATGTGTCATCAGCTTGCCGGCGTCGTTCCACCACAACTGCTCGGTGGTAAGCCAGCCCATGCCCTGGATAAAACCGCCCTCGACCTGGCCGATGTCAATCGCCGGATTGAGTGACTGTCCAGCGTCATACAGCATGTCCGTGCGCAGCAGCTTCCATTCGCCGGTCAGGGTGTCGACAATGACTTCCGACACTGCGGCCCCATAAGCGAAGTAGGAGAATGGATGGCCCGTCATGGTGGCCTCGTCCCAGCTAAGCCCCGGCGTGGAATAGAAGCCGTCCGACCACAACTGCGCGCGCGCCAGGTACGCCTTCGCGACCAACTCAGGGAACGGCATGGCAACACCGTTGGCGTGCACCTGGTTGTCGGCAAAAACAACGTCCTCTGCCATGCCGCCATAGACTTGTGCCGCGACAGCCGCGAGCCTCTGCCGAATCTGACGTGCGGCATCCTGCGCGGCCTTGCCGTTCAGGTCCGCGCCGGTCGAAGCCGCTGTCGCTGATGTGTTGGCCACCTTTGCAGTATCAGTCGCGGTGGCACGAACGTGGTCGAGCGAAATGCCCAGTTCATGCGCGACCACCTGCATCACTTTTGTATGCAGCCCCTGGCCCATTTCGGTGCCGCCGTGGCTGACCAGCACCGAGCCGTCGACATAGACATGGACCAGCGCGCCAGCCTGATTCAGGTGATTGAGGTTGAAGGCGATACCAAATTTTACCGGCGTGAAAGCGATGCCCTTTTTAAGGATGGCGCTGGACTGGTTGAAGACGCGGGTTTGCGCACGTCGCTCGCGGTAGCCGCTACTGTGTTCCAGGTCTTTCACCAGTTCATGCAGGATGTTGTCTTCCACGCGCTGGCCATAGGGGGTGGTGTCGCGGCGGAGCGCCGACGCCGACGCCGAGGGCGAAGTCGCTGCCGCGGTATTGGCCGAAATATTGGCCGAAGTTTCAACCGAAGCGTTGGCCGCGGTATTAGGAGAAATCGCCGCCGTGCCGGCATCCCCGGTGACCCATGCATCGGACCTGTCGTAGAAATTCAACCGGCGCACGTCCAGCGGGTCCTTGCCCAGAAGGCGCGCGATGCCGTCGATGGCATATTCCGTGACGATTGACCCCTGCGGGCCACCGAAGCCGCGAAACGCTGTATTGGATTGGGTATTGGTCTTGCCGCACAGCGCAAGGATGTCGACGTCCGACAGGTAGTAGGCATTGTCGACGTGGCACACAGCACGGGTGGCGACTGGACCCGAGAGGTCGGCCGAGTAGCCAGCCCGAAGCGTCATTTCAACACGCGCGGCGAGCAGCCGGCCTTCGTCGTCGTAGCCGAATTCCCAATCGTAGTCGAAGCAGTGGCGCTTGCCAGTGACGAGCATGTCATCGTCGCGGTCGGCGCGCAGCTTGACCGGGCGCTTCAGCCGCGCGGCGCATACCGCCGCCGCGGCGGCCCACACCGCCGATTGCGATTCCTTGCCGCCGAAGCCGCCACCCATGCGCCGGCATTCGACGCTCACATGGTGCGAGTGCAGGCCGAGCGCATGGGCAACCACGTGCTGCATTTCCGAAGGATGCTGGGTTGAGCACAGCACCAGCATGCCTTGCTGCTCTCGTGGAATTGCATAGGCGATCTGGCCTTCGAGGTAGAACTGTTCCTGGCCGCCGACGTAAAGGGTGCCGGCGATGCGATGTGGCGCGGCTTCCAGCGCGCGCTGTGCGTCGCCGCGCGCCAGCCGCATTGGCGGTACCACAAAGGCATTCGCCTCGCGCGCGGCACGCGCCGTCAGGATCGGCGGCAAGGCCTCGTAGTCAATGCGGGCGGCGCGCGCAGCGCGGCGTGCATTGTCATGGGTGTCTGCCACCACGACGAAGACCGGCTGACCAATGTACTGGACTACATCGACCGCGAGGATCGGGTCGTCATGCATGATCGGGCCGCAGTCGTTCACGCCAGGAATGTCGGAAGCGGTCAACACGGCTGTCACGCCCGGTGCGCTGCGCACTGCATCGAGGTCGATCGACTTGATCCGGGCATGGGCTTGCGACGACAGCCCAAATGCGGCGTGCAGCGTACCTTGCAGTTCCGGAAGGTCGTCGGTGTAGGGCGCTTCACCGAGCACATGCAGGGTTGCCGATTCATGCGCGCGGGCCTGGCCTGCTTCGGCCCAGTTGCGCTGACCCAGCGTGGTGGCAAAGGAATCGTTAGGACTGTTCATGCTGTTTCCCGTTGGCCGGAGGGGGTCACGATGCGGCCGAAGCAGCGAAAACACTGAGCGCAGATGCCGGTTGGGGACCGTCGGAACGGGTCTCCAGCCAGAAGCGGTGCATCAGGTTTTGCGCGATTTGCATGCGGTAGCGGCTTGAGGCGCGCATGTCGGTGAGCGGCGAGAAATCTTTTGCCAGTTCGGCCATTGCGGCGTCAAGGTTCGGCTGGCTCCAGGGCCTGCCATTGAGGGCGGCTTCGGCATGGCTTGCGCGCTTCGGTATGGCGGCCATGCCGCCGTACGCGATGCGTGCTTCTGTCACCACGTCGCCATCCAGAGTCAGGCAGAAGGCGGCGCAGACGGCGGAAATATCCTGGTCGAAGCGGCGCGCCAGCTTGTAGGTGCGGAAGCGTCGCTCGGCGCGCGGCAAGGGCACGCGCACGGCTTCCACAATTTCATCGGCGGCAAGGTCTTTCTTCTGGTAACCCTGATAGAAATCCTCCAGCGCCAGCGTGCGTTGTCCGCGTGATGAGCGCAGAACGACTTGCGCGCCGAGCGCAATCAACCATGGCATTGAATCGCCGATCGGCGAGCCGTTGGCCACGTTGCCGCCGAGAGTTCCGGCGTTGCGGATTGGCAGCGATGCAAAGCGGTGCCACATTTCGCCCAGTTCCAAACTGTAGTGGTGGCAGAGGGCGCCGTAGGCATCTTCGAGCGTGACCGTGGCGCCGATGGTGAGGGTGTCAGTGCCAGCGCGCAGCGTTCGAAGTTCCGCGACCTCGCCGAGGTAAATCACTTTGCCTGGCAAGCGCAACTGCTTGGTAACCCACAGCCCGACGTCGGTGCCCCCAGCAAGCAGTACCGCGTCTGGATGTCCCGTGCGCAAGGCGACCAGCTCCTGCAGCGTTCGCGGCGCCCAGAAGCGCTGGCTGTGATTGCTGGTTTCGAAGCTCGCAGCTTGGCGCAAATCCCGCAACCCGCCCAACGTGTCGGCGAGGCCAGCCAAATTCGGCCGCACGACCGGGTACTGCGTCATGCGCATGGCCGCCTCAATGATGGGCCGGTAACCCGTGCAGCGGCACAGATTGCCGGACAGCGCGACGTCGATTTCCTTGCGCGCGGCAGCCTGCATGGTGGACAGCGGGGCGCAGAGTGCAGCTGTCGAGTCAGGCACCGCTGCAGCCGCGCCGGGTGCGGCTGACCGGGCTGTAGCGCCTGACCCGGCTAGAGCGGCTGACCCGACTGGTGCGCCGGCCTGCTCCAGCTTTTCGTTGTACAGACTCCAGAGTGACATGACGAAGCCTGGCGTGCAAAAGCCGCACTGCGAACCGTGGCACTCGACCATGGCGCGCTGGACTGGATGCAGGGACTGGTCTTTCTGGCGCAGATCTTCGACAGTGAATACAGCCTTGCCGTCCAGCGTTGGCAGCAACTGGAGGCAGGCATTCACGGTCTTCAGTTTCACCCGCTCGCCGTGAAGTTCTCCGACCACGACCGTGCACGCGCCGCAGTCACCTTCGGCGCAGCCTTCCTTGGTGCCAGTACAGTGGGCGTCTTCCCGCAAATACTGCAGCAGGGTTCGAGTCGGCGACGAAGGGATGACCGACTGCACAGTGCCACGATGAAAGAAGCGAATCGGGTCGGCCATGGCCTGCTCGGAGTGGTGGGTACTCTTAGATTAGCAGCCGTCGCGCCGGACCACTATAACGGCCAGCCAATGTCTCATATTGCAAATTGCATATCCGGCCGGGTTGCGCAGGCCCACTATTCGAAGGCGAGCGCAGATTGGCAGGACGGCTCGATGGTAGCGCGGATTCAGAACAGGCGGGCGGACAGGCTCTCTTCGCCGCGATACAATGCGGGCATCTTTGGACAACAGAATCTCATGGGAAAAATCAGCACTCATGTTCTGGACATTGCGCTTGGCAAGCCCGGCGCCGGTGTCGCCATCGAACTGTATCGCTTGGACGGCGTGCACCGGACGCTCGTAAAGCGCGACACCACCAATCCAGACGGGCGCTGCAACCATCCGCTGCTGGAGGGCGGTGATCTGGAGCAGGGCAGTTACGAAATTGTTTTCGCGGCCGGCGACTATTTCGCGGCGCAAGGGGTGGCGCTGCCCGCACCGCGCTTCCTGGACCGGATCTCGATCGCCTTCGGCGTTGCGGACCCGGCGCAGAATTATCATGTCCCGCTTCTCGTTTCCCCGTTTGCGTACTCGACCTACCGCGGGAGCTAGGCACATGGTCCCGCGCCTTCAGCTAGTCGGTATCACTAAGGCCTATCCGGCCGTTGTGGCCAACGACAAGGTTGACCTGACTGTGGGACCGGGGGAGATCCATGCCGTGCTTGGTGAAAATGGTGCCGGCAAATCCACCCTGATGAAAATCATCTACGGCGCGGTGAAGCCGGACGCCGGCAGCGTGCTGTGGAATGGCGCGCCAGTGCATATCGCCAGCCCCACAGCGGCCCGCCAGTTGGGCATTGCCATGGTGTTCCAGCATTTCTCGCTATTCGACACGCTCACCGTGGCCGAGAACATTGCCCTCGGCCTGCCGTACGACACCAAGCTCGACTGGGTCGAGCGCCAAATTTCCGAAACGGCCGCCCGCTACGGACTCGAACTCGAAGCGCAAAGGCATGTACACACGCTGTCGGTCGGTGAGCGGCAACGGGTGGAAATCGTTCGTGCCCTGCTGGCGAAGCCGCAGCTCTTGATTCTCGACGAACCGACTTCGGTGCTGACGCCGCAGGCGGTAGAAAAGCTGTTCGAAACCCTGCGCCAGCTGGCGGCCGAAGGCTGCAGCATTCTTTATATCAGCCACAAGCTCGACGAAATCCGGGCGCTGTGCCATTCGTGCACGGTGATGCGCGCCGGCCGGGTGACCGGCGTGTGCGACCCGCACCAGGAAAGCAGCGCCAGCCTGTCGCGCATGATGATCGGCGCGGACCTGCCCACATTGCGCCCGGAGCATCACGATGCGGGCCGCGTGCTGTTGTCGGTGCGCCGCCTGTCGCTGGCCAAAAGTCATCCCTTCGCGACCGAGTTGCACGACATTTCCTTCGACCTGCATGCCGGTGAAATCCTGGGTGTGGCCGGCGTTTCGGGCAACGGACAACAGGAGTTGCTGGCGGCGCTGTCAGGGGAAGATACCCGTGCGCCGGACGACGCAATCCTGCTTGACGGGCAACCGGTCGGCAGCATGGACGCGGCAGGGCGGCGGGCGGTCGGCATGGGCGGGCTCGGCTTCGTTCCCGAAGAGCGGCTGGGACGCGGCGCGGTACCTGAGATGAGCCTGGCCGAAAACGTTTTACTGTCGTACCAGGATCGCAGCACTGTCGGCATGGGGATGATCCGCTTCGGCGTTATCGGCGCCATCGCAAGTGACATCATTGGCCGGTTCAACGTAAAGGCCGGCGGTCCGGACGCGGCGGCGCGCAGCCTGTCCGGCGGCAACCTGCAAAAATTCATTGTCGGCCGCGAGTTGTCGCGCAAGCCGCTGGTCTTGCTGGTGGCGCAGCCGACCTGGGGTGTGGACGTCGGTGCGGCGGCGCAGATCCGGCGCGAACTGGTCGCCTTGCGCGACGCCGGGTGTGGCGTGCTTCTGATCTCCGAAGAACTCGACGAACTGTTTGAAATAGCAGACCGGCTGATGGTGATTGCCAAGGGACGCGTGCGCGCCGCCATCCCAACCTCCGAGGCGACGGTAGAGCGTATCGGCCTGTGGATGAGTGGATTGTGGGACTCCGACGGCGCGCCCGAGCCGGCGCATTCTGCCCACGCGAAGGAAGCCCCCCTTGTTTAGCCTGCAGCCCCGTGCTGCGCCCTCGCGAGTGATGTCGTATGCGTCCCCAGTGATTGCGGTGCTGCTGACTACTGCCTGCGGCGCAATCCTTTTCGCGCTGCTTGGCAAGAGCCCGCTTGCCGGCCTCTCGGTGTTCTTTTGGGAGCCGATCCGCAACCTGCGCGGCTGGACCGAAATCGGCGTGAAGTGCACGCCGCTGATCTTGTGCGCGATCGGCTATGCCATCTGCTACCGGTCTTCCATCATGTCGATTGGTGCGGAAGGCATGCTGGTGGCGGGCGCCATTGCAGGCGGCGGCGTCGGCCTCATGCTGGACAAGAGCGGCGGCAGCGGCGCGCTGGTTATCGGGCTGATCGTGATTGCGGGCATGCTCGGCGGCATGGCATGGGCCGGCATTACAGCGCTCCTCAAGGACCGCTTCAACACCAATGAAATCCTGGTTTCGCTGATGCTGGTTTACGTGGCGCAACTGCTGCTTTCCTATCTGGTGACAGGCCCATGGCGCGACCCGATGGGCTTCAACTTCCCACAGTCCAAACCGTTTTCCGATGGCTTGCTGCTGCCGATGCTGGTCAAGGGCACGCGCCTGAACCTGGGTTTCATGTTTGCCTTGCTGTCCGTTGCGGCAGCGTGGATCTTCATGGGCCGCAGCTTCGCCGGTTTCCGCTTGCGAGTCGGCGGCATGGCGCCGATGGCTGCACGCTATGCCGGATTTTCCCAGCGCAAGGCGCTCTGGCTCACACTCATCATCAGCGGCGCGGTGTCGGGCCTCGCTGGCGTGATTGAAGCGATTGGCCCGGTCGGGCAGTTGATGTCCACCATGTCGCCCGGTTATGGCTTCGCGGCCATCATCGTGGCTTACGTTGGACGACTGCATCCGGTCGGCATCCTGTTCTCCAGTTTCGTGATGGCGCTGTTCTACATCGGCGGCGAACTGGCGCAATCGCGGCTCGGATTGCCTAACGCGATCACCGGCGTATTCCAGGGCATGCTGCTGTTCTTTCTGCTGGCTGCCGACGTGCTGATTGCCTACCGCATACGCTGGGGGAAATGAATGGATAACGCAACGCTCCTGCTCGCGTCTGCCCTGGCTGCCACCATCAACGCCGGTACGCCGTTGATGTTGGCCGCTTTCGGTTTGCTGATCAATGAGAAGTCTGGCGTGCTCAACCTTGGGGCAGAAGGCATGCTGCTGCTTGCCGCCGTCGCAGGCTTCGCCACGACGGTGCATTCCGGTAGTGCATCCCTCGGTTTCGTTGCTGGTGCCGCGGCCGGCATGCTGGCCGCCGCGTTCTTCGGGTGGCTGGTGATCTGGCTCGGCACGAACCAGTATGCTACCGGGCTGGCGCTGTCGATTTTTGGGGCCGGACTTTCTGCCTTCGCCGGCATTCCCTATACCGGCACCAGCCTCACCGCCGGTCGCATGGACATTCCCGGGCTGTCCGACATTCCCTTCCTCGGCACGGTGCTTTTCAGGCACCATCCCATGGTGTACATTGCCCTGTTGCTATGTGCGGCGCTTGCCTGGTTTTTGTTGCGCAGCCGCGCGGGCCTGGTGTTGCGCGCGACTGGCGAATCGCCCGAGTCGGCCCATGCGCTTGGCTACAACGTGCGCGTGATCCGCTTCGGCGCCGTCGTTTTCGGGGGAGCCTGCTGCGGCCTGGCGGGCGCCTATCTGGCGCTTGTATATACGCCCATGTGGCAGGAGGGTATGACCTCGGGCAAGGGATGGATTGCACTGGCGTTGACGACTTTCGCGTGCTGGAAACCATGGCGGGTCGTGGGCGGCGCGCTGCTGTTCGGCGGCGTCACTATCCTGCAGTTGAACCTTCAGGGATTGGGTGTGGCGATTGCGCCCCAGATCATGGCGATGCTGCCATATGTGGCAACGATCGTTGTGCTGGCGCTCATTTCACGCAATCCGGACTGGATTCGCCTCAACATTCCGGCCTCTCTGGGGAAGAACTTCAATCCGAATTCGGCGTGACGACGCGCGTCGCACCGGGTCCGCGTCGATATATCGGCCTGGACATGGGCTTGAAATTTGCTTTGGGAAAGTTGCGGTGAAGGCCTTAAGCTCAAGAACAAATTGCTTCAACTTTTAGTAGCGCACCATAACTTCTGGGGATCTCCATGTTCGACATGAAAAAACGCATCGGGCTCAAGTCCGGTTTGCTGGTTGCGGCTTCGGCATTGATGCTGGTCGCCTGCGGGAAGAATGAGCCGAAGCCGGCCGAATCCTCGGCTAGCGCTGCCCCTGCAGCCTCAAGCGCTGCCTCTGGCAAGGCAGAGCCGCTCAAGATCGGTTTCGCCTATATCGGGCCGGTCGGCGATGCGGGATGGACCTTTGCACACGATACGGCGCGCAAGAAGGTTCAGGAAAAGTTTGGCGACAAGATCGCAACGACGTTCGTTGAAAAGGTACCTGAAGGCGCCGACGCCGAGCGCGTATTTCGCGACTTGGCCGCGCAGGGAAACAAGCTGATCTTCGGCACCACCTTTGGTTACATGGAGCCCATGCTTAAGGTGGCCAAGGAATTTCCGGATGTGAAGTTCGAACATGCCACTGGCTACAAGACCTCCCCCAATATGGCCGTGTATGAAACGCGCACCTATGAAGGCGCGTACCTTGCGGGCGTCCTGGCCGGCATGACCACCAAGACCAACAAGCTCGGCGTGGTAGCCTCGTTTCCGATACCTGAAGTGATCCGCAATATCAACGCCTTCACGCTCGGCGCGCAATCCGTCAACCCGAAAATATCGACACGTGCCGTATGGGTGTCGAGCTGGTTCGATCCGGCCAAGGAGCGCGATGCTGCGATGACCATGATCGGACAGGGCGTCGACGTGCTGATCCAGAACACCGACTCGCCGGCGACACTGCAGGCAGCGGAAGAGAAGGGCGTGCACGCCTTCGGCTGGGATTCAGACATGTCCAAGTTCGGGCCGAAGGCGCATCTCGCGTCCGCCATCATCGATTGGGAGCCGTACTACACCAAGTCCATACAGTCGGTTCTGGACGGCAAATGGACCAACTCAACCAGTTGGTGGGGCGTGAAGGAGAAAAGCATCGACCTGGTGAACATCAATCCATCCGTCCCGGAGGACGCAAGAAAAGAAATCGAGTCCCGCAAGGCGCAAATGGCCCAAGGCAAGAACATCGTTTTCGTCGGCCCGTTAATGGACCAGTCCGGCAAGGAAGTTCTCCCGGCCGGCAAGGAAGCGGACGATGGTGTACTCAAGGGCATGAATTACTATGTCAAGGGCGTGGAGGGTTCGATTCCGAAGTAGCCTAAAGCGGTCCGATTCAACCGGACCGGCTTGATTGGCGCGGTCGGTTACAACGGCTTATATCGGGCTTGACATCGGGCCTCACGGAAGGCTTAACACTGGGCCTCAAACCGGGCCTCAAACCGGGCCTCAAACCGGGCCTCAAACGGGGCTTTAAACCAGGCTTCATGCACTGGGCTGCCGCTTCGCCGGCGGCCCGTTTCATTTGTGGGCAAGCGATGAACAAGATGGAATCGGGCGAAGCCAACGAAATACGAGACCTGCTGCTCTGGAACGACTGGCACCCGGTGGCGAACGCGACCACACTTGGCGTGGTCGCCCTGCAGCCGGCTCGCCTGCAGAATGAAGAACTGGTTTTGTGGCGCGACGGGAATGGCATGGTGCACGCCTGGGATGATCGCTGCCCGCATCGCGGCGCCCGGCTTTCCCTTGGACGCGTTGCGGGTGAGCGCATCGTGTGCGCCTACCACGGCTGGCAATTCGACCAGTCCGGAAAATGCGTACTCCAGCCGGCGCAACCGCGTGAGACGCCGCCAGCCGCGGCCTGCGCACGCCGCTTCCATGCGCGCGAAGCCTACGGCATGGTATGGGTCTGCCTCGGCGACCCGGCGCTGGATCCGCCGCCTTTTCCGGAGCATGGGCAGCCGCAATTGCGCAAGGTGCTATGCGGGCCTTATGTGGTGCAGGCCTGTGGCACTCGCGTCATTGAAAACTTCCTCGACATGGCGCACTTCGGTTTCATTCACGAGGGCGTTTTGGGTGACGTGCAGCACACCGAAGTGCCGGACTACCGGGTCGGGCCTTATGACGACGGGCTCGGTGCCTGCGGCCTGCGCGGCGTTATTGCTACCGGCTGTTTTGTGTGGCAGCCGGTATCGAACTTGCTCGCCGCTGAAGGGTCGATGGTGGAATACACGTACCGCGTCGTGCGGCCGCTCACGGCTATTCTTACCAAGCTACCGCGCCAGCAACAAGGGTTCGCCGAGGCCATCAGCCTGCATGTGCAACCACTTTCCGAGTTCGTGTCGCAAGCGTGGGTCGTACTCGCCCTGACTGACGCCGTTTCCAGCGATCTGGAACTGCGCGCCTTCCAGGATCGAATTTTTGGGCAGGATCTGGCCATCCTGGAATCTCAGCGGCCCAAGCGGGTACCGCTCTCGCCGGGCGTCGAGATCCCGCAACGCGCCGACCGGCTTTCCGCCGCGTACCGTCGCATGCTCGGCGATCTGGGCATGCGGTGGGGAGTGATCTGACGGCAAAAAGCGGGTTATTTGTGATAAAGCAAGACCAAAGACCAAGTGTTCGCGATATGATGCAGCCATGCCGTTGTAGCTCAGCTGGCAGAGCACCTGCAATGTAAGCAGGAGGTCCGGTGGTTCGAGACCCCGCAATGGCACCAGTTTTTTTATGACTCCTCAAGCAGAACGCCCGGAATGCGTCTAGCTCGTTTGGACATGCGATGTGGTGGTGAGCCAGAAAAAGAGTTGGTCGGATTGTGATAAAAACGCCGAAAGGGACAAACCTTTTCGGCGTTTTTATTTCCCGATCGATTCCCTGTTCAACGCAACGACAAGTGCCCCGTTACCATTCCGGTGACTATGCTCTTGCGCCTGGAGTCCGCTTCACCCCTAGCGGGCTTCCGCCCATAGCGGCTTCTCCCTATGGTCCCTCCGATCAGTGTGCTCCCGCGGCATCCGCCGTCATCGCCGACTTCTTCGGCTTGGTAAGCCAAACCAGCCCGATCAATGCCAGGAACAGCACCGCCGACATCCAGAAGATATCGGTCGCAGCCATGGTGCTGGCCTGGACCGTGATGGTTCGGTCGATCACTCCCCACGCTGCCTGTTCCGACAGTCCGCGCTCCGTTAGACCGCGCACAGCCTCTACAAACGCCGGGTTGGTCGCGCCAGTCGACTCCGCCATTTGCGCATGATGCATGACGGTCCGGTTTTCCCACATGGTTGAAATGACCGATGTGCCGATGCCACCGCACATGATCCGAACGAAGTTTGAGAGGCCTGCGGCCGAGGGCACCTTTTCTGCCGGCTGGCCAGACAGGATGATGGATGTGAGCGGAATAAAGAACATCGCCATGGCAGCGCCCTGGATGACCGTCGGAATCATGAGGGTCATGGTGTCGACGTCCGGGGTGAAGTGGGCGCGCATGAAGAACACCGCCGCGAAAATCAGGAAGGCGCCGGTCGCGAAAAGCCGCGGGTCATGCTTCGCTAGCAGCCGCCCAACGACCGGCGAGAGAATGATCGCGAGAATGCCAACCGGCGCCATGACCTTGCCGGCCTCGGTGGCGGTGTAGGAGATTGTGGTTTGCAGCCACAGCGGCAGCACCACAAGGCTGCCGAAGAAAAGTCCGTAGGCAATCGAGATGGCGACCACGCCGCCGCTGAAGTTGCGACCCTTGAACAGCGACAGGTCGACTACAGGGTGTTCCTCCAGCAGTTCCCACACCAGGAAAATGATGAAGGCGACCAGCGCGATGACGCCAAGGAGCAGTATCTCGCGCGAGTTGAACCAGTCTAGCTCCTTGCCCTTGTCCAGCATCAGTTGAAGAGAGCCGACCCACAGCACGATCAGCACCAGCCCAACCTTGTCGATGGGCAGGAGTCGGATCGCGGATTCGCGCGGGCGGTAGATTGACCAGGTAATCCATGCCGCCAGAATGCCAACCGGTATGTTGATATAGAAGATCCACGGCCAGGTGTAATTGTCAGAAATCCAGCCGCCCAGCAAGGGACCCATGATGGGCGCCACCAGTGTCGTCATGCCCCAGAATGCGAGCGCCATACCGCTCTTCGCCGGTGGATAGCTGGACAGCAGCAACGCCTGCGAAAGGGGAATCATTGGGCCGGCTACTGCGCCCTGAACAATGCGCGCCACAATCAGCATGCCGATGTTCGGCGCCATGCCGCACAAAAACGATGCCAGCACGAACAGCAGCACCGAACCCACAAAAAGTCTCACTTGACCAAGCCGCATGGTTAGCCAGCCGGTCAGTGGGACGGAGATCGCATTCGCCACGGCAAAGGAAGTGATAACCCAGGTGCCCTGTTGCGGCGAGACGCCAAGGTCGCCCGAGATGGCGGGAATCGAGACGTTCGCGATTGACGAGTCAAGCACGTTCATGAACACGGCCAGCGAAAGCGCGACGGTGCCAAGGACGAGTTGACCGCCTTTCAGTGGCTCGAGGGGGGCACGGATTGGGGGGCTATTCATTGATGTCAGTGTGGGCGCGCCCGTTAAGGGTCGAGCAAGGATGCGATGGAGCTGCGGAGTTTGAGCAGGGCGTGCCTGCGGCGCGGTGCCGTGCGGTGCTGAAAAAAACAGCAAAGCGCGTTGTGCAACCCGCTCGCCACCGCAGAAACAAAAGCGAAATTTTAGCAGTTTGCCACTTCCTTTGCGCTGGATACGGCGTGCGGGACTCAATGCCGTGCTCCAACTAGCGCAGAGAAGGCGGCGCCTTCGAGTGCCACCGCGTACAACTGCAATTCGGTCAAGTCGAAGGAATGCTCCCCCTCAGCGATGCGCTGAGATCAGCCAAAGGAGAGGGAGTCGGCGCGCGCAACATGGATGCCACTTCGTTTGCTGGGCTTGCCTGCCTTCGGTCGGAGGCTTTAAGGAAACTCGAACACGCGAGAGTGACCCGGTGATGTACCGCCGGCAAGAGGCCATGTGAGTCGGCGCAAACTTTTGTGGAAATCGCATGTAGAACTGAATCCATCCGATCGAATAATGAGTAAACGGATTAGCGCCCGAGGACACACCTGCTTCGCCGCGCCGACGTTCATTTACGGGTGTCCCTTACTCGAGAAGAGGTTTCATCATGGAGATGTGCAAGCTCAAAAGGAAAACCTTGCCCCTGCTTGTCGCGGGAGCAGCATTAATGATGTTGAACGGACCGTCAACGGCGTCGAGTCACCGAGAGTCGCCCTTCCTTGCCGGCCAGCCGCGCGTCGATGGCACCGACCTTTATTTTTTTCGCAGCTATGAACCCGGCCGCGAAGGGTTCGTCACCGTGATGGCGAACTACATTCCCTTCCAGGATCCGCAGGGCGGCCCAAACTTCTTCCAGTTTGATCCGAATGCCCTGTACGAGATTCACTTCGATACCAACGGCGACAGCAAGGAAGACATTACATTCCAGTTTCGCTTCAACAGCACCTCCAAACAAACCGCCTTGCCCGTCGGCGGCAAGCAAACCAAAATTCCCTTGATGAATTCAGGCCCCATCAGCGGCGTTAATCCGGCAACGCTGAACGTGCGCGAGACCTACACCGTCGACATGGTGAAGGGCGACCGTCGCGGCGGCACACGCACCTCGGTAACCATGGGCGGCCAAAAGACCTTCGACAAGCCAGTCGACAATATTGGTGAAAAAACTTTCGGCGTCGACAACGCGTATGAGGCCTATGCCAAACAGCACGTATATGACGTGTCGATTCCTGGGTGCGGCAATGCACGGGTCTTCGTCGGTCAGCGCAAGGAATCGTTCTACATAGCGGTTGGCAAAATCTTCGACTTGTTCAACCTTGATCCGCTTGGACCAGAAACGAATGGCAACAAGAACGACCTGGAAGGCAAGAACGTAAGCACGATTGCGATGGAGATTCCAATCTCGTGCCTCGCGACGTCGGCCGATCCAGTCGTCGGTGCGTTCACGACGGCGAGCGTGCGGCAAGGGCGATTGGTCAATCCCTCGCCAGGCACTGGCATCAACAACGCGGTCAAGGAAGGCGGCCCATGGGCACAGGTTTCGCGGCTCGGCATGCCGCTGGTGAATGAAGTCGTGATCGGAATGGACGACAAGGACCGCTTCAATGCGTCCAAGCCAAGTGGCGACGGGCAGTTTATTGACTACGTCACGAACCCTTCCTTGCCAGCGCTGGTCGAATCGCTGTTCCCCGCTGCGAAGGCGCCAACCAACTTTCCGCGGACTGATCTGGTCACGGTGTTCTTGAAGGGCATACCTGGACTGAACCAACCGAAGAATGTCACGCCGTCAGAGATGCTGCGCTTGAATACTTCCATTCCGGTGACGGCAGTCGGTGCGCAAAATCCATTGGGCGTAGCAGGGGGGGACAACGCGGGTTTTCCGAACGGACGCCGTCCGGCGGACGACGTAGTGGATCTGTCACTGCGGGTCGCAATGGGCGCACTGTGTACCTTGACCGGTGCCAATGATGCGTTGGGCGTGGGATGCAAGCCTTCCGACGCACCGGCCGGTGGTCTGGCACTGACAGATGGCGTTCGCAAGACTGCGGCGGATTTCCAGCCAGCCTTCCCGTATTTCAATTCGCCTCTCTCGGGCAACAAATAAGGAGACCGACATGAGACATCCAACTCGTTTCAAAGCGGCGCTTGGCGCCGGCGTGTTGCTGGCCCTGGCGGCATGTGGTGGCGGTAGCAACGACAGCACCCAGGTCGCGGCCGCTCAGGGAGCCAGTGAGACAGGCGCAGCGGTTGCGCCAGTCGCCCCGGGTAGTAGTGGACAGAGTGCGTCCGACTCATTTCTGAGCCAGGTCCTAGCCGTGCTCGGCCTCTCGTCTGAAACAGCCGAGCCTGGCGCGGTTGACTCAATCAGCGCAACTTCGTCGGACACTGCGGAGCCGTTCTCCATCATGTAAGGCGGCGCATTGGTGGCGTTACATCAGGAAGGAAGGGAGGGCTTGCATGTTGCAAGCCCTCCCTTTTTATTCGGTGAATCGCTGCCCGACTATCTCGGAGATCCGTACTAACTTGATTGAAATCTTGTGTGCCCCAGCCTTGGCCTCATTGGACCATTGCGGCGCAGCCGCGAAACCGGGCATGACGGTTGGCCTTCATCATCTCGGGACTCGTAGCCCGAATTGAATTCTTGCTGAAAGCTTTCGCAAAAGCTTTACACTCCGAAAGGCGCCTGCGGCTCACCGGGTGCGATCCGCGAAAACAAGAACTGCCACATTGCGCCGCACAACAAATCCGCGATTGGGCAGCCCCATAAAAATAAAGAGGAGGAATGGCTCATGCGCATTTATGACATGGGAAGTGGACGGCGCAATACATCGCCGCGAATCAAGGCAACGCAAGCGGCGCGCAACTGGGTCAGCGCCTTGGCGTTACTCGTGGGAGCGGGCATCGCCGGGTATGGGTACGCCGCCCCGGTGCAGGTTGGTGCCACAGATATCGGTGGCACGGTAACCGGCAAGAGTGGACCGGAAGCAGGCGTTTGGGTCATCGCTGAAACGCGTGACCTGCCTACAAAGTACTCCAAGGTGGTCGTGACGGATGACGCCGGCAATTACGTTATTCCCGAACTGCCCTCTGCCAATTACCAGGTGTGGGTGCGCGGTTATGGCTTGATCGATTCGCAAAAAGTCGCGGCCCGTCCGGGCAAAGTGCTCGACTTAAAGGCGGTGCCCGCACCGTCCGAAAAAGAGGCCGCACAATACTATCCCGGCGTGTATTGGTACTCGCTGCTCGACATCCCGCCGAAGTCTGAATTCCCCGGCACCGGGGACAAGGGCAACAAGATCCCGGCCACGATGAAGTCGCAGGACGCGTGGGTCGACACCATCAAGAACGGATGTCAGTCTTGCCACGCAATCGGATCCAAAGGTATCCGCGAAGTGCCGGCGTTTTTCACGAAGATGGGTAATGGCGACTCCTTCGCCGCGTGGGCACATCGCACGCAGGCTGGCCAGGCCATGCCCTACATGGCGGTGGTCCTTGGAAGCTTGGGACCGGAGCGGGTGCTGAAGGAATTTGCAAACTGGACCGATCGACTCGCGGCTGGCGAGCTTCCAACCGCAAAGCCGGTACGGCCGCAGGGCATTGAACGCAACGTGGTCTACACGCTTTGGGACTGGGCCTCGCCAAAGTACTATCAGCACGACGCTGTTTCCACCGACAAGCGCAATCCGCGCATCAACGCGAATGGTTTGATCTGGGGTTCGCCCGAGGAGAGCACCGACTTCGTTCCGACCCTGGACCCGGTACGTAACGTCGCCGCCATGGTTAAGCATCCTTACCTTGACCCCAAGACGCCTTCATCGCTCGACCTGCCGCACGGCCCCTCCGCCTACTGGGGCGCCGATCCGATCTGGGACGGCCATACCAGCATCCATAATTTGATGATGGATGAGGCCGGCAAGATGTGGTTCGCGGCGCGCATTCGTCCGCCTGCGAATCCGGATTTTTGCGCCAATCATCCCTCAGCGAAAGTGGTGCCGCTGAAGGAGTCCTTGCGCCAACTGTCCACGTACGACCCTGTGACCAAGCAATGGAAGCTCATCAACACCTGCTTCTCCACGCATCACCTGTTCTTTGCTCACGACGCGAACAACACGCTGTGGACCAGCGCCGGGCCGCCGATGAGTGGTGTCGTTGGCTGGCTCAACACGAAGATGTACCGGGAGACTGGGGATGAAGTGAAGTCCCAGGGTTGGACCCCGATCATCATCGACACCAACGGCAACGGCAAGCGGGACGACTATGTCGAAGCGAACATGCCACTCGACCCGGCGAAGGACAAGCGCGTCATGGCGGCGTTCTACGGCGTCATGCCTAACCCGGTTGATGACACCATTTGGGGTCAATCAATGGACCGCGGGTTCTCGCGCGTTGACCAGCCTGGCTACCTGATCCGGCTGACGCCGGGCGCCGATCCCGCCAATACCGCGCTGTCTGAAATTTACCAGCCGCCGGTTGGTACTTTCGGCCCGCGCGGCATCGACATCGGCCTTGACGGCATTGTCTGGACGGTGCTGTCGAGCGGTCACCTTGCCAGCTTTAACCGGAGCTTGTGCAAGGGCCCGTTGAACGGACCGACCACCGCGGAAGGAAAGCAGTGTCCGGAGGGCTGGAAGTTGTACCAATTCCCCGGCCCGCAATTCAAGGGACTGGATGCCTCCGGCAGCGCAGACCATGCGTACTATGTCTGGGTCGACCGCTATAACACCCTTGGCCTAGGCGCCAACGTGCCAGTCGCATCGACCAACGGCGGCGAAGCGCTGCTGACGGTGGTCAACGACAAGATGGTTTCGCTGCGGGTTCCCTATCCGCTTGGCTTCTTCACCAAGAACGTGGATGGCCGCATCGACGATGCCACCACCGGCTGGAAGGGCAGGGCGGTCTGGACCACCACCGGCACCCGCACCAACTTCCACGGCGAGGGCGGCAAGGATGCGTATCCGAAGGTGGTGAAGGTGCAGGTCCGGCCGGATCCGCTGGCGCATTGATGGTGGGCTGGGGCGGGAGCTCCGGCCGATACACCCCCGGGTTGACTGCAGGGTTGGTCGACCCGTTCACTGCACTCCTGGAAGTGGCCATTCGCTCGAATGTTCACTAAATTTTATCGGGTGGCCTACCGCCATTGGTAGGCAATCGCCTTTATGTCCACGTTGTCGTTATTGAAGGTGATGATCAGCTTTAGCTGTGTGCTCTGGGCGTTGGAGCGAACGCGCGCGACAATTTCAGGAGTGATAATCGGTCGCAGGTCGATTCGTTTCGCGTAGTGGGGTGCTCGGGCATCTACTTCGCTCAGCGTGGCTCTCCAATTCCTTGAGTATTTGTCAGGTCTCCGCTCGAGTATCTGCCAATCTTTCTCATATTCGGGCGTCGCAACCATCCATGCTATATCGACAAATTGCGGTACACCGCTTTGGCCGTCGCCCGGCATGAACGCCATTTCAGCGCCTCCCCTTGGCGACATAGACCCAACCGAGCCTGGGGTGGGTCCCCGTTGACCGTCCGGATCAAACCGGAGAACCCCCACATGAGGACCAGCGCTCTGAAAAAGTAGCGTCATGCCAATTGGTTGGACTCGCGTCACACAGGAAGCAATCAGGCCTGCTCCCACGGTGACCGCTATTGCGACAAGGCTTGCAGATCGAAGCCATAGTTTTGCTTGAGCCATGCGCTGTATTCCTCCATGTTGACCTTTCCCACAATATTTGACTTTCCGTCAGCGTCTTTTGTCGGCGTCGGATCGAAATTGATGAAGCTAGCGGTCTGGTCCCATGTCATACCACCGGGTATTGCGAGGCGCTGCTTTTGACAGTTGGTTGCGATAGATTGATTGTTGGCGCGCAGGCAGAAGTCGCGGTCCGACAGCCCATTGCTTTTGTCATGCAGGACTGGGTTCGTTACGGATGCCCATTCCGCATCGGTGCCGTTCTTACCCCAATTCGACATCTTCAAGCCGCTCGCCTTCGCCTGATCGTAAATCCAGTTCAAGGCCACATCGGACAGATCACCCGTGCCATAGCTGCCGCCGATATCGGCATGGCTTCCGATAAACCCGCGTTGAACGCCGCGATTGATTGACTCCCCGGGGAAGAGGCGGCGGTTCTCGTTCAGAGCCACCGCCTGGAATGCGTGCTCTACTTCGATTGGAATCGCCATCTGCCATTGACCATTACTTAGTCCATCGAGCCCGAATTGCGCCACGGTGTCCCACACGCCGAGAAAGCGGAACTCCACGCACTTGCCAGTTGACTTGTATGCCTCGCGCTCGAGACGCTGGGCGACCTTGTTGGCAAAATCGCGAGACATTGCCGCGCCCCTCGAAAACCCGACGATGTCGATATTTATTGCGTCCTCTTCCTGGGACGTGTTTAGCGCCATGTACGTGTCGAGTTGCCGCAGCATGTAGTCGACGCGTGCCCGTGCCGTGTTGCCGTCAATGGCGTCAAAAAAATTGGTCTTTATACCGCTATCGGGGTCGTTCCGACCCACGCCGTTCATGTACCACTTCCTGCCGTTCTGCGTCTCGTCATAGGCTTGATAGAACTTGTAGACGTTCGAGAAGTCGTCGACTCCAGGCGGAGGGTTCGAGTTGTCTGTCCCGTCAAACGCAAACAATATCAACCCGTCCGGATCAACATACTTGAGCGGATTCCCTCTCACATACGCATACCCATTCGGCCCGTCCGGTGTGCCCAGCGGATCCGGCCTGAGATATCTTCCGCGCTGGGGATCGTAATAGCGCTGACCGTTGTAGTAGAGCCCTGTTTCTTCATCCTCATACTGTCCCGGCAGCCGCAGCATCAGTCGGAACTGGCGATTTCCGGAAGAGGCCGAGGCTTGCGCGTTGGTCCGCAGTACCTGGCCAAACGGCCCGTACTGCGCTCGCCAAATCGGCTTCCCGTCGGCGCCGGTCGCCACTTCGATTGCGCCGAGGTGATTCGCATGCAGGAAGGCCAGTTGTTCGTCATCGTTGAACCAGGCGTGAAAGGCGATGCCAATGTCGGCTGCGATTTGCGCCGGCATTGAACGTTCCCGGTCGAGAGGCAAGACGCCGCTGGGCGTGTCCAGCACGGCGATTGGCTGATCGGCGAGGTAGATGGTTTGGCGCGTGATGCGGCCGTGCTGGTCGAGTTCGGCCGATAACTTGCCTTGTTCATACAGATAGCTGGTGCCATGCCTGCCGTCGTCCTTGCGGATGCGCTCGCCGCGGTGATTGTAGGCATAGTGCACTGTGGCCTTGCGCTCCTGCCGGACATCAACGAGTTTGCCTAGCGCATCCCATTGGTAGTGGCGGGTGCCTATCCGCTTGGGCTGGCCGCTCGCGTCCCAATCAGCGTGCAAGGCGCCTTCCGCGAGCCACTGGTTGCTGCCGGCGCGCCAGCGGGGCTGAACATTGCCGGTGGCGAGGTCGCGCTGGTCCTTGATGCCTTGCTGGCTGAGCAGGCGATTGCCCCTCTCGTCGTACAGGAAGCGGCTAACGTCGCTCGCGTTGGCAGCGGCGATCAGGCGGTCGCGACCATCCCATGCATAGCCGGTGTCCGGTGCGCCGCCGGTGGCCTTGCCTTGGGTGTGAAGCAGGTTGCCCTGGGCATCCCACAGGTAGCGGTAGTCCAGGAGAGCGGCGGGATCCGCGGGCATCCCGAGCGCGCCAGGGAGGCCGTGTGGCCTGCTCGCTGGCCGCGGCAAGCTGGCGGCATGTGCGCCCTTCAGCGGTACCCGCTCTACCGCGCGAATCTCGCCGGTTCGCAACGGCGCATGCACTACGCGTGCGAGTACACCTTCGCGGCTACGTTGGAAGCGCGCTTCGATACCGTTACCGGTCACGAACCGGCGCGGCCCAACGAGGTCGCGCTCAATATTGGAGACGATGGTTTGCACCGGCAGCAGCCAGCCGAGCCACGTGGTCCCGATGCGGCTTCGAACCAGGCCGACGACCTGGCCCTGGCCGTTGCGCTGCACGATCAGCCAGGACCCGTCCGGCAGGCTGGTACGCCGCAGTTGTCCGCTGGCGTCGTAGTCAAGGCGCGTGATACTGGTCTGCCGCTTGCCGTCCACCGTCTTGATGGTCGCGGCGCGCAAGCGGAGTCGACCAGCCGCGTCGTATTGGTAGCGTTCGCTTTGCTCTGGATGCTCCAGTGCCGCCAGCCGCGAACCGCGATAGACCCAGCGCGTGGTAGAGCTCTTTTTTGCGGAATCGGCCGGCGTAATGACCTGGCGCTGGATGCGGCCAAACAGATCGTGTTCATACAACGCGCGATTGCCGAGGGCGTCGCTACTCGCGACCAGGCGGTTCGCCGCATCAAAGCTGCGCGTGATGAGGCCGCTGTCCGGGCTAAACGTGGCAACATCGCGGCCGAAATCGTCGCGATAGGTGCGCACCTGCGTCGCCTGCGTGAGCCCCATCCCGCGTGTCCCCTTCGGTGATGCGACTTCGACCTTGTGATCTCGGCCAAGCGCGTCTTTCCACCCGCTAATGCGCCCCGTTTCATCATGCTGCAATCGCAGCAGCGCACCGCTATTGTCCTGCAGGCTTGCCAGGCGGCCCGTGCTATCCCAGGCCGCTTGCAGGCTGCGGCGCATGCTGCCATCCAGCACCGCGCTTTCGATCAACCTGCTTTCAGTATCATAGCGACGGTGGTGCAAGATGCCGAGCGCACTGGCTTGCCAGGTTTGGCGGCCGAGCCAGTCGTAGCCTGCATGCTGCTGTGGTTGATAGTCCAACACATTCACACTGCTGATGGCGTCGTTGCCGGGTGCGCCAATACCGTTCGCATCGCTGCCAACAGCACTGCCACCATGTACATCGTTGCGGCCAGCGCCACCACCGTTTGCTTGATTGGCACGATCGCTACCAGTGGCTGCTTCCCCGCCGCCAGGTCCACCACTGCCGCGCTCCACTGCATTGCCATAAACGTCATACCGAAACGACTGGGAGATCGGCGTGGCCATGCCCGAAGCAGTGCGGGTAATTCCGAGCAGGTGGCCGAGTGGATCGTAACGCAGCGCGGTACGGCGGCCGTGTGCATCTGCCACCTCAATTTGACGTCCGGCCGCATCGACCGTCAGGCGCGACCGCAGGCCGCCAGGGGAGGTGATCGCAATGATGTAGCTGGCGGACTTGTCCCATTCGAGAGTCGTGATGTCCGAGTCTTGTGGCACTTGCCGCGGCCCGTTCGGCAAGGGGCCGTCAATGCTGGCCAGAACACTGCGGCCGTTGATGATCTGGTAGGTGTAGTGCCTGGCGCGGCGGATCGGAGCGGGGATGTGCCCTGGCGCGGTGAACGCCGGCTTGCCCGCTTCGTCGAGCGGACTGTACCCGGTTTCCGCCACTTCAAGCGGCTGGCCGAATTGGTTGTAGGACGTCCGCAACTGGTGTTCCCGGCCGGTGACCACGCTTGGCCGCGCAATGAAGGACGGCGTGGTCGGCGGCAGCGGATCCGGCGCCTGCAAAGAAGGCTTTGCATAGGGTGGATACCCGTAGCGCAGGCGCCATTGCGATTGCTGCGGCTTACCCGCATGCCATGCGATGGTGCTGACCAGGCTTATGCGCTGCGCGCCGTCGAATTCGGTTCGGGTGGTGCTTAGCGGCTTGCCGTCGATCGCCAGCACGGTCTCATCGACCAGCCTGCCGACTCGGTCGTAGCCATAGCGCGTATTGACCGGACCACAGGCAGCGCAACCTGCGCCGCGAACTTCGGTCAGGCGTGGCTTGCCATTGACCAGCATGTGGCGATAGATCGTTTCTTGCGCCAGGCTGTTCTTTACAATTGTTTCCCCGGGACGTCCCGGCAGCCCGCGAAACTCCAGCGTTACCTGTTCAATGCCGGTGCCGGCAACAAGCCGGAACGGTTGAATTGGCTTGCCGTCCTTGCCGGCTTCCAGTCGCGCCGGTTCGCCCCGAACGCTGAGATTACCGCGTCCGACGCTGTCATAGCCATAGGTTGCAATGCGCTGGCTAACGACTTGGCCATCGCTGCCCTGGCCGTGTACCGAGATGCCGGTCAGGAGGGTTGGAAAGGCTGCGTCTTCATGGTGGTAAATCCGGCGGACCTTGCTAACTGTGACGCCGCGTGAAGGTGCGGAGTTTGCGGGCGCTTCGAGGAGGTAACCGGTTGGCAGGTCGACCTGAACCAGGCTGGATTGCAAGGCTTTCGGATCGACCACGCTGCCGCGAGGCGCCGTGCCGCCATAGCGATAACTGAAACGACCGACCGGCGTGTCGATGACCTGCACGCCGCGGTAATAGCCGTGGGTCGGCGCACCTGTGGGCCGGTTGTTGGCATCGGCGTAATGCAGGGAAAGACTGCGGCCCTGCGGATCAGTGACCTTGTAGAGTAATCCGTTGCCGTCGTAGTCGAGCCCAACGAATTCGCCGGTCGGCGCGGTGATGTTGACCAGGCGTCCGCCCTGGTCGAAGTCCAGTACTCGGCCATTGGCCCACCGCCACTGGTAGCTAAAGCCGAGCGGCTTGTTGCGCCGGACTACACGGCCCTGACTGGGGTCACCGGGAACGAAGCTGTCGTGCATGCCAAGGCCGCGAAAGAATGCGGCCTGCGTACCATCGGCCTGCTCAATGATGATGGTATTGCCCTGGCCGCGGGGGTCTACACGCAGCACGGTTTCATAGCTGAGTTTCCAGCCGCGTCCGAGTATGCCGAGGCGTCCCGCACCTCTCGTCCCGCCCGAAACACCCGAGAGCGCACTGTTGTAGTGACGAACAATCTCAAGGCCGAGCACGCCCGGCAGCGGAGGGAGGTCAACCTCGCGCTGATACTTGTTGCCAGTGATGACGTTGATCGGGTTGCCGGCGCCCTGATCAGTGCCGCTTGTATTGCCCTGACTGGCGACGCCACCGCTGCCACAAGTTGCGCCCGTGCCCGGAGTGCCGGCGCAGCATTGCAGCGTCGGGTCGCAAGCAGGTGTTGCCGTTGGCGGCGCGGTAGCGGCGATGGCGCCGAGGGAAACGCCAAAGAAAAGCGCAAAAAGAAGTCGCGCTGGCCGGTAAGCGTGGCGTACCCAGCGCACTGGAGCGTGAAGGTTCGCCAGTCGTCCGGCGAGCGATCGGGCAAGCGATCCGACAAGCGATCCGACAAGCGATCCGACAAGCGATCCAACAAGCGATCCAACAAGCGATCCAACAAGTAATCCTGCCGGTGTTCTTGTCATTGATGTTGCCGGTGACCCCGGCGGTAGAACGCAGTTCCGCTCGTTCATGGTTTCTTCATGCCCTGTACGATGACTTCCACCCGCCGGTTCGGGGCCAAACAATCCCTCTGTGCCTGTCCGCTGTACGGGCAGCTCGCGAGTGGCACTTTCAAGTCTTGCGCGCCGCGCCCCTCGACCGTAATTGGCTTGTCGGGAAAGCCGTTGGCCACCAGGTAGTTCTTGACGGCTTGCGCCCGGTTCAGCGACAGCGCGGCATTGCCCGCGGTGCTGCCGATCGGGTCGGTATAGCCAACCAGTCGTACCGAATCGAAATCTCGCTGTTTTGCGTCGCTGATCAGCGCATCGAGCCGTGACTGGCCCTCCACCGTCAACGTCGATTCGCCAAAATTAAAGAGCGGATCTGCCGGCAAGTCACTCACGACCTCGCCATTCTGACCACAGGCAAATGTCGCAACGTCCGGGCCGGTGGGGGGCGTCGTGACCGGGTTGGTGTCTGCGTTCGGGCTCACAGAGTCGGGGTCACTGCAATCAAAGCATTCGTTCTCGGCCGACGGTGGCGGCGTGCCCGGCTGCAAAGTCGGCGGCAACGCCGGCGGAGACGTCGTGGGAGGCCCGACCAGGGTGCTCGCCACGTCTTCAATCGAATCGCTTTGCATATGCAGCGTGGCGTAGGAGATGACCGGGATGCGGCCCGCATTAATGAGGCGGGTGCGGGCGGCATCGCTGCCATCGTCCGCGGCCTTGAGGAATTGCGTATAAAGCGTTCCAACCACGGGAATGTCGGGGCGGAAGCCGTGCATGACACGTATCTTGAGGAGGTTGGCGTCCTGTATGTTCTGGTGCGACACAGGGCCAATAACAAAGGGATTGCGAAACGCCTGGCCCGCATTGGGAATGACGCGCCGGTTGCCGTTTTGTGCCTGCTTCGCCGCATCGTTCCAGTCGCTGAAACTGGCCGGGGCGGGATTGAGAATGGTGATGTCGACATTCGCGGCATCCTTTGTGGCGCGGTCCTGTGACAGAGCAAGCTCGGTCGCGTTGCGGCCGCCGCCATACAGCGGCACTAGCGCGCGGATATAGGCGCGGCGCACCATGTCAAGGCTGGCATTGCCGGTGCTGCCAGCGCGGGCCGCCATGAACGTGGCGTAGTTGATGTGATTGCGGGCGAAGTAGAGCAGGCAATATTGGATGATGCCAAGGCCGATCAGGCTGAGGGTGAGGCCGACTACGGCGAATTCGACCAGTGTCGCGCCGCGCGGCAGCCTGCCTTGCAAACCCTGATGCAACCGGGGCTGCAGATTACGATGCACGCGAGACTGCAACACCCCATTCGGCTCCCGCGCCAAAGCACGCCGCAAGGCACGTCCTGACAACCCGGGCGAGCGACGTTCAGAGTCGCGATGTGTAGGTGCCGCCTGTGGCATGTCGAGCGCCTTCATGCGCCGTCCTCGCCGCACGGCATGATTCGCTGACCAACCGAAAGACCCAACGCGGCAATCGCGCCGCCCTGCAGTTCCAGTGTATGCGCCGCGTGCAAGCAGTGGCTGACACGCCACGGGCGCAACTTCGGCACCAGCCGCACTATAGTGCCATCGCGGTCAAGATAGGCCAGGTCGAGCGGCGCGAACAGGAAGCAGGTATGCACGCTTGCGCAATGCCGCAGCAACATGGCCTCACCCGGCTTCGGGCCGCTGGTCCACATCAGGCCGCGCAGCCGCGCCCAGAAGCCGTCTGCAATGCGAAGGCACAAGGTGATGCCGGCTTGCGGGCGACAAATCGAGAGTGCTTGGGGCATGGTGTGTGCGCGTTGTCCGATTAAAATCCCGCCTGCACGAATTTCATAGCCAGCGGAAAGAGCAAGACGATGAACGTGCACGGGAAAATGAATGCCAGCAGCGGAAAAAGCATTTTTACCGGCGCCTGCATGGCGAGCTTTTCAGCGCGCAGGAAGCGCTCTACCCGGCGCTGATCTGCTTGCGTACGAAGCACCGGTCCGAGACTCATGCCCATGCTTTCCGCCTGAATGACCGTCGAGCAGAAGCTGTTGATGCCGGACTGGTTGAGGCGATCCGCCATGGCGCGCAGGGATGCGGCACGTGCCTTGCCAGCGCGGATGTCGCGCAGAACACGCTGGAACTCGTCGCGCATGACTCCCCTCGGACCGTTTGCGACAGCCTGACCCATGGCGCCTTGCAGGTTGAGGCCCGCTTCGACGCACAGGGTAATGATGTCAAGGAAGAAGGGGAGGGTCTTCATGAGTTCGCGGCGACGCCTGGCGAGACGTTCATGCAGCCAGATGACGGGATAGAACGAGCCCGCCAGCCAACCTATTGCCATGGCCTCGAGCAAGACGACAAGGCCCGGCGCACCCCTGCCGCGCATGCCGGCGATGCTGTCCACGATCCACCACGCCAGCAAGCCGCAGACGGCACCAGCGACGAGTCGCGATGCCCTAAACTGCGCCGGGCTAAGCGAATAATCCAGGCCGGCTTCACGCAGCTTAACCATGGTGCGTTCAATAGCCTTGGTGCCGGGCGCGCGCTGAAAGTAGTGACTGATCCACTGGATCGGCCACCACACAAAGCGGAAGCCGACTGGCGGCGGGTCCTTGTAAGCGCGGTCCTCGCGCGGGACCGCTGCCAGCGCCCGGCTGATAAGCCACGCAAGGAGCGCCGCAGCGACGCCCAGCGTCAAGGCGATGACAAGGGGCAGGGCTGCATCAAGATAGGAAGTGGACTGCATGGCGGCTCAGATATCGATGGCGACAATCTTGCGGATCACGTAGATGCCCATGATTTCCAGGAAGCCGAGCAGCGCGAGCGCGGCCCAGCCAATACGCGTGGTCCAGAACATGGACGTCGCTTCGGGCTCCATCTGGTTGAGCACAGCCATCAGGCAAAGCGGCAACAGGCCAACGACCCACGCCTGCAACTTCCCCTGCGCGGTTAGGGCGGCGATCTTGCCTTCCATTTGCAGCCGGCTGCGAATAGTGTGGGCGCAACGTTCCAGCGTTTCCGCCAGTCCGCCGCCGGTTTCGCTGGCAATGCGCATGGCGGAAACGACCAGGCTTGTAGTCTGCGTTGGCACGCGATGCGCGAGCCCGGACAAGGCCTGCTCCAGCGGCGCGCCCAAACGCTGCTCACGAAGCATCAGGTCGAATTCTTGGGACAGGGGCGCCTCGGATTCGGCCACCAGTTGCTGCAGGGCGGAGGCAAGACCGACGCCGGCCCGCATGCCGCCGGCCAGCAGCATGAGAGCGTCTGGCAACTGCTGCTCGAACTGTTGCAGGCGGCGCCTTCGCATCGTGTTGTACAAGACGCGCGGCACCATGGCGAGAGCGAAGAAAACCGGGATAGCGATCATGACGCTACCGGTGCCAAGCCAGGTGGTCATGGCGCCGAGGGCCATGACTGCGATATTCGCCGCGAACAGCCGGCGAGGATCGATGAACAAGAAGAACTCGCGCGCCTGGAACCGGGCGCGCTCGGTAAAGGTGGCACGGTAGCTCGTTAGACTTCGTGTGCCAATGTCGATCGCCAGCCACGCCAGCATGGCCGCGGCGACGGCGAGGATCGCAATGAGAAGGGTAGAGCCGCTCACACCAGGCACGGCTGAGTCGCTTATGCTGAAGATGGGAGAGTCGCTCATGCTGAGTAATGGAGAGCCGCTCATGCCGGACAAGGAAGAGCCGCTCATGCTGAGAAAGGGAGAGCCGCTCATGCCGGGCAAGGTGGCGTTGCTCATGTGCCGCCTTGCTCGGCAACGATGCGCCTGAAGATGTCGACGTCGAGCGCCTTGCCCGTCGCGCGCAGATCTTCGTAGAAGCCGGGCACGATATCGCAGCCGGTGAAGAGTCCGCGCACCTTGCCGTGTTCGCCATACCCCTGGCTCTGGAATCGAAACAACTCCTGGATCTGGACCTTTCCACTTTCAATGCCGGTCACTTCGGTAATGCTGGTCACCACGCGAGTGCCACAGGCGAAGCGGGTTTGCTGCACCACGATGTCTACCGCACTGGCGATTTGCTCGCGGATCGCAACCAGCGGCAAATCCATGCCGGCCATCAGCACCATGGTTTCCAGTCGTGCCAAGCCGTCACGCGGCGTGTTGGCATGCAGCGTGGTAAGTGAACCTTCATGGCCGGTGTTCATGGCCTGCAGCATGTCGAGCGCTTCAGCGCCACGACATTCGCCAACGACGATCCGGTCCGGCCGCATGCGCAGCGTGTTCCGGACCAGTTCGCGAATCGGCACGGCACCCTTGCCTTCAACGTTTGCCGGACGCGATTCGAGGCTGATCAGATGGGCATGGTGCAGCTTGAGTTCAGCCGCATCTTCAACCGTAATAATGCGTTCCGAGTGCGGTATGAAGTTTGAAAGGATGTTGAGCAGCGTGGTCTTGCCCGAGCCAGTGCCGCCTGACACGATCACGTTCTTGCGCGATACCACGCAGATTTCCAGGAAGGTGGCCATGGCCCGGTTGAGCGAGCCGCCCCGCACAAGATCCTCGGCGTCCAGCTTGTGGCGCGCGAATTTCCGGATCGTGAGGCACGCGCCCTTTAACGCCAGCGGCGGAATAATGGCATTGACCCGTGAACCATCTTTAAGGCGCGCGTCGACCATGGGCGAGGATTCGTCGATGCGGCGGCCAAGCGGCGCGACGATGCGCTCAATCACACCCATTACGGCGCGGTCGCCGGTAAAGCCAACGGGGTGACGGCTCAGTTGGCCACCGCGCTCGACGTAGATTTCATCGAAGCGGTTGACCATGATTTCCGAGACGCTGTCGTCAGCCAGCAGTTCTTCCAGTGGCCCAAGCCCGATTGCCTCGTCAAGCACCTGCTTCTGCAACAGGATGCGATCGAGCGTAGCGGGGATGGCCTGGCCCAGGCCTTCAATCAGCTGACCGATCAGCCTGTCGGTTTCTGCCCGCAAGAGTTCATCGCTCATGGAGGAAATATCGTGCCGCCGCAAGTCCATGGTGTCGAGCAGTTGGGCATGCACCTTGCGACGCCATTCGAACTCGTGCTGGCGGCGTTCCTGGTCCACCACGGCGACAGGCACGGGGCTAAGGGGAGGTTGCTTCGGTGCCAGGAGCGGGCTCTGTTGCGGGAGGCCGGGCAGCTTCGGTAGACGGCTCTCGACAGAGTTCGAGCTGTCTCGCGTGGTGCCTTGCGACGTCACGGCAGCGTTCGTCGTTAACTCCGGCCATACCTCTCGCTCGTTTCGCACGTTATTGACTGGCGCCGGATGCATCGGCAGCGTCGCGCCAGCCCGGTCCGTTACCCGCAACCGGAACGGGCCAATTGCAATAACGTCACTCGCTGCAAGCGGCCCGAATTGCGCCTCGATCCGCCGCTCGTTGACGAGCACGCCACCGAAGGCGCCAAGGTCTTCCAGAAGAATGCCCGACGCAGTCTTGAATACGCGCGCATGTTCTCGTCCCACCCGCCAGCTGTCCAACCGCACCTCGGATTGCGCGCCCTTGCCGATTACGCTTTCGTCTGGCGCTTCCATGTGTGAGGCCGTGCCGTCAGGGTGCAGAATTTCGATATGCAGCATGAGGCCTACTCCAATTCGGCCGGATGGGCCGGATGGGCCGGGTTGGCCGAACTCGCCGAACTGGCCGGCTGGGCCGGGTCGGCATCCCGACGCGCATGTTCCTCGCGCCGAAACATCCGGTCGAAATCCTGGTGCGCAGGGTCGTCGTGCCGAAACACCCGATCAAGATCCGGGTGTGCGAGATCCGTCCCCGGTTGCAACGGGTCGCTAAGGTGCGGCGGAGGCGCCAGCCTGTGCTCGAGCCGGTTCTCTGTACGCCGCACGCGCTCCTGCATGCCGGGCGTTTGCGCATCCACGACTGTGGGCGTGACGAACACGACAAGTTCAGTCTCCTTGTTCTGAAAGCGCTTCGAGCGGAACAGCGCACCAAGCAAAGGTATGTCGCCAAGCCCCGGCACCTTGTCGATGTTGCGGGATTGCTCACGCTGCACGAGCCCGCTCAGGACGATGGTTTCACCCGCCTTGACGTTAAACTCCGTACTGGTCTTGCGGGTCAGGAGGGCCGGCCCGGAGACGGTGGAGATTGACGCATCGATCTGGCTGAACTCGGTCTCAATCGTGGCGCGGATGACGCCATTGCGGCCCACGCGGGGAAGAATGTCGAGCTTGACGCCGTACTGCTTGAACAGGACGGTTGGGCCGTTGATGGTAGAGACGGTGTAGGGGAATTCGCCGCCAGCCAGGAAGTTTGCGCGCGACCCATTGCGTGCCGACAGTTGCGGCTCGGCCAGCACCACGGTTTTGCCTTCCTGCGCGAGAGCACTGAGGGTGGCATTCAGGCCGAGATTGAGGACGCTGCGAATATTGAGCGCGCTCGGCAGCGATAGTTTGTCGGAAGTTGCACCGGTGATGGGCGCCGCATTATCCTGGCCGGTCCGAACCGCGATGGCGGTCTCCACATCGCTACCGCGCCGGATCGGCGCCCAAATGCCACCGACCGCAACGCCACCGGATGCGCCCCATTTCAAGCCAAGCTCTTTCAATTCGCTGACCGGAAATTCGACAACCTTGACGTCCATCAGCACCATCTGCTCCCACCCCAGCCGGTTGGTGAAATTGACGATTTGCGGATAGCGGGTCGCGAGTTGTTCAATGCGCGCAAGGTCGAGGTCGGACAGGTCGTCGCCTTCCACGATGACCTTGTCGCCGATGATTGCCGTGCGGGCCTTCGGTATGCCAGCGAGGAAGGCGCTAATTTCGCGCGCATTCCGGCTGGTGTCGCCCGCGCTGATGTTGACCTTGAGGCGCTGATAGCGGCCGTCACTGTTCCATACGAAGAGGCTGGATGTCCCGGTTGCGTTTGCGAACAGGATTATTTCCTTTTCATCGAGCGCGGCGGCGGTCAGGAGCGCGCCATTGCCAACCGCAACCCGGCCAACATTGGGCGTCGGGAAGACCCGCGATTCGCCGACGAACATGTCGATCTCGGCAATTGCCACGTCATGGGCCGGCATGCTGATTGGCTGGTAAGGGCCGGTGACGCGCTTCGCCGCCGTTGCGCGGGCGAGTTTCGGCTTGATTTGCTGACTGGATTGTTGGCCGCTCGGGCCTGTGGATGTCGACGCTGGTGGCGAACCGTGCGCATCCCACGATGCACCGCCGCCCATGGAAGGAGCGCAAAGTAGCGCAAGCACGATGAAGCCCGTAAGTTGAAAGACTGGTTTCATGGCGCACTTCCGGCAGATGTTTCCGTGCCGGGGTTGACTAGCTTGCGTTGCACTTCCGGTTCGACGGCAGATGACGCTGCAGACGATTGAGCGCCTGCCTGGTGTGCCGACTGATAAGCCGACGGCTGCACCCCTCGCTCGCCCAATTCGTCGCCCTGGCGCCCGTTTGGCCGGCCTGCCATGCTTGCCGCGCTTGGCAGCCCCTGCGGACTTGCGGCAAACTGGCCGGCGCTCGCTTCCGTCCGATTACCTGCGCCGCCAACATACTGTCCAAGCCGCAGGCCTTCTGCCGGGATTTTTCCGGAGCGTCCGCCATACAGCACTGGCACCTGGCGGGTGCCGCCATCTGCCGCAATGCCAACACCCAGCAGCGCGGCCAGGTCGACTGCGCTGCCGTGCTGTGGAAGGCGGTCCTCGGGGTTGCGCAGCAGCGCCGTCAGCCGACCGGTTTCCCGCGCAACGATCAGGTACTGCGCCTGTTGCGGATCGGCGTCCAGCGTGACCGTGGAATAGACCCGGCGTTCTCCGCTTTTCGGATCACTCAAAGAGCGCTGACCGGTCGCCATGACCGCGACTGAATGCATAAGCGGGACGGTAAGCTTTCGTCCTTGCTGGTCGAGCGAAACAAGCAGGTCGATCAGGTCGCCAGGTTCGAGCATGCCGGATATCGAGTTGATCTCGTCCACCGGCACCGTGATGGCGCGCCGTCCGCTGGCGATCTGCGCCGAAAACGTCGGCGGCTTTTTGGCTTCCAGCATGCTGCTGAGTATGGCTTCGCCGGCCTGTACATCCTGGTCCAGAACCCGGCTCTCAACGCGGGAGAATTCATCCGGGCGAATCCCGCTGGCATGGGCAAATTCAACCGGGATCTTGCGAACGGCGACCTTCTCCGCCACGATGCGTTCGCCGCGCTTCAGCAATTGCCTGGCAACGACCTGCTCCTGTCGACCGCCGCGCGCCTTGTACTCCAGGTCGGCCATCCGGTTCGCCAGCCAGGATCGCGCAATCAGCGCCGCCAGCAGCCCTGTTGTCAGCGCCACGGCCAGCACAATCCAGGTCTTGCGTGGCCACTTTGAGAAAAGGTGAAAAAGGTTCATCGGACCTGTCGAGTTGGAAGCCTGGGTTGGGAGCGGAATCGAAAGCGCAAGAGCTAGCCGGGGAGCGACATTGCAAAGGCATACCGCTCATAGGCTTCCCGCAAACGTTGGAGCAGGTCGTAAAGCGGACTGCTCGAGTCGAGCATGCCAAGGCCGAGCGCGAAGGCAATGGCCGCGCATGCGAGCGCGTATTCCAGACTCGACTGGCCACGCTGGCAGTCGCGACGGCGGTTGCTATGGCGGGACTCGACAGGGCTCATCGTGTCGGCTCGATTGGGGTGACAAGGGAAACAACCAGCGAGGTGCTGCCCCGCTCATCCCGAGCGATTACGGCCATGGCTTCCTTGTCACGGCCACGGTAGAACAGGGTGCGTCCGCTATTGACGGCAAACGGAAGTGCCGGGCTCTGCGGCCGGGCCTTGGGCTGCGTTGCTGTGGATTCCAATATTGACGGCGAACGCACGTTGGTACCTGGCGACACATCACGTTGCAGCACGAGGCCATGCGCGGAAAGCAAGGCAGACAGCGCCTGTACATTGACCTGTTCCGAGTGGCGATTTTTTGCCACCAGGTAGTCGGACTGGCGGGTGCCGTCCCGGGAATGCATGCGGCTCATGATCTGGGTGTCTGCCGGGAGTCGCTCTTCCCAACGCACCTCGGCTTCCCGATTTTGTGTGCGCTTCTGCAGGAAACCGGCGATGTCACTGACCGCTACCCATCCGCGTGTGCCGCTGCCTGCGGCTTCCAGTTGCAGCGTGATGTAAAACGCGCCTTCGCGCCGACCAAGTACAGTCTTGCCGGCCACCGTATCGAGGACCAGGGGCCGCCCAATGCTTGCGCCAAACCATTCCACCAGTGCAGCGGGTCGCTCAGGCGAGGTAAAGACGGTCATGCGTAGTGGCATGCCAACCATGCTGACGTCGTCTCCAAGGCGGTGGCTGCTCGCACTCGGCGGCATAGCGATGCTGGGCCAGTCGGCTTGCGATGCGCCGTGCGCTGCGGCGGCACAAACCAGATACGTGCAAGTTAGAAGGGCGCGGAACGGCGTAAGGGAATGGCGCATGGCTTTTCCTATCTGGTCGCGGGGGCTTGCAGCCGATCCGCCGGAACTACATCACGCCACGCATCCAGTTGCGCGAATCGCGGCGGCTTGACGTTGGCCAGGTCCACCACGGGAACGGCAAACTCGAGGACGGTTTCAATGGCGCCGAGCGCCGGTATGGGGGCGGCCAGAGTGCCACTGCGCTGTTGCACCTGCTGGGGCGACGAAGCAGTCCAGCCGTTGATCGCGACGCTCGTCTGGCGCGCAATGCGCAGGTCGATGCGGTCGAACGGCTCCAGCAAGGGATTGCCGGCAGACAGGTTGACGAGCGGGACCGCGACATTGGCCCGAAAAACGCCGCGGGATGGCAAGCCGGCCTGGCTCGCTTTGGCGAGTGGAACCAGGTTGAATGGAACCCCGTCGACAGCTGGCTCGAACCCCTCCGATGCCAGCGTGGAACTCGCAACGCCGAAGCTGATTTCGACGTCGGTCGCGCTGCGAATCAGTGGCCCCCCATGCGGATTCGTCCAGGCGCGGTTGGCTGGAATTTCGCGGTCGGTGTTGCGGTCGAGCGGATCCTCTGTCTCGATGACGTCGCCTGGTTGCCCAAAATAGCGACGCCGTACCTGCGCCGCCGGTTGCAAAGCGTCCTTGGGGGGCGAACCCGGGTCACGGTTAGCGGTATCGAAGGCAAGATAGCGGCTGGCAAGCTGCGTGCTGGTGGCGATGTCCTGGTACTTGCCGATGAGCGGTATGAGGAGGAACAGGGGCAGTAGTGCGACGGAAACGAGCAGGAATTCGGTGAGGGCCTGACCGCTGCGTCGAGGCGGGGTCTTCCACTGCGGACGGGCCAAGCCTGAAGGTGCACCGCAGCCATCGGCGCCGCTGGTTTCGGGCACCCAACCGGCGTGAACGAAGGCACATGTCACGGCAGTAGAGTGCCCAGTAACGAATGCACGCGTCGCGGCATTAGAGCGCCCTGTAGCGAAAGCACGCTTCACTGCAGTAGAGCGCCCGATAGTGAAAGCACGCCGCCTCCCGGACGAACAGCCGGCGTCGATGAAAGCACGCTTTATGGCACAACAACCGGCGTCAATGAAATCATGCTTCGTGGCAGCACAATCGGCGTCAATGAAGGCAGGCGTCATGGCAGCGCAGCGCCTTGCCGCAGCGACAGGCTGTTGCGGTCCGATGCCGAGTCGACCAGGCGCACTTGCCAATAGGGATTGAACAGACTTCCGAGTTCCCGAGGCTGGTTTTTTGCCTTGCCAAACAGGTTGTCTTTTGCGTCAATCGGGCGCTCGAAAAACACTTCGGCGGTGGCGACCGCCGCCATCATGTCTCCAGCCACGGTGCTGCGGTACGCATTGAGCCGGACGCTCGGCCTGACCGAGGAGCGTGCATCCGAAGTGGAAAGCTGATCCCGGCTTCGCAGGACCCGCGCGCCGAACAACATTCGGGGGTCTTCCTTCGCCGTTAGATTGGGATCAAGGTCGGTGAAGGCTGGCAGCCCGGAATAATTGTTCCACTGCGCCGATGAGGCCCACCCATGCGCAACCGGATTGTCGCGCGGTGAGTCGCCGAGTCGAGCGCCGGATGCATCCTCCTCATCGCCGGGAGGATGGGCTTGCTGCTCGCCGTAGCCAATGGCGCGCTCACGCTTTCGGCAGGATGGGACCGGTATGAACCGGCCAGAGTGAAGATAATTTTCCCAGAACGATTCTGTGTCTTCGGCTTTCCACTCGTCGTAGCCGACCAGTTCGGTACCACCCCGTCGCTGCACCTTGTTGGTTGCAACCTGGAGGATCGAAAGGCAGCCCGGTTCCGGCGCCAAGGCGCGCGAATCCCAGCGCCGGTCACGGGTAAAACCGTCAGTGTCAGCGGCGATCTTGACGACTTCTGCAATGCGGCCTCGATCATCGCCAGTGAAGCGCCTGGTGAAGCCCGCCCAGCCATCGTTCATGCCAGTGGCACCCGCGCCAACCGGCTCAACGGTTACGCTGCCGTCGCCTGCGTAGTTGGCGTCGGCGACTTCCTGCATGAGGCTGCCCCGGGTGCCTTCGAAATAGCCGGGCGCATGCAACAGCGACTGTGCGGTCTTGATGGCAAGCTTGCCCAGCTCGACTACAGTGACGACGGCTTGGGCAGCCGGAGGTATTTGTTCCGCGACCTGCGCTACATAGGTGCCGGCATATTGCACGGTCAGGTAGCACATGGCCGCATACAGCGGACCATACTTCAGCAACGCACCACCACCGGCGCCATAACCGGTTGGATCGCCGCACTCAGGGAAAACCCAGCCGAGGTTCTCCGCATGTGTCTGTGCGTACTGCGACCAGGAAGATAGCGACACCATTTGCGCCACCAGGACCTCATTGGCAATAAGTGCGCGGTTGGTATAAGCGTCAAAATTAAGTGCGCGCGCCTGGAGTACGCCTGCGCTGTAGGCGACTGCGTCAGCCGTGTTGACGAGGTGTGATTTTTCTTGCGCGACCTGGCCGGTATTGAAAAGAAAGAACAGGCTCGCCGATCCCGCGATAAGCATGAATAGCCCGTAGACCAACGCCTGTCCTTGTTGTCCCCGTTGCCCCGGTTGTCCACAGCTGCGACGTTGCGGGCAGACGCCAGGGATGCGGGTGCGGCCGTGGCGCGCCATGCTCATCGCGCGTTGTCGTTCTCATAGGAGGCCAAGCCCTTTTTCTTGGTGCCTTCATCAGCGGCGCTGGTGGCTGCCGTCGCCGCCGCCGTGCGTTGCGCGGATGAATCCTGGCCCGCTAGCTCCTTGGCGATACCGGCGGTTTGATTGCGGATCGTTTGCCCAAAAAACTGATAAACCGCGATTGCCGCGATTGCGATCAGCGCAACGATGATGATGTATTCGGTCATGCCCTGGCCGCGAGAATAACGCTTGCTGACGCGCTTGCAGGAGGGTGCGGAAGGGAGGGCCATTCGAACTCCAAAATCGATTTCTCGTTAAGGGAAACAGCGTTGGGCGAGCCGGTCCAATGTAGCAACCGGGTTCCCGGCTGTCACACAAATGGCACTTCGTTAAGAAAGTTATGATCGCGTTTCGTCGCGTCTCGACGACAACGGATCTCTGGAAAGATATAAGGGCTTTTGTCGTTCCAGATTCGGTCTGGGCAGCCGAATCACCACCGGAAATGAGGGCGCGAGGAGGAGGTTAAAAACGTTGAAGGTCTATAGCGATGGGCGCATCGGTAGGGCCGAATAACGCCGGTCACGTCCGGCGACCGAGTACCTAGCCGAAGCCAATCGGCTTCACAGGTACTTGAACAGACGACGCACGCTGCGCCCGAGCGTCCAGCAGCGATATCGAAAGAGCCGGCGCCTAAACCGGCCCCGACGCCTGCAATGTGGCAGCGTCGAACTTGCGCTCGCGTTTGAAATATTCCAGTGACTCGATGATCTTCGCGCGCATGCCGGGCTCGGACGGCGAATGGCCAGCGTCCGGCACGATATGCAGCACTGAACCAGGCCAGGATTCATGCACGCGATAAGCGGCTTTGGGGGGCGCAATCACATCGTGCCCGCCTTGTACAATCATCAACGGCAAATGCGCGATGCGGGTCATGTTCTCGAGTAGCTGGCCCGCTTTCAGAAACATATTATTCCTGAAATAAAAAGCGTCCAGCCTGCCCGTGCCGTATGCCACGGCGTCGTTCTTCGCGGCTTCTTCAACCAGTTCCGGGTCATGGCGCAGCAAGGAACATGCTTCGGAATATTTCAACCAGCGACACGCGGCATCCATGCGGCTAGCTGAATCATCGGAGAACAACTTCTTTTCATAGGCGGCAAGAATATCCTCCCGCTCCGCTTCAGGAATCCATTCAACAAAATCCGCATGGGCCTGCGGAAAGAAAAGATCCATGCCTTTGAAAAACCACCTTATCTCTTCCTGCGTGCCAAGGAACACACCGCGCAGAAGAAAACCAAGGCAGGAATTCGGATACGCCTCGCCATAGGCCAGCGACAGTGTAGTGCCCCACGAGCCACCGGTTACGAACCATTTTTCAACGCCAAGCATTTTCCGTAGCGCTTCCATGTCCTCCACCAGAAGTTGGGTCGTATTTCTATCCGCTTCACCCAAGGCGTGGACCGGAATGCGGCACGCTGGTCGAACAAAATAATTCGATAGGCGTCCGGGTCATACCATCGACGTTTTTCCGGCGTGGCGCCACCTCCAGGGCCACCGTGAACATACACGACCGGGATGCCATCAGGGTTACCGCATTCTTCCCAATACAACGTGTGCAAGTCATCAACCGGCAACATGCCAGTTCGTCGGGCTTCGATCTGCGGAAAGAATGAATAGTCGGGAGATGCATCCATGGTGAAACTAAAAATCCGGTCGGATAGTTAAATTGAGTTTGTCGGCTGACATCGAACCGTGGGAAAGAGTTCACTGTCTCTTCAATCAGTATGTACGGTCCCACAAGTCGCTAGCCGCGATTTTGGTGGTGGCCTGCAGCATCTCCGGGAGTGATTTTCATGATGATAGTTTTCTACAGTTTTCTTTGGGAAGGTGGGAGGTCCTGCGCCGGGGTGCACTGCGGTCCGTAAGGGCCGCGACATAGCCGAAGTCAGTGTCACACTTCGCGGGAAAGTTTACGGGTGGTAATCGGGTAACTTTTGCACCGGGTTACGGCATCTCTTACTTTTCCCGGCCAGCGAAGATGTGGCCGCGACCTGCGGTGCGCAGCGTCTGTTCTGCACCCTGTGTGACGAGGTCGTTCGCCTCGCGGATCCTGCTGTATCGGTGATCGGATTCGTGCCGCAAAGGACCAAAGTTCCGCTGCCAGCCGTGAGGCCCTCGCATATTTCGGACCATACGCGGCCAGAATAAGCCAGCGGGAACGAAGCTTGCAGAGAACATCGCTCGAACCCACTACCACCGATCACGCCATGTGCGGACTTGCAGGTGAACTCCGCTTCGATCGGCAACTTGCCGACGTTGCGGCAACCCTAAAGATGAACGCAGCCCAGGCCGATCGCGGCCCGGACGGCGAAGGCGTGTTCAGCCTTGGCACACGCTGCTTCGGCCATCGTCGCCTGAGCATCATGGACTTGAGCGAACGCGGTCATCAGCCATTTATCGACAATGCGCTCGGGCTTGGTATCGTCTTCAATGGGGCGATCTATAACTACCCGGAGTTGCGGCAAGAATTGATTGCGGCAGGCTACCAATTTTCGTCGACCGGGGACACCGAAGTGATACTGAAGGCGTGGCACGCGTGGGGACCCGCGGCGCTTGACCGTTTTCTCGGCATGTTCGCGTTTGCACTATGGGACCGGGATAGCGGCATCACATGGTTGGTGCGAGATCGGCTCGGCATCAAGCCGCTTTATTACACGCTTGATGATGTGCGCCTGCGCTTTGCCTCCACCTTGCCCGGCCTTCTTGCGGCCGGCGATGTCGATACGTCGCTCGATCCGCAGGCGCTGCATTTCTATTTTTCCCTTCATGCGGTCGTGCCGGCGCCGCACACGATCCTGCGGGGTATCAAGAAGCTGCCGCCCGGCACGATGATGACGGTTCAGCCCACTGGAAAATGCACGCTAAGGCGTTGGTGGCAGCTTGAGTTCAACCGGGACGCACAGGACGAGTCGCGCAGCCTTGAGGAATGGAAAGACGCCGTGCTCGCCGCGCTGCGGCTCGCGGTAAAGCGCCGGCTGGTGGCGGATGTCCCGGTCGGAGTGCTGCTCTCCGGCGGGCTTGACTCCAGCCTCATCACCGCATTGATGTCCGAAGCGGGCGTGCCGGATATGCGCACCTACGCCATCGGGTTTGAATCCGTTGGCAATGAAGCGGGCGACGAATACTACTACTCGGATCTGGTGTCGCGACATTACGGCACGCAGCATCACAAGATTCATGTGCCGTCCTCTGAACTATTGCAGGCGCTACCGGATGCCATCGCTGCCATGTCGGAGCCGATGGTCAGCCACGACTGCGTGGCCTTCTACCTTCTTTCGCGCGCGGTGTCGCGCCACAGCAAGGTAGTGCAAAGCGGGCAGGGCGCCGATGAAGTATTCGGTGGTTATCACTGGTATCCGCCACTGCTTGAGCTGGGAGATCGTGCAGATGGCGTGGATGCCTATCGCAAGGCTTTCTTTGACCAGACCCATGAGGAGCTTTGCGCCATGCTGGCGCCAGGCAGCGCGTTGGAAGACGTCACCGGCCGCTTCGTGCAGGCCGATTTTGAGCGGAGCGGTGCCGGTAGCGTCATTGACCGGGCGCTGCGACTGGACACCACTGTCATGCTGGTCGACGATCCGGTGAAGCGGGTCGACAACATGACCATGGCATTCGGACTCGAAGCGCGAGTGCCGTTTCTTGATCACGAGCTGGTCGAGCTGGCAGCGCGAATTCCAGCACGACACAAAGTTACAGGCGGCGGGAAACGGGTATTGAAGGAAGCGGCGCGCGCGGTGCTGCCGAAAGAAGTTGTCGATCGGCCGAAGGGATATTTCCCGGTGCCGGCGTTGAAATACCTGCGTGGTGATTTTCTGGAATTCGTTCAAGCGACGCTCAAAAGCTCTGCTGCGCGGGACCGCGGCCTGTTCCGTCACGAAGTCGTCGAGAGAATGCTGCAATCGCCGGACGACCATATCACGCCCTTGCGCGGTTCAAAGCTGTGGCAAATGGCGCTGCTGGAGGCATGGCTGCAGACGAACCGGATATAAATCGGCAAAGTCGGCAAGACCCCGAGGCATTCCTCCGCCGGACATGTGCAAGGTCGTGTTTCGGCGCACGCGGTGCGTAATGCCGATGGATAGCGGAACACGAATCGAGACGAACCCAACGCAAAAGAAATCGCAACCCGACACCAATAACGAAACACAGATAAGGCAGGCAACATGAGCGCTATGCAACAGGATCCATCACGCGGTGAAGCCGGCAGAACAATGCCCCCTCCGGAGGTGCGTCGGGTACAGGACCAGGTACCGTCACCCTGCGAAGTACCGAAGGCGTCGCGCGCCAATGCGATGCTCGATTGCGGCTGGGGCCGGCTGATGTATGGTCCCTCATTCTCGTCGCCGAAGGTTCTTGCGCAAACCCTGCTTGAAGAAGAGCCGGGCAAGCGCGACATCGCTCTGCACGTCAGCGCGCCCCAGCTTGTGCTGGCCGAAGCACCGGCCAACCTGTTCCTCGATCCTTCGCTCATTTTCCGGCGTACGCTTGATAAGCCTGCATCGACCGATGACGCGCCTGGCGTGCTCGTGCGCCGGCTCGCGACGCGGTCTGACATTGCCGCGATCAACCGGTTGTACCTGACCCGCGGCATGGTGCCGCTCGATCCGAATACCGTTTGGAGCCAGCGCAACTCAGACGCCATCGTGTACCTGGTCGCGGAGGACGAGCATAGCGGCGAAGTCGTCGGATCAACGATCGGCGTAGACCACGTGACGGCCTTCGGTGACGAACTCGGGGGCAGCACCTTGTGGTGCCTTGTGGTGGACGCGCAAACTGGTTTGGTGGGAACCGGGCCAACGTTGATTGAGCATCTGGTCGCCGAGTTTAGTCGGCGAGGACGCAAATTCATGGACCTGTCGGTCTTGCACACCAACGAGCATGCCATCCGGCTATACGAGAAACTGGGGTTTGAGCAAGTGCCCGGCTTCGTCGTCAAGCACAAGAATGCCATCAATGAACCGCTCTTCGTCAACACAGACCGGGTAGAAGGGCTCAATCCCTATGCGCGCCTGATCGTCGATGAGGCGCGGCGGCGCGGCATCGGCGTTGATGTGCTCGACAGCGAGGCCGGCATCTTCAAGCTGCGCTACTGCGGCCATGAGATTCTTTGCCGCGAATCGCTGACTGAACTCACCGGCGGTGTCGCGATGACCTGGTGCCAGGACAAGGTTCTCACGTTGCGCCGCCTCGGCTCGGTTGGCTTGTGCGTGCCGCGCCAGCAAACTGCTGGTGACCCGCAGGCCGACGCACAGTTCCTGCGGGAGTGCGGTTCGGTCGTGGTCAAGCCGGCGCTTGGCGAGCAGGGGCGTGGCATCAGCGTGGACGTGCGGTCGGAACAGGATTTACCCGGCGCGATTGGCCGCGCCGCGGCCGTGGGCGGTCATGTCGTGCTTGAGCAATATTGTCCCGGTCAAGACCTTCGCATCGTCGTCATCGGGTACCAGGTCGTTGCCGCGGCAATCCGCCGACCGGCCGAGATAATAGGCAACGGAGAATCGAGCGTCGCGCGATTGATCGAGCGTCAGAGCGCGCGCCGGTCGGCCGCGACGGGAGGCGAAAGCAAAATTCCCGTCGACGCGGAAACCGAGCGCTGCCTGGCCGAACAGGGATTGAACATGGAGTCGATCCCAGAAAACGGAACGCATATCACGGTAAGGAAAACCGCCAATTTGCATACCGGAGGCACGATTCACGACGTCACCGACATCTTGCATCCAGCCCTTCGGGAAGCGGCAGAAACCGCTGCTCGGGCACTACGCATACCAGTCGTTGGCCTCGATTTTCTGGTGGATGCGCCTGATTCCGGAGGGTACGTCTTCATTGAAGCCAATGAAAGGCCGGGTCTCGCGAATCATGAACCGCAACCGACCGCGCAACGGTTCATCGACTTGCTGTTTCCGCTCACTGCATGACACGACACCAGGGCCCCTGATGGAAAAAATTTCGGTCGACACGGCCTACCTGAAGACAACCTTGCTGGAGCTGCTGGCTATTCCGAGTCCGTCAGGGCTGACTGACGCCATCGTGCACTACACTGGCGGCCAACTCGACAAGCTCGGCATACGCTACGTGCTGACGAGGCGCGGCACGATACGGGCTATCCTGCCGCGCAGTATTCCAGAGCGGCGACGCACCAGCCCGGCTTGCGCGATCGTGGCCCATCTGGATACGCTGGGCGCAATGGTCAGTGAAGTGAAGCCAAATGGCCGGGTGGCGCTCGTGCCAGTTGGAACGTGGTCGAGCCGCTGGGCAGAAGGCGGCCGTGTCACCGTCTTTACCGACAACGGCCGTTATCGCGGCTCGGTCTTGCCGCTGCTGGCGAGCGGCCATGCATATGGCGACGCGGTCGACACGCAGCCCGTGGGATGGGACCAGGTGGAATTGCGCGTCGACGAGCCGGTTTTTTCGGCGCAAGCGGTCGCCGCGCTTGGTATCCAGGCCGGAGACTTTGTCGCATTCGACCCAAATGTAGAAATGCTGGACAACGGGTTCATTGTTTCGCGCTATCTCGACAACAAGGCCGGTGTCGCCGCACTGTTGACCGCGCTGAAGGGGATAGTGGACGGGAAGCTTGCGATACCGATGAACTGCCACTCAATTTTTACGTTGACGGAAGAAGTCGGGTCGGGCGCGCAGGCCGGCATCGAGGCGGATGTCAGCGAGGTGATCGGCGTCGATATCGGTCCTACCACCGCGGCCCAGGAATCGGACCAGTCGGGCGTGACCATTCCGCTGATGGATTCCGCAGGACCGCACGACTATCACCTGACCCGGCGTCTCCTTGCCTTGTGCAACGAGTATGGCATTCCAAACCGGCGCGATGTCTTCCGCTTCTATCACTCCGACGCGGGGGCCGCCGTGTCAGCGGGACATGATGTGCGGACCGCCCTGCTCTGTTTTCCGACGGACGCGTCGCACGGCTACGAGCGCACGCAGCTTTCGTCGCTGGTGCATCTTGCGCAATTGCTTGGCTTGTACATGCAGTCCGGACCGACCATTCCAGAAGACCGCGCACCGGTACTGGATTCAGTCGAAAGCTTCTCGCATCAGCTGGATGTGAACCAGTTGAGCCTGCCTGAAATGGTCCGGCCCGACCCCGGGAAATTGCTGGGGTAACCGGGCGCGACCGCGCCAGGTGAGAAGTCAGGAGTTTGCGCTGTCGTAGGTGCACAGCACCGCAGCAGCGGTTCGTCTGCCGCGCAGCCCCCTGACAGGGTTTGACCTGTCAGTGGCTTCGCTTTGTCTAGTGCGGCCGCTGCTGCGCTTTTACCTCGTCGCACAGCGCCTTGCCGTCCAGATGGGTGTAGTCCTTGTTGATCTCTGTCTTTACCAGGGACATGACTTGCGGATCAAGCAGTTCACGCAGCGCTCCCAGGAATTTTGGCGATGCCACGAGATCGAGTTCCTGATAGCGTCCTTCCTGCGCCGCCTTCAACAGAAACGTGTTGATGTCGCGGGCAAACAGTTCCGCTTGATGCTTCTCCGGCGATACGGGAGGTTGATACAGTTTGTTGGGCGTTGCACCGCCGGTATTGTGGATGCTCTTGGTTCCGGAAGTCGCGCCGATCTTGTCGTTCTCGGATTCGATCGCGCGCAGTCGCACGGCTTCATTGACCATGTCGGTCACTTCTTCAATCTCATCCGCCGCATTCTGCTGCGCGAATATTCTGGCCCTGCTTGCATTGGCTGAAACAATCCAGGTCGCTGGCATGATGTCCTCGTCTAATTGAATGACATCATTCGACGCGATGGTGGCCGGAATGTTCCACCGACTACGGACAGCAGAAACCTGTCAGGGGACGTCCTGTTTTCGCCAATCCGCCAGTCCGTAATCCGCAAATTCAAGCGACCGGTGGTTCCCGATCTAACGCCTCACGGCGCAGCCACCTTGATGGTCGCTGGCGCGTCCATCACCCGCAACGGCAGGAGCGACAAATGTTTTGCCGCCAGTTTCTTTTCAAGCGACTTTTGCAGACCGCTGAAACTGGTCCGCCTTGGATCAAAGGCAACCGCAAGCGCCGCTGAATCGAGAGAAATGCGCAAGCTGCCCTTGTCTGCACCTTCGGCATTACTTGCAAGGGCCTCAAGCTCGCGTACTGCCTTGGCATCGACGACTATTGCGCCGTCGATGCCAAAGAATGCGATCTGATGCCGGGCATCCAGCGCGCGTGTGATGACGGCATGGTCGTACACCGACGCGATCTTGTCCTCGACGCAATAACCGCATGCGAATGCTGGCGGTGCATGCAATGCCGCCAGCATTATGCCGAGTGTGACGGCCGCAGGCTTCATCCGTGCGCGCTTGCAGGTTGGGCGGCGCCCGCCGGCTGCGCGTCGTACCAGTGGAAGTATTTCAGGTACTGCTGGATTTCCGGCGCGTTCAGGTTCTGGTTTGGCATCGGAATGTTGTTGAACTCCTTGAGCATGGCCTTGGCGTCTGCGTCATCGACAAGCATCTTCTCTGGCGACTGCATCCATTTGGCGAGCCAGTCGTCGCTGCGGCGCTTGGTAACACCGGCCAGGTCAGGGCCCAGTTTGCGTCCTCCTCCGATCGAATGGCACGCCAGGCATTTGCTCTCGAAGTCGAGCTTCCCCTTTACCGCCATCGGCTCGTTTGGCGTGGCTGTGGCTGGCATGTTGTGATGCTCGAGATCGGCGGCTGACTGTTTTTTGTCGCTGGCGTCGACCAGTCCGATGGCCCCTTGGGAGGCGTTGGCGAAGTGGTGGTCGACCATGATGTATTGCCCGGCTTCCGGTATGAGGAATTCAACGATGGCTGCGTTGGAAGAGCCCAGCAGAACGGTCTGCATGCCCCGTGACTGATTGTCCGGATTGCCATCCATCCAGACCCTGTCGAAGATGGTGCCCACCACGTGGAAGCTCGAAGTCTTGCTCGGACCGACGTTCAACACAAAGAGCCGGACTCGTTCCCCCGGCTTGGCTGGAAGCGGCTTCTTCACCATGCCGTTGTGAGACCCGTTGAAGACGGTGTAACTCGGCAGCGCCTTCTTCACGGCGTCGCCGTCCAGGACGTAAAGTGGCTGGCCATCGACTTTACGGTCCTGCGGGTCGGGCTTCACGTAAAATTCACTCTGGATCACGACATATTCGCGATCCGCCTTGGTCGGATAGCCCTCGCGCGGCTCCACGATCAGGGCACCATACATGCCCGAGGCAATGTGCTCAAGAATCATCGGCGTGCCGCAGTGGAACATAAAGACGCCTGGGTAGTTAAGCGTAAATTCGAACTCTATAGTCTGACCCGGTGCCACCGATCGATACTTGTCCTGCGGCGAAACCATGGCGGCGTGAAAGTCCATGGAGTGCATCATCGGTGCGGAGGAAAGCTGCAAGCCGGGCATGACCTCATCGCTGCGATTGGTCATGCTGAATTTGATCCGGTCGCCGACGCGGGCACGGATCGTCGGCCCGGGGACCTGATCGCCAAAGGTCCAGGCGCTGAACTTCACGCCAGGCGCGATTTCCACGATCTTGTGGGTCGTATCCAGCCGAATCGTCTTGACCGGGGCAGGGTCGAGCGGCTTCAGTTCGCTACCCATGCTGAGCGCTGACCCTTCGGCAAAGGCGCCAGTGTGGCGCTCCGTCGAGAGCTTCGCCGGAACCGGCTTCAAGTCCATTTTGGCTGGGTCGTACGGATCCAGCTTTGGGGTCTCCTGCTTACAGCCGGTGACGGCGAGGCCAAGTGCGCCAACAAAGGCGATGCGGTAAAAAAAGCCGGAGATTTGCACGGAGGCGTCCCTTTTAATTTGTTGTTATTGAATCGTGACCATCCGCGATGGTGGTCGATCCTAATGGGCAACTGCACCGGAAATCGTTGCGGTAGATCAAATTCGTCAGTCAAGTGGCCGTTAATCGGTTTTAAGAGACGAGTCGTCGGGGTTCGGTGGCCGGTAACGTGTCCTCGGCTTTCCGCGGCTGATTTACAGGCGCTGGCACGACCGGAATCAAAGGGGCCCTCCCACAAGGGAGAACAATAAGGGGGAATGCAGGACTTAACCCGCGTGCCCCGCGCAAACCGTCAAAGGATCGGCAATGAACCCTGACCACAACGTAGCGAGATGCGGGTCTGGTTACAGATCCGGTAATGACAGCGGTCGCCGTGTCGCGCCGGTCGCAAGCTTGCTCGCCATCGTCCTGACCTGCGCCCTGCCGCAAGCCTGGGCGCAAAAGGCGACGGCCGAAGAGACACTCAAGTCGGCGACGGAGACTGCCAAAAAAATTCGTGAAGCGACCGGAAGCAAGCCAGCGCCCGAGCCGATCCCTGCGGGTAACCCCTGCGACATCCTTTCCTCAGGCGACGTGCAAAGAGCGTTTCCCGGCGTGAAGGCAGGCGAGCGCAGCAAGCGGCTGGAGGAATACGGCATTACGGAATGCGCATGGAAAGGGCCGAGCGGGCAGGTAGTTCTGGTGGCTCAGGAGTCGACTTCCAAGGGCACCGTCAAGGAAGACGCCATGGGCATGGCTCAGGGATTCACCGATCCCTTTAGTCAGGAATCGCTCAAGAACGTGCGCTTCGAATCTTTCAGCGATGTGGGGACTCCCGCCATGGGCTTCGTGGAGAAGAAGGACCCCAAGCGCGGCATTCTCGGCGATGGCGCGATGCTGTTCATGCGCAACGGAGAGCGCACCATTTCCCTGGGTTCGAGCGAACTGGCGCAGCGCGAGCGCGGCGCCGCCCTCAAGACGCTCGGCGAGCTTGGGAAGGCTGCGTCGAAACGGCTGAAATAGTGGTGCGTACTGTCGCGGCATACTGGTAGGGCAAGTTTAGCCGCCGCGCCTCTCGAGGTTGTTTGGAGGACGACGGCGCGGCGTCGGCTAGGACCTCCGCCTTGACCTTCGAATCAGGAATATAACGCCACCGACAATCAGGGCCAAAAGGAGGATTGTGCCGATACCTCCGCCGCCAGACTGGCCCATACCCGCGCCCATGCCCGAACCGCCCATGTGGGACAGCAATGAACCGGCGCCCAAACCGAGGAGAGCACCGCCCAGCATGCCGCCCATTGGTGAACTGGGTCGAGGAAGCGCTGCGGGCTGCTGCGGCAGGGAACGCGACGCCGTGTCGGCAGGTGGGCGGGCTGGACTGACGGACTGGCTCTGTGACGGCGCAGATGGTGCCTGACGCATGCTCTGCGATTGTCTGCCGATCGGCCTGCCCCCACCGCCAAGTCGTCGCGCTTCCACATCGTTTGCGACAACGATGAGCGCCATGAATACGAGGAGAAACGATAGCAGTACCTTTTTCATTCTGGATCTTCCGGTAGTGGGATGATGAATAGCGAAGCCGCTCGTTAATAAGAAGATGTCCGCTACACAAAAGTTCCGGAATTAGCGCCGCATTCACCGCGACTGGGCGACGTGGCGACCTCCGATTCCCGCATGATTCATAGAGACGCGTCGGCGACTTCGGAATCCGAAAAGATGCCGCACACGACGTCCCGCAGCCACTTGTTGCCTGCCTCCTTGTGGACTTTTGCATGCCAAAAAAGATTGATGTCGATTTCCGGCAAGGCCAGCGGATGCGGGACGTAGGTTAAACCGAACGGCTTCGCACATTGTTTGGCATAACTTTCGGGCACCGTCGCCACCATATTGTTTGCGTTGTTCGCGAGGATATGGCCAACCGCGACATAGTGCGGTACGGTAAGCCGCACGTTGCGATGGATCCCCTTGCGCTCGATCGATTCGTTTACCTCGGCATGGCCTGACCCCGGCGGGACGACAACAAGATGCTCGGCCGAACAGTACTCGTCCAAAGACAGGCTTCCCTTGTCGAAGATATGCCCGCTGCGGAACATGCAGACATAGCGCTGCTTGAAAAGGCGACGCTGAAAGTAGCCTGTCTTGAAGTGAGGAAGCGTCCCCATCGCAAGATCCACTTGGCCAGCTTCCATCGCGTCTTGGAGGTTGACCGTCGTGTTGCGCAGGGTGCTGATTGACACGTTGGGGGACAAGGCATTCAGCTTGTCCATCAATTTCGGCAGGAAGTTGATCTCCCCAATGTCGTTCAAGCCGAGTGTGAACCTGCGGGCGCTGGTCGCCGGGTCAAAGGTCGCACGTTCATTCAGGGCGGCGTGAAGGGTGCTCAAGGCATGCGCTACCGGTTCAGCCAGTTGCAGAGCAAAGGCGGTCGGTTCCATGCCGGTCGGCGAGCGCAAGAAGAGCTTGTCGTCGAGCAGCTTCCTGAGCCTGTTCAGCGCATTGCTCACAGCCGGCTGACTTACATTGAGCTTTTTTGCCACGGCCGCGACCCGCCGCTCAGCAAGCAGGTGATTGAAGACGACGAGCAGATTCAAATCAATGTCATTCAAGTTCATGTGCATGCTTTCTTAAAAGCGGTGATTCGCAGGCGTGCCGAGTCGAGAGGTCCACAGTCGTGGATGCACTTGTGCTGCCGCCCTCCGTACAAGCCTTCTGTACGGCACCGGGACTCGCGCTTGCAGGCAGGTTTCTTCGATCCCTGGAGATGGTCCGTTCCGTCCGGGACATTCACGGACGTTATTTCCAACATTCACCAGTTTCTATATCTTAATGTAAGACCGCTCCCTATACTTTCCAGGGATCGCGGCAAGTTTCCATGCCCGGAGCGGACTCAGCGCCTCGGCATCTTCCTCTGGGCGCGACCGCATCCATCTTTGCGTTACGGTTATATAAATCTCAGGATACAAAGCCATGTCTGCGACACCTACCCAGCCGGTTGAAACTCAGTGGCCCACCGCCGATTCCTCTCGTGTGCCGTTCAGTGTTTTTACCGATGCGGCGATCTATGACCGGGAGCAGGAGGTCCTGTTTCGAGGGCCGAACTGGAGCTTCGTGGCTATGGAGATTGAACTTCCAAAGCCGGGCGACTATAAAACTACCTTCGTTGGCGACTCTCCGGTCGTCGTTGTGCGCGACAAGGAAGGGACAATCAATTGCGTCATTAACCGCTGCGCGCATCGCGGCTCCACGCTCCTGTTTGATGGAAGCGGCAACACCGAAGATTTCACCTGCGCGTATCACAACTGGCGCTACGACCTGGCCGGCAACCTGAAGAGCGTGGCGTTCCAGCATGGCGTACGTAGCGTAGGCGGCATGCCGAAAGATTTCGAGATGTGCAAGCACAATCTGACCAAGGCCCGCGTTGAAACGTATTACGGATTGGTATTTGCGACCTTCTCCGATGAGACGCCACCGCTGGTGGATTATCTTGGTGAACGCATGTCGCAGCACATTGCGCGAGTCTTCAACAGACCGGTCAAGATTCTCGGTACCTATTCCCAAATACTGCATAGTAATTGGAAGCTGTACATGGAGAACGTGAAGGACTCGTATCACGCGAGTCTTCTCCACACCTTCTTCTCAACTTTCAAGCTTAACCGTCTGTCAATGGAGGGCGGCGTGCTGGTAGATGGCGGCGGCGGGCATCATCTCAGCTGGTCGAAGCGTGGCACTGATTCAGCCGCGGGTACCGACTACGAGAAGCCCGGCGAGTTGCGGGCGCAGCTGGACGATTTTTCGCTGGCGGACCCGACCCTGATCAAGTCCTGGCCGGAGTACGAGGACGGCGTGACACACGCAATCCAATCCATATTCCCGAACTTTATCCTGCAGCAGATCCAAAACTCGCTCGCCATCCGTGTGCTCATTCCCATTTCGGTCGACAAATCGGAACTGTTCTGGATTATGTTTGGTTATCAAGACGACACCCCCGAACAATACGACATGCGACTTCGGCAGAGCAATCTGATTGGGCCGGCTGGCCTGGTCTCAATGGAAGACGGCATTATCGGCAACTTCATTCAGCGTGGCATTCGACGTGAGACAGACAAGAGCGCCGTACTTGAAATGGGCGGACGACAAGTCGAAGACCAGCAGTCCCGTGTGAGTGAAGCAGCGGTGCGCGGCTTTTGGAAAGCTTATCGCGCCCGCATGGGTGTTTAAAGGGAGCAGGCAAAACATGGTAACTACAGACGTATCCCCCGAGGTGGTGCAGCGCGTGGAAATGCTGCAAATGGAGTACGCAAATTGCATCGACGACGAGCGTTACCAGGATTGGCCAAATCTCTTTGTCGAGCAGGGCTTCTACCAGATCATTTCACGGGATAACTACCGCAAGAAATTGCCTTTCGGGTTCTTGTACTGCGATAATCGTCGCATGTTACGCGACCGCATCATGTCGATGAAAAGTGCAAATATTTTTGAGCCGCATACATACCGCCATACCTTAAGTCGCAGCCTGGTCTGGGTTGACGACGACGGCGACCTGGCTGCGAAGACCAGCTTTACAGTCGTGCGGATCATGCATGACGGCGCACATGAGTTGTTCAGCACCGGATCTTACGAAGACAAGATCGTTAGCGAAAGTGGCAAGTTGCTGTTCAAAAAACGCATGGTGATTACTGATTCAACACGGATCGATGCGCTGCTCGTTATCCCTTTATGAGATCACGCATGCGCACACGATGCTGTCGTGAACGCAGGGACTGTCCAATCAAGATTTGTCTAGAAACACGCTTCCCGACTCGGCACGGCTTGCGTCGCGGGGAGCAGCAGGTCGCCGGATAACGGCACTGCCGCTGTTTGGTGCATCCGTACCTTAGTTGAAGGCTTTCCGGTTAATTGAAGAGGGAGACGTTATGCACCGTCGTTTCATACTAAAACTGGCAGTCGTTCTGCTGCCAGCGCTTTCTTTTTGCACTGCGGCGAATGCCCAGGAATATCCGACCCGGCCAATTACGCTGGTCGCGCCGTTCTCCCCCGGTGGTGCGCTTGACTTGATTGCGCGCTCGGTGGCGCAGAAGTTGAATGAGGCGTGGGGACAGGCGGTCATCGTGGACAACAAGGCCGGCGCGGCTGGCATTATCGGTTCGCAGTATGTCGCCAAGGCGGCGCCTGACGGCTATACGCTGCTGCTCGGTGCCACCACGACCCACGGCATTAATCCGAGCTTGTACAAGAAGCTGTCGTATGACGCAGTCAAGGACTTCGCGCCAGTTTCATTGGTCGCAACGATCCCGCACATCCTGGTCGTCAACCCCAACCTTCCCGTCAACAATCTTGCCGAGTTTATTAAATACGGGAAGTCGAAACCGCTGACTTTCGGTTCGGCCGGCATCGGATCACCGCACCACCTGGCAGGCGAAATGCTGAAGTCGCAGACAAACCTGGACCTGCAGCATGTTCCCTACAAGGGCTCCGCGCCTGCGATGCTGGCGGTGATGTCCGGCGAAATCGACTTCATGTCTGTTGAGGTGACTGCGGCGACCCCGTACATCATCGCTGGACGGCTAAAGCCCATTGCGGCGGCCTCTGCGCAGCGTATCCCAACCCTTCCGAACCTCGCGACCTTCGAGGAGCAGGGCATCCATAATTTTGAAGTGACTGCCTGGTATGCCGTCTTCGCGCCAAAAGAGACGCCGAAAGACATCGTTGCGAAGCTAAGCGGCGCCATCGCCAAGGCAGTGGCCATGGACGACGTCAAGAAGAAGTTTGCGACGCTCGGCGCGGTGCCAGTCGGCAGTTCGCCGGAACAGCTGCGGGTCTATGTCAACTCCGAGATCACGCGATGGGCAGGCGCTGTGAAGGCATCGGGCGCAAAAGTGGAATAGTCGCTTTTTCGTTGGCTGGCCGGTCCCTGATCGGCGTCGTCCATACGCCCGCATGCGACTCAGGCGTGGGTCAAACCGTCTCATCGCAACGATTCGATGCGGGACGAGAGCCGCCGAGACTTTCCCTAAACCCGGGGCCTACGGCCGGTACACTTTTAAACAGGAGTTTTAATGTCGATTGAAAGTCGCTTGACCGAACTGGGCATCGTTTTGCCAGCGCTCGGCCCAACCATTGGTACCTTCGTCCATGCGAAACAGTTTGGCCAGCTTTTGTTCATGTCCGGCAAAGGGCCGCTCTACCCGGATGGCTTCAGGGCAAAGGGAAAGCTGGGGGCGGATATGGATACCGAAGAAGGCTACAAGCACGCCCGCCACGTTGGCATATTGCTGATCGCAGCAATGAAGGACGCGCTTGGCGGTGATCTGGACAGAGTTGACGGCGTGCTCAAAGTATTGGGCCTGGTGAATGCGACCGCGGACTATGTCGATCACTTCAAGGTCGTTAATGGCTGTTCAGATCTGTTGGTTTCCGTCTTCGGAGAAAAGGGCGTTCACGCGCGTACTGCAGCTGGCGCAAACTCTCTGCCGAATGGCATTCCGGTAGAAATCGAGGCAATCGTCGCTATCCGCGCATAGGGCACAGCGCCGCAAGGGCATAGGGCAAGAGCTCGGTCCGCGTTGGAGTGCACCTTCGCTGCAATGCCAACGATGCCGATGGCGCCCCAGCGACGACCGGGCGCCTTAGCAAGGTTCGCTTGTCGCCGCCAGAAATCGCGCCTTCTGCTTCGCCTCGCCGCCCTGTCTTGCGGCGACGGTCATCGCCTTCCGCAGATACAAGCCGATATCGTGTTCGTCGGCAAAGCCGATGGCGCCGTGGAACTGCACGCATTCCTTTGTCACCCGCAATGCCACAGCCGAAGTTCGCGCCTTCACGGCCGCCGTGGCGCGTGCGCGCGCCGGCGTATCGAAAGCATAAGCGGCTTCATACAGCAGGGCGCGGGACGACACGATATCGACGTGACAGCTTGCTGCGCGATGCTGCAATGCCTGAAACGAGCCAATCGCTGTTCCGAATTGGGTGCGCACTTTCATGTATTCCAGCGTGATCTGCAAGGCCTCGTGCATCAGGCCGACCAGATAAGCTGAATAGCCGAGCAGCATGATGTCGGTCGCACGCTCGAATGCCGTCCGCGCGGCGGGGCCTTGCGCGACAATCGCGGCACCGTTCCATGCATCGCGCGTGATGGTGACCGCCGACAGTACACTGCCATCGACGCAGGCTGCGGCACTGGACGAGACGCCTTCAGAGCGAAGCTCAATCGCGCGAATTTCAAACGGCTCGGTAGCGTTTCGAGCGACGAGCAGCCAGACATTCTCATTACAGTCGGCCACATGGGACAACTTCAGGCCATGGTCCGCCGCCTCTTCCGTAACGCTGGCCGGTATGAACAGGCGTCTGCCGGAGACGAGTTGCGAAAGCATTTCGATTGATGATTCGGTGGCGCAGTCAGAGAGCAGGCCCGCTGCGGCAATCACCGACACAACCGGTTCCGGAAAGATCACCTTTCCTACACTTTCGAACAATGCTGATGCAGCACCCGCATCCAGTCCAAGGCCGCCGTGTTGCTCGGCGGCGCGGATTCCGAGCCATCCGAGATCCGCAATCTGGCGCCAGACATGCATGTCTACCTGCGTTGAACGATCGCGCATCGCGCGCGCTCGCTGCACGCCGCCGGAGTCGCGTGCGAACTTCTGCGCGCTATCGGCGATATGCCGCGCCGTTTCGCTGATACTGCTGCTCATTGCCTTCTCCGGGTGGCTGGCATGCCAAGCACCTTGGTGGCGATGATATTTCTTTGTACTTCGTTGGTGCCGCCATAAATCGGCAGGCGCCGCGACTGCAAGAACATTTCGGAATAGTCGAGATAGCCGTGTGGCGTCAGCGTCGCATCCCGGATCGGGGCATCCTCACCGGCAATTTCCTGCAGGGCGTCGAGAATGTTGAGAACCGTTTCGGTGGCCAGTATCTTTAAATAGGAACTGTCCGTGGCAGTTTTTGCCTGCTCGGCTTCGGCCACATTCAGGAAAGATGCGATCAATGTTTCGGTTTCAATTTCGGCATGCGCCAGCAGTTCATCGGTACGGCTCGATTGCGGCAGGGAAGCCGCCAGTCGCCTCAAGCGGAGAAGGGCCTTTAGCGCCAGGGCTGGCGATCCGATCCGCAGCCTTTCCTCGCTAAGCAATGCCGTGGCGACCTTCCAGCCGCCGTCTATTTCACCGACGACGTTGGTAACAGGTACGCGAACATCGTCGAGGAAGACCTCGCAAAATTCATCGTCGCCGGCAATGGTGCGGATAGGACGACGACTGATGCCGGGCGATTTCAGATCGATCAGCACAAACGTAATGCCGTGCTGCCTGGCCTCGCCATCGGACGTACGTACCAGCGAAAACATCCAGTGAGCGTGGTGTCCCCAAGTCGTCCATATCTTGTGCCCGCTAATGACGAGCGAGTCGCCTTCAATGACGGCACGGGTACGAAGGCTTGCCAGGTCCGAACCGGCGCCAGGTTCGGAGTATCCCTGGCACCAGATTACATTGCCGGCCAAAATGGCAGGCAGGTGGCGCGCGCGCTGCGCGGGCGTGCCGCATTCAATCAGGATGGGACCGATATGGTTGAGCCCCTGCGTCGGGATGTCTGGCGCGCCGGCGCGAGCAAGTTCCTCCATGAGAATCACTTGCTGCACTGGGGTGGCGTCCATGCCGCCATGGCTAACGGGCCAGTGCGGCGCAATCCATCCGCGCGCAGAAAGCTGCTTGTACCAGGGCATGCCTTCGCTCGGGTGCGGCCGGAATGTGAGGTGTCGCAGCCGCTCAGGGACATGCGCCTGCAGCCATTGCGCAACCTCCGCCCGAAACAAGGACTCGGCCGGCGTTTCCATTCTTAACAAGCGAATCTCTCCCGGCTCTTTGCGTTACCGCGTACAGGTATCACGGTACGCCTCGTTTGTTTCGGCACATTCATTCCAGCGACGACCGGGTTAGCGCTCGACGCTTTCAGCAGCCATATTCCGCAAGGCGTCAGTCCGGAGTTCTGTCTTGAGCACTTTGCCCAGTGCATTGCGCGGTAGCGTTTCTACGAAAAACACGTGCTTCGGTTTCTTGTAGCTGGCGATTCTTGACTTGCAGTGCTCGGCGACGTCGGCGGCGTTGATGACGCTGCCCGGATGCACTTCAATGAACGCCGCGACTGCTTCACCGTAAATGGCGTCCGGGACACCGATCACGGCGACGTCGGCGACCGCCGGATGCTCAACCAGAACTTGCTCGACTTCCTTGGTGTAGATATTGAAGCCGCCACTGATGACCATGTCCTTCTTGCGGTCGACGATATAGAAGTAGCCTTGTTCGTCGATGCGGGCCATGTCTCCAGTGCGGACCCAGCCATCGACAATCGTCGCTGCTGTCTCTTCGGGCCGGTTGTAGTAACAGCGCATGGTTGTGAAGCGACCGGGCACGCCGGTACGCACCAGCATTTCGCCGGCTTCCCCAACCGGAACTTCGTTGCCCTCACCGTCGACCAGTTTTACTTCGACGCCCGGAGTAGGGCGCCCAACCGACGCCGGATGCGTGAACTGCTCCGCATGGCCGAGCGAGGTGACGGAACCGACTTCGGTCATGGCAAAGAAGGAATGCAGCTTTACCTGTGGCAGCAAATCGATCAGCACCTTCTTTAACTCGACCGGAAACGCTTCGCCGGTCACGATGATATGGCGCAGGCTTTTGCACGCCTCCGGGCGGGTCTTTATGGATGGCAGCAGCATGCGCGCCACCGTTGGCACCATGCCAAGCGCGCTGACCTGCTCTTGCTCAATCAGGGCCAGAGCCTTGCCTGCGTCGAAGCGCTCCATGGCCACCAGCGTCGCGTTCAGGCACAGCGCATTCATCAAGCGTGCGAGGCCAGTACGATGGGCGAGTGGTGTCGTCACCAGGAAGCAGTCGTTACTGTTCAAGTCCCAGTCAATGGCGTTCACGTAGCAGTGCTGAACGATAAGGTTGGCCGAGGTGATGACGGCGCCCTTTGGCTTGCCTGTGGTACCAGAGGTGTACATGATCATGCAGTCTTCGGCAGAGGCAGGCACCTCAGGCAATCTCTCGATGCCGTCTGCCAGCAGCGAGTCGAATGTCGCTTTGCCGGCTACGGCCTTGCCGACCACCACCCACTTGCAGGCTGGCATATCGGCTTCAACCGCAAGAACACTTTCCAGTGAGTCCGAGTGCACGAACAGCACTACCGGTTGACTGTCCTGTGCAAAATAGGCCAGCTCCTTCGGCGTCAGGCGGGTGTTAACCGGCACGACGATTGCACCCAGCGCAAAAACGGCATAAATCACCTGCACGAACTCAACGCCATTTGGCAAGTACACGAGAACCCTGTCGCCCGGCCCAACACCCGCTTTGTGCAAGCCGTTTGCAAGGGCCAGAATGTCCGCATGAAGCCGTCCGTAAGGCACGCGCTGTGCGCCAGCCACCAGCGCGATCTTTTCGGGATTGCGCAGGGCATGTGACGCCAGGATGTTCTCAAGTCTCATCGACGATTCCTATTCCAGTGCGAAAGCGGGATATTGCTGGGTGTCCGTCAGTCGGTCCCAGGCAAGTTTCACCCGCTTGCCGATTGCGAGGTCTTCCGGAGCGCAGCCCAGAATATTGACGATCATGCGCACGCCTTCGTCGAGTTCAACGGTGGCCACGCACAATGGAAGGCGTCCCTCGAGGCCCGGCCCGGGAATACGCACCACGGTAAAGGCATAGATCGAACCCTTTCCGGACACTTCGCGCCACTCGAGCGTGCGGCGTCCCGTGTAGATGCTGACCGGGCGCGGATAATATTGAAACTTCTTCGCTTCGGTACAGTACTGGATGACCAGTTTTCCCTGCTTCACGCCGTCCCAGAACGGCTTGGTATCAACGAAGACGCCTTCGCGTGGTATCGGGCGATCGATTTTTGTTTGTGCTTCACTCATCTCAAGCCTCCAGGATCATTGCGGAACTGGTACCCCAGTTTCTTGCATACGGGATGACGCCAATACCGGTGATCAGCGCGTTGCGGGGATCCGCAACCTGGCGTGAACCGCCTTCCTTGAACATCTGCCTCACCGCCTCGGCGAGATTGAGGCCGCCACTGGCGAGGCCAGGCTGGCCGGCCGAGATTTGACCGCCGCCGGTGTTGAGGGGTAGCTCTCCCGTATGCGAGAGATCGGTACGCATCGTGAATTCGGATCCCTTGCCCTTCTCGCAGAATCCGAAGGCTTCGAACTTCATCATCACGGCGATGGTGAAATCGTCATAGGGCTGGAACATGCGAATGTCTTTCGGGCGCATTCCCGCCTTTTCAAGCACCGCGGGCCCGATTTTCGTGAAGCCGGATTCGGTAATGTCGGGAGTGGAGTCGTTGCCGTTGAAATTGGTGACTTCGCCGTAAGCGACCGGGTAGACCACCTTGTCCAAGCCAAGCCGTTCCGCGTTCTTTTCCGTCGTGACGAGGAAGGCGTTGGCACCATCGCAGAACATGACGCTGTCCAGTATCCGCAACGGGTCGGCGATCATGCGTGACTTCATATAGTCTTCCATCGTCAGAGGCTTCTTCAGCTTCTGATACGCATTGTCATTGTGCAGGGCATGCGCCCGCTGCGTGATCGCGATCTTGCCGAGCGCCTCAGGGTTCAAGCCGTACTGGTGCACATAGCGGCTCATGAGCAGGCCAAACGTGGCAGGAGGCCCCTGCACGCCGGGCGGGTCCTGGAATTCTGAGCGGTAAGCGCCGTAGTTGGAACGCCAGTCGGTGCTCGGAGCATCAGCAGAAATGACGACCACCGTCTCACACATGCCATCGCGGATTGCCGACATGGCACGCGCCACGCCGCCCGTGGCGGAACAACCGCCGATGCCGCCGTAATTAAGCCATGAAGGCGTAATGCCAAGCGCATCGGTCATGTAGACCGCGAAGAATGGATTGGACGCTTCGCTCAGCGCGGTGGTGACCGACAGGCCGTCGATCTCGTCCTTGGATATTTTCGTGCGCTCCAACAACTGCGACAACGCTTCTCCCGCGAGGTCGTATGCGCTGCGGCCCGACTTGAAGTCGATTTTCGTTTCCGAATATCCGGCTATGACTATGTCTCGTTTCTTCATTATTTGTCCTTACTCTCCGCGAAATGTCGGTGTCCGCTTCTCGCGAAACGCGCCAAGACCTTCGTTCCGGTCCTCTGTGAAATACAACATGAATGACACATCGCCTTCCGCGGCCATGCCATCGGCTAGTGTCATGTCCATGCCACGATCAATCACTGACTTGGTGAACATCACTGACAGTGGCGCGTTGGCGCAGATTGTCCGCGCCAGCTCCTGCGCCTTTTCGAGCGCCTTGCCCGGTTCGGTCACGTGATTTACCAGGCGGTATTCCTTGGCTTCGGTCGCGGTGATGCGGCGCCCGGTCCACATCAACTCCTTGGCCAGCGCAGTGCCGATCAGGCGTGGCAATGTCTGGGTCCCACCGCCGCCCGGCATCAGGCCAAGCCGGATTTCCGGCAAGCCGAATTTGGCGTTGGCGCCGGCCACGATCATGTCGCCGACCAGAGCCAGCTCAAGTCCGCCTCCGAGTGCAAAACCTTCCACCGCGCTGATGATTGGCTTGGTGTAGCCGGGCAGATCACGGAACAGGACGTTGACCTTGCGCGAGCGCTTGCGCTTGCGGTAAAAATCGAAGTATTCGTTTTCCTTTAACTGGAATTCACTGGTGTCGATACCGGTACAGAAGGCCTTCTCGGAACCCTTGAAAATAATGGCGCCTACGGTTCTGTCGGTTTCGGCGTCGGACAGTGCGGCAAGAATTTCTTCCGCCGTCTGCTCGCGCAGTGAATTCATTTTTTCGGGTCGGTTGATGGTGACTTCCAGCCAGCCCTCAACCTTCTCGACAATAATGTCTTGATAGTTCATGAGTTTCCTTCAGTGTGATGATTGTTTTCAGGCTTCTTCGTCGCCGCCGATGGCCTGCGCTATCTGGTCATGGAGAGCCTGCTTGCGTGATTCGTCGAGCCGGTCTTCTTCTGTGATGTTCAGTTCAAGGCAGACCCGGGCCGGCGGCGCCAGCACATAGACGCGGTCTGCAATGTCGAGCGCATCTTCAATGCGGTGGGTGACGAAGACGCAGGTCTTCTTCAATTCGCGGGCGATCTGGCTGAAGTCGCGCCGCAATACGCTTGAGGTTGCGTGATCCAGCTGGCTGAAGGACTCGTCCAGCAGCACCAACTCCGGATTGACGGCGAGCGCCCTTGCCAGCGACACGCGTTGGCGCATTCCGCCAGACAGTTCATGTACATACTTGTCGTCTGCCCCGATCAGCTTTACCCGGGCCAGCCACTCAGTTGCCTTGGCGCGGACTTCGTCTTTGGGGCGCTTTAGAATCAGCATCCCCAACTCGACGTTTTCACGGGCCGTGCGCCACGGCAGAAGGCGATCTGTCTGGAAGCTGACCGCCATCATTCCGCGTAGCGCATCATGGTCCCGCGACGGATCAAACCCGGCAACGCGAACGCTTCCGGCATCGCAAGTGATTGTGCCCATCAGCAGGCTCATGACCGTGCTCTTGCCGGCGCCAGTGCGGCCGAGGAGTGCAACAATCTCGCCGCGATCCACTTGCATGCTGAGGTTATCGACCACCAGGTTCTCACCGTAGCGCTTGGTGACGTTCTTCAATTCGAGAAGATGTGTTGGTTCCATGGTCATCACCTTACTTTCACTTCGGCGCGCCACTTGAGTGCGTGGCGCTCCACATAGCCGACGAACCATTGGAACAGCAGGTTGAGCAGAACCAGCAGGAACGTCCACGCCAGCACCTGATCAATCCGGAAGGTCGACTGCGCCAGGCTCATGCGGGCGCCGATACCAACCGCTGACGCGACAAGCTCCGCAAAAATCACCATCCGGATTGCGTACCCGATGACGGATTTCGTTGTGAGAAAAATGTAGGAAACGATGTGTGGAATGATCAGGTACCGCATCATTTGCCAGCGGGAAGGACGGAAACTCTCCATCATGTCGACCCAATCCTTCGGAATCGCCTTCATGCCTTCGTAGACATTGAGCGCATAGAAGGGCAGGAGAATGACGGTCAGGATAAAAAAGATCCGCGTCTCTGCGTCCTTGAACCAGAACACGGCGACCAGCATCCATGACAGGGCTGGAATTCCGGTGTCGATAATCACAAGCGCCCGCATGTAGGGACCGAGCCTTTTCGATGCCCCCATGAATAGCCCCATGGCGACGCCGACCACCATCGAGAACCCGATCGCCATGCCAAGGCGCCCCAGGGTAACGGCGACCTGGCCGAGATCCCGAAACAGTATCTCCTTGACCGAGACCATGACCGTGACGGGCGAGGGCATGATGTAGTCGGGCACGAAGCGACTCGCGATTTCCATCACGATACCGAGCAGGATAGCCACCACGATGGGAGCGATCAGCGCGGTGCGGTCACGCTTTACAACCGGCTTTACGCTGCCGTAGATATCGTTCGTCGCACCCGTTCCTTCTGCGGCAGCGGTCACCGCGACAGGCATGGCTGCCGGTTTTGAGAACATATTCGTTTCGCTCACGAAGCAAAGAAATTGCGGTCCACTTCCTTGGGAAGCATCTGGTTTCGGATCAAGAATGCAGACGCCCTCCGAATGGTCTCGCGCCCCTTGTCATCCGCCATGGAGATATGCTTGAACTGCAGTCGGTTCGACGAGATCGCCAGCGCCATGATTTCTGGCGCAATGCCGGTACGCGCGCCGACGATTTGCACCGCCTCGTTGACGTTGCCGGTAATTCCGGCGAGGCATTCGGCGAACGCTGCATTGAGCTTGGCGACAATGCTGGGGTCGCGTGCCACGGCCTCTTTGCGTACCGCAACACCAAAGTAGGGCAGGTCGAGGTTCACCTTTTTCTTGTATTCCTCGCCGACGTTGTACAGGACGCGCAGATCGGCCACCTTCTTGATCCCGGCACTGATGTTGGGCTCCCATGAAAGCCCCGCGTCTGCCCGATTTGCCATTACGAGCGTGACCGAGGCGGCCGGGTTGTCCACGTTCTGCACTTTCATCGCGGTCTCGATATCGATCCCTTCAAGCTCTTTGACGACGGCGCGCGTCATGCGATAGGTGCCGGTGGATTGGGGCGCGGCGAGTAGCTTTCCTTCTAGCTGCTTGATGGACGTTACGCCGCCTTTCGGCACGACGATATTGATCATGTTTGCCGTGGTGATCGCGCAGACGAATTGCATCGGAACGCCGGCAAGATAACGTGCGGCGAACGTGTCCCAACTTCCGATGCAGACATCGTAATTCCCGGCGACGAAGTCGTTGTAATAGGTGCTGACGGATGCGTACGTCGTCGGCTTGCCCAGGTTCAGCCCATGCTTCTTGGCGATGCCCTTGGCCTGCATGTACTCAGAGATGAGAATAGTGAAGCCGGGCGTCAGGTCGGCCCATTTCAGTTCGGCGCCCTGCGCCAGCGCGGACCTCGGCAACCAGATGCCTGCGGAAGTCAGGCCCAATGCGATTCCCTGGGCGGACGCGGCTTTAAGAAAAGTCCTTCTGTTTTGACTTGGCATTGCTGTCTCCTGTTTTGCAAACTGGAATCATTTGCGGTTTTTTTTCAGTGATCCGCGCGCTTTCGACCGCAAATTTTTCGGGTCTGGCGACGGTACCGTTTTTGTTGAATCCATACTAACCAACATTACTTCGCTCGGATAGAATCCAATGTGAGAACCACCGTTCCATTTTTGGAACGCAAAACTTCACGGGGAAATTGCAATTGATCACGCCACGTCTTGATTTGAATTCGCTTGTACTGTTTTACGAAGTCGTCAATGCAAGAAGCATTACCCAGGCGGGTAAGACGCTGCGGATGCCGAAGTCGACCATCAGCCGCAAGCTCGCGTTGCTGGAACAGCAGGTGGGCGGCATACTTCTGAAGAAAGGACAGCGGCATCTGGTTCCTACGGAAGCCGGCACGATCCTCTACAACCATTGCAGCCGGCTGGTCGCCGAAGTCGAAAGCGCTGGTTTAGATACTGCGGAACTTCAAAGCGAACTGCGCGGTACCTTGCGAGTCAGCATTCCGATCGATTTCGGTATCGCCTGGCTTAGTCGAGCGCTTGCGCAATTCATCCTCACGTATCCCGGAATTCACCTCGAGGTGGAAGTCAACAGCCGGATGGTGAACCCGCGTGACGAACCGTATGACGTCACGATCCAGCTCGGTCCGTTAAAGGAATCCGGACTTGCTTACCGGCGTCTCGCCACTATCACGCGCGGCGTCTATGCCAGCCCGGCTTATCTTGCGCGAAACGGAACGCCTTCCACGGTCGAAACCTTTAACGAGCACGATTGCATCGTGACGGAGCAGCAGAGGCAGGATGGGGTATGGAATTTTGTGAACACCAGCAACAAGACAAAGCACCGACTGACATCCGTGGCCGGTAAAGTGGTGATCAACAATATCGGCGTGGCGCGCGAGCTCGCAATTGGCGGCGTGGGTTTGGGGATGCTGCCAAACATCATGTGCCGCAACGATGTCAAGGCGAACCGTCTGGTGCGGGTGTTGCCGGATTGGGAGGGGCCGCCAATGCATGCCACCGCATTGATCCTGAGCCGCAAGGGAATCCCGAACAAGACACGTGCGTTCCTGGATTTTCTTTCCAGTCGATTGACTGAAGACGCGGTGTGATCGCAGGCCGGTGCCCAACAGTGTGAGCCGTCGCGTGGTTCTTCGACTCGCCAACGCATCAGCAGTGCGACTGCCCTTCGTCCCGGCATAGATAACAAGACCTGCCGTACTGCCAGTTTCTGCCACTCGGATAAAGCGTGCCAGAAGCGACATCCCCATTTCATTCAGTTTTGCGTCCAATAAAGTCCCGGCATCCGCTCGTCCACGGTAGAGGGCCGCCGCAAAAAATCTGCACTCCCATCGAACTCTATGACGTTATGCGGTCTTATCAAAAACATCATCAGTGGACGACTCTAGGAAAGGAGAACTTCATGCTGGCAATGAATTTCAGGGGGCCCTACCGCGTGCGGGCGGATGTAAGAAGTGACCCAGTGATTGAGCACCCGGGTGACGCCATTGTGCGTGTGACGCGATCGTGCATTTGCGGATCCGATCTACACCTATACCACGGCCTGGTGCCCGACACCCGGGTTGGCATGACGTTCGGGCATGAGTTCACCGGGATCGTCGAGGAAGTCGGGCCTTCGGTCACCAACTTGAAAGTGGGAGACCACGTCCTGGTGCCGTTCAATGTATTTTGCGGCTCCTGTTTTTTCTGCCAGCGGGAGTTGTACGGCAACTGCCATAACACCAATCCAGAATCGAGCGCTGTCGGCGGCTTCTACGGCTATTCGCATCTGGGCGGTGGCTATGACGGCGGCCAGGCGGAATTGGTACGTGTACCCATGGCCGATGTCGGACCCACGGTTATTCCAAAAGACATTCATGTGGAGGATGCCGTCTTGCTGACCGACGCCTGCCCGACCGGTTACCAGGCGGCGGAGATGGGCGACATTGAAAAGGGCGATACGGTCGTGGTCTTTGGCGCGGGGCCCGTCGGCATATTTGCCGCGAAGTCGGCATGGCTGCTCGGCGCCGGGCGCGTCATTGTGGTGGATCACGTGGAGTATCGACTTGATTTCGTGAAGAACTATGCGCAGTGCGAGGTCATCAACTTCAAGGAAGTTAAAGACATGGCCGAGCATATTAAAAAAATGACTGACTGGCTGGGCGCAGACGTATGCATAGACTGCGTAGGTTGCGAGGCGGCCGGCAACGCCCTGCAACATCTCACGGGCCGATATCTTAAGTGGCAAGCGGGATCCGCCACCGCCTTGCACTGGGCGATCAACTCGGTAAGGAAAGGTGGCAACGTCTCGATCGTTGGCGTCTACGGGCCGACGTTCAATGCGATCCCGATTGGCAACGCGCTCAACAAGGGCCTGACATTGCGAATGAATCAGGCCAGCGTGAAGCGACATCTGCCGCGCCTGATCGAGCATATTCAGGCCGGAAGACTGGAGCCGAGAAAAATCATCACGCACCGGGTGCCACTTGAAGAAGTCTCTGACGCGTATCACATCTTTTCGAGCAAGCTCGACAACTGCATAAAGACCGTACTGATACCGCCTGGTGCCGATCGGCTCAGCATGATGCACTGATTGACGCCAACCCAGCACTCGAAGGAGAGAACAAGAATGGATACGCCTAACACCGCCTTTACGGAACGTGACCACAGCGGTCAGCACCAGATCACCCGGGCAAATACCGAGACGGCGGATCACTCGCATATCAAGGGTTGGGGGGCCGACCTCGACCACAAGAACCGCCCCGCCTATCCGATGGAGAGGACGCCGCCAAGGCTGGAAGGCGCGCACGAGCACGGGCTGGTCGACCAGCCGCTGAAGGTGAAGGTTTTTCATTCCACCGAGCGGCCCGGCGTCACGCCAATATTTGGCACCAGCACGCCCCCATCGGGACTAAGCGGCATGATTCGCGAAGCGGCCTACAAGCTTAGTGAAAACGATATCCGGCACTGGCTCATTCTCATGTTCGCGGACCGCGTCAATGTTGTGGAAGGCATTGGCGCGGACCTCATGCAGGGACGCATTCCGAACATCTTCGCCGAAATGGGGCTCAACGCCGAGTGGAAACACAATCGGGCCGGGTTGATACGCAAGGTAGCGATTGCCTCTACGCTGGCCGGCGTGACCTACATGCTGCTAAGGCGCAAACAGCCGCGATCATACCGGCGGTGAATGCGGCGCCGCAGTCGCGGACGAGGCCATGAAGATCAGTGGTCTCGTTCTTGGCACGTTGAACTCGCATGCGTGATCCAGGCAGGAGATGAAGACCCGGTGGTCATTAAGCCTACTCCGGGCGATAAGCCACGGCACCAGTCGCACTTAATGCGCGGCACAAAAAAATTCAGAGGGGACGGCTGCGGCCGCCGGCACATCAGAGCTGTGACTCGACCCAGTTGCCGAAGCTCCGCAGGTCGTCCAGCAGCTCGATGACTTTCTCCCGCCGGATTTGGCGCGCGCCGTACTGAGCGCTGTCCTTGTTTCCTAAAATGCGGGTGTACTGCTTGTGCTGCACATCCAGCAGCGCGTTGCCCATCACTTCGCGCAGCAAACTCGGTGCCGCCTGGTGGTCTTGCTGGTTTACGACCTGATGCCGCTTGGCGGTGAGCGTGTCTGCGTAGGCAATGGCCGCCAGCACAATCTGGCTAACGACGGGGTTCAGGTTGTCGCCCTTGTCGGCCAGCTGAAAACCATCCTCCGCAAATTTTCGGTATGACTGGGCGGCGCTGTGGCGTCCGCGCCAGAAATCGGTGTTGACTTTTTTCTTCGTGCTGGTACGTACCATCGGTGCTTCCTATGTCGTTATGGATTCCGCGTAGTCGCGCGGATTCGCACCCTTGAGTGTCCTCGCGTCATGCGTCGAGGCGCGCCACCATTCGTCCTGTTGTCGATGGAGGCGAACGACGTCGGAGTCCGACAAGCCAATCACTGAAAAGGCGACAAAAAAACGTTCTCCTATAGGCTGCAGCGCCTCGCGCACCGAGTCCGTAAGGATGTCAACTTGACGGTCGTCGGGCACGACAAGTCCGATGTCGAAGTCGCTGCGCGGGGTGTCTTCGCCGCGCGCAACGCTGCCAAAATACCAGGCAGCCTTCACTTTCGGCTGGTCCTCCAATACGCGTCGTACGGCCTGCAGCAATTCAGTCCACTGCTGGTTTTCTGTCACAAAAAGCGCGCGTAGGGCACCGGCGAGTGGATAGCCAGGGTCTAGCTGGTACAGCTGGGTGCGGCCAGAGCCGAACACCTGGACAACACGCAGGGTAGTTAGGTTGTGCAGAATCAATGCCGCGCCGTTACGTGAAAGCTTGGCTTGGCCCTGAACGGAAGGCAAGCTGATGGGCTGCTGCTGCAATGCAAAGATGCGAAGTACGCGCACCGCACCCGGCCCGCTGAAAAGCAAGCTTAAAGGAAAACGGACGTGGCTCTCAGTGCTGGCAAGTGGACGCATGGTATGTCATGAGAACATTCATAATAGTGCGTATATGTTCATTATAAAGAATCTTTATGCGTTGTAACGCATGTGTGTACATTATAGGGACGTTTAAGCTAGTACAGCAACGTTCTCCGCCGCTTCGACAAGGTCCCGCTGGCGGGTCGTTCAGACCATGAGGCGTTGTATTGTGGAATGCAAAACTCTTTGTCCCCTGTGGAGAGAGGTCAGGCTGCGACTGCCATCTTGCCCGAGGCGAGCCAGCTAATTTTCGGTTGTCTGGACAGCGTTGCATTTGCCAGGCGTGGGGACGAGATAGGCGCGCTGTCCGCGTGAGGCAAGAGCAAACTGGCGCCTCAAAGTATTCCAATGTTAAGGTGCAGTCAGCGGAATCCAACGCTGGCGATAGCATCAACGATGCCAGGACTGCCCGATGAACGTAGAAGATCTGGCTCGTCTCGAGTTCGCGGCAAGGGATGGCCAGCACGAAGCGGTGCATTCCCATTTGGCTACTTACCAGGAAAACCCTATGAGCGCGCTCAATTCGCACCCTTCGCTGGCATCCTTACATTCCGGGAAAACGGGCAAGATCGTCTCTGCAGCCGAAGCCGTACGGCTGATACGCAATGGCGACACCGTCGCTACCGGCGGGTTTGTCGGGATCGGCTTTGCAGAAGGGATCGCGATTGCGCTTGAAGAGCTTTTCCTGTCGACCGAGGAGCAATATCTTCAGGCGACGGGCAAGCCCTGCAACCTGACATTGGTGTACGCAGGGGGGCAAGGAGACGGTAAAGACAAGGGTCTCAATCATCTGGCTCACGAGGGCTTGATCAAGCGGGTAATCGGGGGGCACTGGGGCCTGGTGCCGAAGCTTCAACAGCTGGCGGTTTCAGGACGGATCGAAGCCTACAACCTCCCGCAAGGCGTGATTTCCCACTTGTTCCGCGACATCGCAGCGCACCGACCCGGACACATTTCAGCAGTGGGCCTGGGCACCTTTGTCGATCCTCGATTCGGTGGCGGAAAGCTGAACGACAAGACCACCGATGACATTGTCAAGGTGATGGAAATCAAGGGCCAGGAGTATCTCTTCTACGATGCGTTCCCGATTGATGTCGGCATTATTCGCGGTACGACGGCGGACCCGGACGGCAACATCACGATGGAAAAAGAAGCGCTAACGCTTGAGGCGCTTGCGATCGCAATGGCGGTTCGCAACTCCGGCGGCACGGTCATTGTTCAGGTAGAGCGCATCGCTGAGCGCGGCACGCTTAACCCGCGTCAGGTCAAGGTGCCCGGGATATTTGTCGACTGCGTGGTCGTTGCGAAGCCTGAGCACCATTGGCAGACTTTTCTGGAGCCGTACAGTGCGGCATTCAGCGGCGAAATTCGGGTTCCGACCGGTGCACTCCCGCCAATGACCATGTCGGTCCGAAAGATTATCGCGCGTCGCGCAGCGCTTGAACTCAAGCCAAACAGCGTGGTGAACCTGGGCATCGGCATGCCGGAGGGCGTGGCCGACATCGCGAACGAAGAAAAAATAATAGACCTGATGACGCTGACTGCAGAGCCTGGCGTCATTGGCGGCATTCCGGCAGGGGGACTCAATTTCGGCGCCGCTACGAATACACAGGCAATCATCGATCAACCATCCCAATTCGATTTCTACGATGGTGGAGGGTTGGATCTTGCTGTTCTTGGACTAGCCCAGGCGGACGCTGAAGGCAACCTGAACGTCAGCAAATTCGGATCCAAACTCGCGGGGGCAGGCGGGTTCATCAATATCAGCCAGAACGCGAAGAAACTGGTTTTCGTCGGTACCTTCAATGCCGGCCGACTCGACGTTGCGATCGAGGACGGCAAGATCCGGATTATTCAAGAAGGGGCGGCGCAGAAGTTCGTGAACCAGGTAGAACACCGCACCTTTAGTGGGACCTATGCTGCGCGCCGCAAGCAACCCGTGTTGTATGTCACTGAGCGTTGCGTCTTTGAATTGTGCGAAGACGGGTTGGAGCTGACGGAGATCGCGCCGGGGATCGATTTGGAACGCGACATTCTTGCTCAAATGGCGTTTCGGCCAATCATGAAAAGGCCGCCGCGCCTGATGGACGCGCGGATCTTTCAGACAGAACCTATGGGGCTGCGAGAAGCGATGCTGAGCCTGCCAATGGAGCGTCGTTTTACCTATGACGTTCAGCAAAATACACTGTTCATCAACCTCGAGGGATACACCGTCCGGTCCCTCGACGATGTAGCAGCAATCCGCGCCCAGGTGGAACGCATCGCCTCACCGCTTAACCGTAAAATTTACGCCATCGTAAACTACGACAAGTTCACTATTTTTCCGGAGGTTCTGGATTCCTATTCCGACATGGTGAAAGACTTGGTCGACCGGTTTTATCTGGACGTGACACGCTACACGACGAGCAGCTTTCTCCGTTCAAAACTGGGGGATTCGCTTTCCCGGCGCAGCGTATCGCCCTATATTTTTGAAAGCTCTGACGAAGCGCTCCACCATTTGCGCGAACTCGAGCACAAGATCATTGCGTGACCACCTGAACTTCATGGCCGTAATGCAGGGACGGTCGGTACGAGGTGACTGCGCGGTGGCCACACAAAGCTGGCTTGGGCACTAATTGCGCAACTGATGCTGACTCGTCGTCAGTAAAGGCTGCATGTAGAGTGCACGAAAATCTGTCAGAAGTCCCGTTGCAGAGGCGGTCGCAGAGAGATGTCCGATGTGCTGCGGCTTTCGGACTGCTCTGTGCCCAAGTCAAGGCAAGCATTTCCCAGCTCCGCGGACCCTTCTGCCGTTTTTAACCCGTCGTCCATTGTCATGCGTGGCTCGGCCTGTCGTGACGGGGGCAGTGATTTCCCGTCGTAAAGCAAGGTCTCGATACCTGCGACGGGTAGCGGACGGCTAAAGTAGAAACCCTGTATCTGATCACAGCGGTGGTGGCGCAAGTAGGCAAGCTGCTCTGCCGTTTCAACGCCCTCTGCAATCACTTCCAGCTTCAGGGTGTGTGCCATGCGAATGATGGTCAATGCAATCGCAGCATCGTCCGCATTCGTCGTGATATTGCATACAAAGGCAATGTCGATCTTCAATTTGCTGATCGGAAAACGACGCAGATAAGCCAGGCTTGAATAACCCGTCCCGAAATCATCAATCGAAATCTGGACGCCGCGACTTGTCAGGCTTTTGAGCGTGTTGGTCGTCCGTTCCGTGTTGGCCATTAATGAGCTTTCGGTTAACTCGAGTTCGAGCAAGCTGGCCGGAATATCGTTGGCAGCAAGTGCCGCATCGACGTCGCCTTCCAGGTCGCCTTCAACGAACTGTCGTCCGGCCACATTTACCGATATCTGTACTGGGCCGATTGAGGTGCGCATCCATTCGCCAATCTGTTTGCATGCGGCAGCGATCACCCAGCTACCGACTCGAACGATGAGTCCCGTTTCTTCAAGCACTGGAATAAATTTGTCAGGCGACACCAAACCATGTCCGGGTCTATCCCATCGGAGCAAGGCTTCCAGCCCTGCAATGCGGCCTGTACTGGCATGCACCTTGGGTTGGTAATACAGGACAAACTCTTCGTTCTCGATCGCCTTCCTTAACGCCGTTTCAAGCACGAGGCGCGCAACCGCATCGATGTTCATCTGAGCCGTAAAAAAGCGATACATATTGCGGCCGGCCTGCTTGGCTTTGTACATCGCCGTGTCGGCAAATCTGATCAATGCTTCGGGGTCGGACGAATCCTCAGGATAAATCGTGATGCCGATGCTTGCGGTAACCGTCATTTCGTTCTCGTTGATGACGAACGGAGCACGCAACGCCACCCGGATCTTGGCGGCGACGATTTCCGCGCCTCGCGGCGCATCCTGCATCCCAAGGATCAGTGCAAACTCGTCGCCGCCCAATCGTCCGACGGTATCCCGCAACCGGACACATTGAACGAGCCGGTCGCTAACCTGGGTCAGCAACGCATCGCCGACCCCATGCCCAAGGGTGTCATTGACGTTCTTGAAATTGTCCAGGTCGATGAACATAACCACGACGTGCCAACCGCGTTCAGCGGCACTAGCCACGCTTTTCCGCAGCGTATCGAAGAAAAGAGTGCGGTTGGGAAGCCCGGTTAGCGAGTCATAATGGGCGAGCTGTTTAAGTCGTGATTCCGCTTTCTTCCGGTCGGTGATATTCCGTATTACATTGACCAGAATCCACTCGCCGTTCGAGTGCAGCGCCTGCCGACTTACTTCGACAGGGAAAACGGACCCGTCCCCGTGCCTCGCAAGCTTTTCTATTGGTCCCTTAGGCGCCCGGCCGTCAATGGTTGCGTCGTAAAGTGTCTCAAATTCCAGGAGAGGACGCGCACTAATCTGCGCGGGCCCCATTTTGAGTAACTGTTCCCTTGTATAGCCAAAGAGCTCACAGGCAGTTCCGTTCACTTCAATAAAAAGCATCGTGGAGCGGCGAACCAGCATGATCGCGTCCGCCGTGCAGTCCATTGCGGTGCGAAAGCGCTGCAGCTCAGCCGTACGCTCTTGTACTTTTCTCTCCAGGATCGAACTTTGGTCCCTCAGGAAATCGCTAAGCGATTTCAGTCGCAACATATTACGCACACGCAGCCATAATTCGCTTCGGTCAACGGGCTTTGTCAGGAAATCTTCGACACCCGAGTCGAGCGCAGCAAGACGTGCGCCGCGTTCATCGAGCGCGGTCAGCATGATAATGGGGATGTTGGCAGTGCTTACATCGTTCTTGAGGAGTTTGGCGACCTCGTACCCGTTCATGCCGGGCATCATCACGTCCAGAATCACGAGGTCCGGAGGCGTGCTGGCAATCGCAGCCAGCGCCTCCGCGCCACTTGCCGCGGTCACTGTACGGTAGCCTTCCGGCTGCAACAGCGCTTCAAGCAGCTTGCGGTTCTGGAACTCGTCGTCGACGATTAATATGGTCGCGGCCGAGTGGATCATGAGTCGGAAGCCGCGCATGGTTCGGGCGCCGGAGAATGCACCGGCTCGGAAGGAAGAAGCTTGTTGATTGCGGCATACAACTCCATATACCGCAACGGCTTGGCAATATAGGCGTCGCAGCCGGCGACCTCGCTTTTCTCACGGTCGGACTGCATGGCCATCGCAGTCAACGCAATAACCGGAATGGCAGCGGTTGTCGGATCACGCTTCAGCAAGGCGGTGGCGGTAAAGCCATCCATGCCCGGGAGTTGCACATCCATCAGAATAAGAGCCGGCAGTTCTGCCCGAGCCAGCGTCAAGCCACTTTCTGCGTCTGTCGCGCATACGACGACGTGACCGGCGTTAAGCAGCAGCATGACGGCCAGCTTCATGTTGGCCACGTTATCTTCAACGATCAGTATTTTTGCCATGTGGCCTCCCTTATTTCTTCGCGTGTGGTTGTTGTAGCGCGCGCCGTACTTCCGCGATGAAGCCGACGCGGTTGAACCCTGCCTTCTCGACGATCTGGATGACATGCGCAGGGTTGCTGTTCAACGAAGCGCGATCACGCTCCGTCACCTGCTTTGCCGTGACCACCACGATAGGAATGCTCTCGGTTTCCGGATTTCCCTGTAGCGCTTCGACCACGTCGAAGCCGTTCACATCGGGCATCATCAGGTCCAGAAAGATGAGATCTGGACGCAGCCTGAGTGCAACCGCAATCGCCTCCAACCCGCCGTACGCCCGGACGACCGCGTACGCCGGCGACGGAAGGAATGCTGCGATAACTTCAACCGCTTTGGGGTCGTCGTCGACGATCAAAACTGTGTGGGCGCTCTCATTCACGGCATGCAGCCCTAGGTTTTCCAGTGAGGCTTTCAACTGCGCGCGGCTGATCGGCTTTTGAAGAACGGCCGCGGCGCCCCTCTGCAGCGCGAGGCTGTTATCGGACGCGCCGGAGATGATTACAATCGGAACATGGGCAAGCTCGGCGCTTTCCCGAATCTGCGAAAGAAATTCCCAGCCGTTCATCCCCGGGAGGTTGATATCAAGCGTGATCAGGCTAAGCGCTTGTTGAGGCGCAATCTGCAACGCGGCTTCCGCGCTGGCGGCCCGCAGGACGACAAATCCTTCAGACTCAAGAAGCAGGCGAATGAGGTCGGCTGAGCGGTCGTCGTCTTCGACAACCAGGGCCACACGCCCAGAAAGTTCGCCGTCGGCATTAAACACGTTGGGCGAGTCGCCGAGCTCCGATGGCTCAACCATGCGTAGCGGGAGCCAGGCCGCAAAACAAGCTCCTTCTCCCTCCGCACTTGCGACCCCTACCGTGCCACCATGCAGCTCGGTGAGTTGCTTGACCATCGCCAGTCCAAGACCCGTTCCCTCAAACTTGCGTGCGAGGCTGCTGTCTATTTGACTGAATGGCTGGAACAGCTTCGCCATATTCGGTTTGGAGATGCCGATTCCGCCATCGGTCACGCTGATTTCCAGGAAGTGATCGTACTCGTTGTGGGCTAACGCAAACGTGTGGGACGACCACGAGCCGGGCAAGGTGCCGACCTTGGCTCGAGAAACTTTGCGTGCACTCAGGTTGACTCGTCCGCCATTGGCACTAAATTTGATGGAGTTCGAGAGCAGGTTGTAGACGATCTGCTTGGTCTTGCGCATGTCCAGTTGCATGGCGCCGAGATCGGGATCGATTTCGAGGGTAACCTCAATACGCTGTGCTGCAGCTTTTTCGCGGACGATCGTCAAGCTGTTTGTGAGTACGCTTCGCAGGTCGCCGGTCTCCAGCTCCAGCGTCATCATGCCGGCTTCGACCTTGGACAGATCCAGTATGTCGTTGATCAACGAGAGCAAATGCTGACCACTCGTGAAGATATCGCCGATGTAATCTTGCTGATTCGCCGCCATCGGTCCCATCAAGCCATCCTTCAGCGCCTCGGAGAAGCCGATGATGGCGTTCAAGGGCGTGCGCAACTCGTGCGACATGGTTGCGAGGAATTCCGATTTCATCCGGCTGGCGTGTTCGAGCTCGATGTTTTTTTCCTGGAGCGTTCGGTCAAAGCGCTTTCGCTCAGTCACGTCGCGAGCTGCCGCGAACACGCCTTGCACCGTACGATCACGGTCATGAAACGTCGCCGCGTTGTACGAGACTTCGGTTTCCTTTCCGTCGCGCGACCGCACCGTCAATTCGTAATCGCTTAACTTGTTCTCAAGAAGAACCCGTTTGATAGCCGCATCCGCTTTCGCAGGATCGGTAAAGAAGTTACGACATGGCGCCCCGATCAATTCATCACGGGTACGACCGGTGAGAGCGATCATCTGCTGGTTCACGTCAGAAATCATGCCCCGCGGGTCAGTCATCATCAAGGCGTCGAGGTTCGATTCGATCAGAGACCTCGTATAGAACTGCTGGTCGCGCAACCGCTGGTCGAGCAAAGCCTGCGCGGCTTCCACCTGCTTGCGCGCCGTGTTGTCTGTGCCTATCAACAAATAGCCAATGATGTTTTCGTGACCATCGCGTAGTGCAGTCACCGACACAATGGCTGGAAACCGACTGCCGTCCTTGCGGATATACGTCAGCTCATAAATATCTTCAATGCCACGTGAGGCCTTGAATACTAGTGCCTCGAAGCCCGGCGTAATTGTCGTTCCGAGTTCTTGGCTGAGTGCTTCCGCGCGCGCGATGACTTCCTGGGGATCGGAGATGTCCGCCGGCGTGATTTTGTTCAACACATCCGCTGCAGCGAAACCCAACATCCGTTCCGCTCCTACATTGAAGAGCTGGATAACGCCTTTCTCATCGGTCGCAATGCTGGAGAAATTGGCGCTATTGAATATTGCATTCTGCAAGGCGCCGGCCTTGACGAGCGCATCTTCAGCATGTTTGCGCGCCGTATTGTCTGTACCAATCAGTAGATAGCCGAGGATGTTCTCTTGCGCGTCCCGCAAGGCTGTGACTGAAACGATCGCAGGAAAGCGGCTGCCATTCTTGCGGATGTAGGTGAGCTCATAGATATCGTCGATGCCGCGCGACGCCTTGAAAACCAGTGCCTCAAATCCCGGCGTAATCTCGGTGTCAAATTCGAGGCTGAGGGCAGTGGCGCGCCCAACCAGTTCCTGTGTATCGGAAATTGCGGCCGGCGTAATGCTGTTAACTACATCGGCAGCGGCATAACCAAGCATGCGTTCAGCACCGACGTTGAAAATCTGAATAACACCTTTCTCGTCTGTAGCAATGCACGAAAAATTAGCACTGTTGAAAATGGCGTCCTGCAGAGCGCCGGTCTTGATAAGTGATTTCTTTCGCCGAAATTCAGAGATTGTTTCAGGGGTGCCCCGCTTGGAGGAAGCACTGTTTGATACTGATTTTGGCATGAGCCCATCCGCGAACAAAGCACATAAGAAGACAGCAAGCGTCCGATGCATGACGCTGCCGTGAAGCAGGCTCGCAGAGTGTTATCGAGGTTGGGCTCCTGGTGAGTAAACCCTGATGCACGAGGAGGAGGAATGACTCGATTTTAACAAATATTGCCGATTAGCAACCGCGGTCTGGACATAGTTTCGTCAGATAGCGGCGCAACGTACAACAGTAAAAGCCAAATTGGCAATAGCCGTCCGGGCCAAAGCTGTTCGCTCGCTATATAAGGCCTGATCCGATGGCGGTTTAATCCAGGGTATGGCGTGCGGACGTAACTGAATGGCCATGCGTTAATGACGGTCCCCATCACGTTGCCACCTTCAGCGCTCGATCGCTCATGGGTTATGTGCGACGACGCACCGACCTGTCCCACTTAATAGTTCAACACTGTGTTAATAGAGCGCGACTCGGTCTGCACAGAAAGGCAAGTCGCCGAACTCACTTGGACAACATTTGATTCTTCGACCCATACACAGTATGAAATCCCTGGGAAAAAATCTCTGGTCGCCCGTACTGCGGCTGAAAAAAGCCTTGCTCCTTTTGAAGGGTAATTGGCTTTCGCTTGTGCTATGGCCGCTGGTTGGACTGGTTGCAATCGCGGGTCTTTGGGGCCTGCTCGAATCACGGGACGCGCTGGAACAGGACAGGGTCCGAACTGAGGTCGGTCACAACGCAATGGCTCTATCCAAAGCCTATGCGACTCAAATGGCTCAGTCGCTGGAAAAGCTTGACGACCTTACGCTGTTCCTGAAACACAGTTGGGAGACTTCTGGCGGGCACATCGACCTCGCAAAACTCAGTGCCCGAGGAGTCTTCAGCACTGCGCAATCTGCGGTAGTTCTTATTGCCGGCCCGGACGGCCGGGCGATTACGAGTACGCGACCGTTTAAACCAGGACTGACGTTCGCCGACCGCCAGTATTTTCAATACCATCTGGCGAACAATAACGATGCGCTTCGAGTCGGCCAGCCCACGGTTGGGAGAATCTCCGGGCAACGTGTAATACAGATGACGCGTCGCCTCAGCCGTCTGGACGGCTCGTTCGACGGCGTTCTAATCGTGTCGGTCGCAGATGATTTTTTCGCGTTAATGCCGGAAACGACGGTCTTCGGAAAAGAGGGGTTGCAAGCGCTTGTTGGAGATGACGGTCTGATGCGCGTAGCGTTCATTGGCAGGTCCGGTGGCGCCCTGCGCAATGACGCTCTTGGCGCGACGACTACTTGCCTCGCCACCAAACAGGCGTCACTTTTTTCGAGCGCGTGCTTCCCTGACGCTGTGCCCCGGTACGTCGCGTCCACTTCCTTGGGCAGCTACCCCTTCAAGGCAATCGTCGGACTTTCGGAACGGGAGGCGCTACGGTCGTACCTGGTCCAGTCGCAAGAAACGCATGTGCTTTTTGCCATTGGCTCGGCGCTAGTCGTGTTTCTTGGCCTCTTCGCGGTCGCGCTGTCCGTGCGACTGCGGATAAAGCGTAGGGAAGCGTCAAAGATACGGGAGGCATATCGGATGGCCACAGAAAACGGCAAGGACGGATTCTATCTCTACAAAAGGGTCCTCGACAAAGCAGACATGCTTGTGGACTTCCAGGTCGTGGATTGCAATGAACGTGGCGCCGCCCTGTATGGCAAGGTCAAAAGAGACTTGGTCGGGACGACGTTCCGCGACCTCTACGGCGCTGGCGATTTTCGCGATAGCATCGTGGAAAACTACAATCAAATCTACACAACTGGTTACGGGGAAGACGAATACGAAGTCGAGGCGGGAAGCCTGGTCAGCGCAACCTGGTTGCATCGCAAATTCGTACGCACCTTTGAGGGACTCGCAGTTACGCTACGCGACATTAGTGACACGGTGGCCACCAAGAACGATTTGGCTAGAATCGCGCTCGAAGACGAATTGACCGGATTGCCAAACAGGCGTTGGCTCACTGGCGCGCTGCCTGAAATTCTTCTCGTGGCCGGACAGCGTGCGCAAACCGTTTCAATCCTCTTCATTGACCTCGACAACTTCAAAAACGTCAACGATACCCTTGGCCATTCGGCCGGCGACGAGCTGCTTCAGGCAGCCGCAAAGCGTCTCGGAGAGCTGATGCGGCAGGGTGACAGGGTGATTCGTCTGGGTGGCGACGAATTTACCGTGGTACTTGCGCCGGGGTGCGACGATGCGAGTGTCTCAAATGTGGCAGCCAGAATTGTCCAGGCATTCAAAGGCCCCTTTGCTGTCGGAGGCGCCACAAACATTGTCGGCGCCTCGGTTGGCATTGCCGAGTATCCCCGCGACGGTACCGACTCGGAAAGTCTCTTGAGAAAAGCCGACATGGCGATGTACGCCGCGAAGGTATCGAAAGGCAGCTTCCGGTTTTATTCAACAGATCTGGCTGAGCGTCTGCATAAACGACTGACCACGGAACAGGACTTGCGGGAGGCGTTGAAGCTGGACCAGCTGGTGGTGTACTACCAACCGCGGGTGCGCACCGGCTCTGGAGAATTAGTCGGCATGGAAGCCCTGGTTCGATGGATGCATCCCACCCGCGGGCTGATAATGCCGGACGAATTTATTCCGGTCGCGGAGAACTCGGACCTGATTGTGGAAATCGGGGAAGTGGTCGCACTTAAAGTTGCGGGGCAGCTCGCGCGCTGGCGGGACGACGGCCTGCGGATCGTACCGATTTCCGTCAACGTCTCCCCTCGCCAATTCGACAAGGGTGGCGTCGCCGACCTCGTGCGTCGATGTCTTCAAAAGACGGGGCTTCCAGCGACATTCATTGAAGTGGAAATAACCGAGTCAGCCATGATGGGCGACTCGGAGCAGATTGCGGCGCAATTGGCTGCCCTCGCGGAACTGGGCATCAAGATTCATGTCGACGATTTTGGAAAGGGCTATTCGTCATTGTCACTTTTGCAAAGGTTGTCGCTTGACGTGCTCAAGATAGACCGTGCCTTCACTGCGGACCTGGGCATCACCCCGGAAAGCAGGGTGTTCTATCGCGCCATTGTCTCGATGGCACATGCGCTAGGCATGACGACCGTGGCTGAAGGGGTTGAAACCGCTGCACAACTCCAGGAATTGCGGGAGTTGGGATGCGACGAAATTCAGGGCTACCTGATATCAAAACCTCTACCTGCGCTGGAAACCAGCCAAGTGCTTATTCGCTACTCAACTGTTCGCAATGCAAAGGCAAAAGTGAAGGAACCGTTTTCTGTCCATCGATTCGATACGGGGCATGGCGAGGGTCCACAACCGGTCCTGAGCATCGTTTCCGACTGATATAACTGACAGCGCCCCGGCAAGTCCAAAGTCCAAATACGTATGGGAGCCTCCTTCAGCGATGACGCCGTCGCCTCCTGCAATTGACGGTAAACCACGGCATGTATACATTAATGCCGTTCCCCTAAAAATCATCAAAACGTGTCTAGTCGCATACGGGAACCGCAATGTATCAAGAATCACTTCCCCTGAATCTGGGTGCCACCCCAATCCAGAATCCAGCCGGCGGCAAAGTTGTCTTACGGTGGCTGGCCGACACGGCAATGTCAATCCTTTGGATGACCGACGCGGACGACGTCTGCATCTTTTTAAACAAGTCGACCCAGGAATCGTTCCAACACGCAGGTGAAGTGCGGGTGTCCGACTGGTTTGCATTTATCCACCCGGACGATTTCGAGAAAGCCGCTACGAAGTTTTCATCGGCGAAGAATGCCCGGGAAGAATATCAAGGCCAATATCGCATCATCCGAAGCGACGGCACGATTCGCTGGATGCTCGGTTCCGGCGCCCCCAGGTTCACGAGAAACGGTGAATTTGACGGCTACAACGGCGCTATCCTGGATATCACCGGGCAGCGGAATGCATTTGAGCGACTTGCCGAAAGCGAGGCGGAATATCGCCTGCTGGCTGAAAACACTTTGGATCTCATATGCCGTTGCGCCTGGGACGGCACGTATATCTATGTGTCGCCTTCACACACCAAGGCGCTCGGATACGATGCAGCCGAACTGGTTGGCCGGAATGTTTATGACTTCATCCACTCGGACGACGCCCAGACCATCCGGGAGGAGGTCACGAGGCAGAGTGCGACCGGGGCTGATAGCCGCGTGATCGAAATTCGCAAGTTGCACTCCCGGGGTCATTACGTCTGGATGGGAACGAAAGTGCACGTGATGGTTGACCCGGTCACCAAAAAAAGGACTGGCGCCGTTTCTGTCTCACGTGACATCACGCTTGAGCGGCAGGAACGTGATAAGCGGCGGCAAAGCGAAGAGCGGTTTCGCAGTTTGGCAAGCCTGTCGTCCGACTGGTATTGGGAGACTGACGAGGCTGGCCGTTTTAGCTTCATGTCCGATGGCTTCGAGCGGCTGTATGGCGTCCCGATCACTGACGTCATCGGGACGAGTCGGCTGGAGCGGGCCGTGGACCTGAACCATCCCGGCCTGCTGGAATACCGCGTGAAAGTAGGGAAACGCGAGGCTTTCCGAAATCTGCCGTTTTCCGGCTACGCCCACCACAAAAAAGACATAAGGCACGCTATCCTTTCCGGCGAACCCGTATATGAAAACGATGTTTTTCGCGGATACCGTGGCGTCGGCCGCGACGTTACCAATGAGATGGAGGCCGCAGACAAAGTATCTGAGCTTGCGGCTGAAAATCGCGCCCTCATAGACAACTCGCTCGACATTATCGCGTCAGTCGATAAGGAAGGCCGGTTCCTTCGTGTGAGCGCCGCTGTGACCGAGATTCTTGGCTATTCGCCCGCCGAGTGCGTCGGGAGACAGTACAGCGATTTTCTACATCCGGAGGAACGCCAAAAGGCGAGGGTAGTGGAAGCACGGTTGCGTACAGGGGAAGGCACCATTCGCAATTTCGAGACCCGCTGGAAGCGCAAGGACCTGAGCGTTGCCTATCTCTCGCTATCGTTGCGCTGGTCGGGGGAAACGGACCTGATGTATGTGACGGCGCGGGATGTGACCGAGCGTTTTCATATACAGACCGAGATGCAACGTTCGAAAGACGAGATGGCGGCCATGCTTGAGAGTATTGGCGACGCATTCTTCGCCCTCGATGCATGCTGGCGCATTACCTATGTCAATCAGAAAACGGCCAAATTCGTCGGTCTCGAACGGGACGCCATGCTAGGCCAGACAATCGGGGATGCTGTTCCGGCACTTCGGACATCCGCACTATTGCCGTTCTACCAGCAAGCGATGGCGACGCGAAAGCCGCTTTCGTTCGAGGCCCGATGGGAGCCCCTGGACACCTGGGTTGATGTCCGCGTCTACCCACATGGCGACGGCATCGCCGTGTATTTCCACGACGTCAGCGCCCGCAGGCAAGCCGAACAGGACATTCGCGAAAGTGAACATCGGCTGCGCGAAATTCTGGAAGTAACCCCTGCCGGCTATCTGCTCGCCGATGCACAAGCCGCAATTATTGACGTCAATCTCGCGTTGTGCCAAGTCGTCGGTTACAACCGTGATGAACTGGTCGGGCAAAGTCTTGAGAAGCTGTTCTCCGCCTGTCCATGGCATGGCGCCTTGTCGGTTCGTCACGGCCCGACCGCTGCTCACGGCATTGAAGCGGTGCTCAGGCATAAGCGAGGTGAAGACATTCCCGTGCTGTTTAGCGGCCGCATCAAGCGCGACGATGAGGGTAACGCGCAGTCCTTTACCGCGTTCCTGACTGACATTACGGAACGCAAGCATGCCGAGGCGCGGTTGCAACACCTGGCAACGCATGATGTCCTTACCGGTCTGCCCAATCGCGAACTTATGAATCAGCGACTGCAGTCGATGCTGGAGGCAGCGAGCCATCGTGATGCGGTGGCTGTGATGTTTATCGACCTGGACCGGTTCAAGGAGGTGAACGACTCGATGGGCCATTCGCCCGGCGATGCACTGCTGCAGCAGGTGGCGGCGCGGCTCCAGGCGACTATGCGTCCTGGCGATATCGTGGCGCGTCTTGGTGGGGACGAATTTGTTGTGACTGCCTACTGTTCCGACGGGCGACAGTCCGCAAGGGCAATCGCCGAGAAACTACTGGCGGCGCTCGCGGAACCGTTCGAGATTGAAGGGTTGAGCGTCATCATCAGCGCCTCCATTGGCATCAGCATGTTGGGGGACGACGCACGGACGAAAGAGCTCCTGTTCCGCAATGCCGATACCGCGATGTACCGAGCCAAGGCCTCCGGGCGCAATAACTACCGCTTCTTCGAAAAAGAGATGAGCGAAGAAGCCATGTTGCGCATGACGCTTGAGCACACGTTGCGCCATGCGCTAGAACGTAACGAATTCGAACTGCACTATCAACCGCGGGTAGACCTCAACTCAATGGCGGTCGTGGGCATCGAGGCTCTAATTCGCTGGAACCATCCGCAGCTGGGCCGCATACCACCTGTACAGTTCATCCCGATTGCCGAAGACTGTGGCCTGATCGAATCGATTGGTCAGTGGGTGCTGGCAGAAGCGTGCATGCAGACGGCGCGGTTGTCGAAGACAGTGGGCCGACAGTTACGGCTATCCGTCAACCTGTCACCCCGGCAGCTGAGAGACCCGACGCTGGTTAACCAGGTGGCGGACGCCTTGGCCCGGTCCGGCCTTTCGCCTGAACTGCTCGAACTCGAACTGACAGAGACCGCCCTGGTGGACAACATGGACGAGTCTGCAGACGTCTTGCGACGCTTGAAGAAATTGGGGCTCCTTTTGTCCGTCGACGACTTTGGAACCGGCTATTCTGCGTTGTCGTACTTGAGGCGCTTTCCGGTCGATAAGCTAAAGCTCGACCGCTCATTCGTACTTCAGCAATCTGTGGGTGTCAGCAGCTTCGATTTCATCAAGGCGTTTGTGGACATGGCGCATGCGCTGAAGCTGTCTGTGGTCGCCGAAGGAATTGAAACGCAGGAAATCCTCCAGTTGCTGAAGGCGGCCGCTTGCGATGAGGGGCAGGGTTACTATTTCGCCCAACCGCTCCGGCTCGAGGAGTTGCAGCATTTTTTGTCCGGACTGTGACGCAAATGAAAACGACGCCAACGACAAACGGATGTTCAAGCCATGCTGAATGCGTTTTTGCCTGCGCGTTTTGCAATGTACATCTCTGTATCGGCGCGCTCGAGCAACTCGGCGACTGGAAGGTCGCGGCTCGGGTCGTCATGCACTACGAGCCCAATGCTCACCGTGACGGTTACATCCTGTCCGGTAACAGAAAACGGTGCTTGCATGGCAATGACGATTTTTTGCGCGATCTCTTTAGCGTCTTTGCCGGGCAATTGAAGGTCTTCCAGAATGACCGTAAATTCGTCGCCAGAAAGACGGGCCACGGTATCAGACTTGCGGACCGATGCTGATAGCCTTGCGGCTGCCTGCACAAGCAAGGCATCGCCGCTGTGATGCCCATACAGGTCGTTGATTTTCTTGAAGCCGTCCAAATCAACGAACATTAACGCCACTGCGGTATTGCTGCGCTTCGCGCGCAGCATTGCGGTGTTGAGGCGGTCCATGAACAATGCGCGATTGGGCAACCCGGTCAGTTCGTCAAATTGTGCCATCCGGGTCAGTTTTTCTTCCAGTTCCTTACGTACTGTGATGTCGCGCATGACGCCGACATAGAGGTCGTGGCGGCTCAGTCTGACTGCATTGACGGTAAGCTCCATCGGAAACTCGGCACCGTCCTGACGCAGTCCTGTCACGCTCACATTAGGTATGCCCAGCATCTGTGCTGGCCCTCCACCCTGCAACCGGGCTATTGCTTGCGTATGGCCATCCCGCTGCCCCAAGGGCATCAACACTGTCGCGCTCTTTCCAACCAGGTCGCCTTCTTCATATCCAAATACTTTGCAACCAGCGGTATTGACGGATTCAATGATGCCTTGCTGGTCAATCGTTATGATGCCGTCACCTACCGCGTGCATGATGGTTTGCACTCTCGTCGCCGCTTCAGCAGCACGGATTTCAGACCTCTGCATCCTGGTCACCAACGGGTTAAGTTGAAGATACAAAAACAGTGCCCCGGCAATCGCCACAATCAAAATCACTGGGCCACCGATCGCTAGAGCCTGGCGGATCGGAGCATAGGCTTCAGCAGTGTCCTCTTTCGCGACAAATCCCAGTCCTGGCGCAATGGGCGTGTACGCCGCGATAACGTTGCGCTGTCTGTAATCAACGGCGTATGCGATGCCGCTTTTGCCGATAAGGGCAAGCTCCATTGGCAGCGGGTTTGCTGGCCCGGTCCTGACAACTGAAAATGGCACAGGGTTTTTTGCATTGGGAAAGCAATGGAGGGTTTCGGGAAGTCCAATACACATTGCGAGCTCAGTGGACTGCCCCAACTTCGCAACGTCGAAAAACGGGTTGCCCAACGCCGGCATCCGAATATCGACTTCGATATCGCCGAGCTTACGGTCGCCGTCGGTGATCGGCTGGCGGACGCGCAACAGCGTCTGGCCATCCCATACCAACATGGCGGTGTTATCGGCACCAAGCGCGGCAATCAGCTTTGGCTGCGAGGAGTACGAACCCCAACCGTAAAGCACCGTGCCGCGTTCGTCGCGTAGTGCCACCCCGCGGTAGTCGTCTCCTACAAGGGATCGGCCGACATCCATGAGCTGGCTCTGTAGCAATGCGTCGCGATTGCCTTTGACCGTCTGCGTACTTAACGTATCCAATCTTGATACGCGGATGGTCGTTTCGACATGACGGACGCCTGCTTCAACTGCCGTTTCAAACCACAGCGCGCGGTTGCCTAGCAGCCCGTCGAGCTGCTTTTCAATCGTCTTTTCCAATCCGCCCTGCACCAGGGCGAACCCAGTCAACCCAATGGCGGTTCCCACGACAAGCATAATGGCCGCGCTCAGGAAGCGAATTTTTATCAGGTCACCAAAGTAGATTTTATTGGCATACCAGTCACTCCCCGTCCAGGCTAACCAAAGCCCGAACGCGCACAGGATTATGCCGGTCGCCGTGTGTATCGCCATGCGTGCCGAGCGAGCCCATCCAAACAGCAAGTCTGGCGCCAGCAGGTAGCCGATCAGACCGGTAAGGCCGATGCCGAAAACAGCACACGTAACCGCGACGAGAGCATAGGCCTGGATGCGGTTCGACACCCGACTGGCAAGGATGAGCGCCACGCCGTTGAAGATGAATCCGATGGCGGTATTCGGCGCCATTCGACCCGGGCTTACATTTTTGTAGTCGTACCAGGTATGCAGGAAGGGAAGGTCGATACCTGGACCGGTGTTAAAGACGAATTCGAGCAGCGTCAGGCTGCATAGAGCAATCAGAATAGTGCCAATGCATCGACGAACCGTGTTGGTATGCGCTGTCGAAAAGGAAGAGACCGCCAGCGCCAAACCGGAGAGAAAAAAACATAGTCCGGCATTGAAAACCATCGGCACCAAACCGCGTTTCAGCTCCGTCATTGCCTTGATGTGCAACGTCCACCCGAGCATGGTCGTGCCACCAAGTCCGATAAGGACAAATCCGACTAACGCCGCCAACTCGAAACGTCTGTTTCGAGGCATTCCAAGGTGATGTAGCATTACTGTATGGCAATATTAAGAGGCGCAAGAATAGCCTACCGCCAAGACAAAATCTGTACGCGGGACGTCAAATAATTCAATGGCGCGTGGTTTGTTTACGCCGCGCCACACCTTTCACGGTTTGCCGATTTTGGCGCATGGCGTTGAGTTCACGGGCGCGGCCCGTATGAATCATGGGCGCGACCAGCTTCTGCCCTTCGACGGGCTCTACAATAATCAGTACCCAGGTACGCTTTGGTTCTTGATCAGGCCGAACCTGTGTTGAGTCTCACGGCCGGCCTGTCACGCGCTGCACCATTGCGTACAGTACCCCCATCTGCAAGCCGCTCTTGACTGCATAGTTCGGATCGTATTGGTTGGAGTAGCCCCACCAATCAAAGCATGCGTTCGGGTTGGTCGGTCCGGGTGCAGACGACGCAATCGTGTCGGGATACACCACCACAAGCTGGTTTGTGTCGGCCCATTCATTGATGCCGGCCTCGGTGACCCAGCGATTTCCGATTCGCGATTCCTCTTGCTTGCAACCATGGAGGGCGAGCACCAATCCGCACGCTTTCCCCTGCGCGCAAGCTTTGGGCACAAAAACACTGCCGGCCGAACTCATCGAAACATTCGGCGATGCCCCAAACTCCGTCTGATCAAATTTCGCCAGCATGCCCGACAGCTTTCCATTGTTGCGAGGGTTAAGTTTGCCGAGGAACATTGTCAGCCAGGTTTTTACTGAATCGTAAGCTGCGCCATTGACTGAGCAGTTCACCATGAAGGGGCTTCCAAGCGTGCCACATGCCAGTTCGCCGTTTGGCGATTCCCAGCCGTGTGCGGCGGGATAGCCATTGTCGAAAACAACCCTGGCGCCGTAACGCAGATACTCTGCATTGAGATCTGCCATCTCGTGCGGATTGACGACGGTATCCTGCGTACCGGACCAGAGGTAAACGGGCTGCCCGCTGAGATTAGTCGCCGGATCGATGGTGCCTAAGGAGGATTGGGCGTCCAGATAAGCTTTTGATGCTGCGAGCGTGCTGTTGTACGACGCTTGATTCGTCGGAAGCGTCTGGCCGCCGCAGTTTGCAAGGGCTGTCGCGGCTCCGCCGGCGCCGGCGCACCAGTACACGCCGCCTGCATATACCGCAGCACCTTTGAAAGTGGAAGAGTGGGCAACGTGCATTTGCACTGCTGCAAATCCACCGGACGAAATACCTGCCACGAATACCTTGCCTGGGTCGATCTGATAGCGCTGAAGCTTCGAGATCGTGTCCGCATTGGCGCCTGTATTGACTGCAAGACCGACGGCGAAAAACACGGGCAATGCGGACCGTAGAACAAAGCTTTTGACCATCGTTGTCTCCTCGCGTCGCAATGGGAAATAGTACAGTTGCCCAACTCATGGCCATTTTGATATCGCGCATGATTCTGTTGTGGAAGGCGCAGAGCTGGCGGCTGCTGCCTTGCGACGACCGTCAAAACCATTGCCACCGCAGCAAGAGATGTGGTTTTATGCTCCATGAGCAAATTCAGTCCTCTGTTACATCTCCTGGCCAGCGATGACACGAAGTTGCGGCGGCTTATCAATTACTGGGCCATTACGGCGGCCTTGTATATTCTGTGCGTGTTTATCCTGTGGTTCCAGGTCTGGGCCGGCGCCGTTCCGCCCGAACAGGCCAAATGGCTCAGCCTTTGCATTGTGGCCGGGTCGCTCTTGTTTTACGGTTTGATCCGCGCCAGCACCGCCCTGAACTTGACGCCCTCTCAGCTTTCGTTTGGCCAGGGCATACAAGCCATTCTGTGCATCGTTGCCGCCTATGCCATCGTTACACCAGTTCGTGGGGCGGTGCTTACGCTGTTGCTGGTTGTCCTTGTCTTTTGCGCATTTGCCCTGCCTGCACGCAGATCTCACCAGATCACCGCATTCGCTATTTTCACGATTGGTGGGACGATGCTATGGCTGGTGCATGTTGATCCGGAACGCCACGCAGCAGGAATAGAAGCGGTCCATTTCATTCTGGCGTCGAGCATGAGTGCGGCAGTCGTCTTTCTGACCACGCAGTTCAATCGGTTGCGCGAGCGGCTTAAAGCGCAGAAGTCAGAACTTGAGCAACAAAAAATCGAGCTGAGCGAGGCGCTTTTGCGCATTGAGCAGATTGCCAAGCGTGACGAACTAACGCTCTTGCCGAACCGGCGATACATGAAGGAAGTACTTTCCAAGGAGGAGAAGCGGCATTCCGCTGAGTCCCGAACACTCTGCCTGGCGCTTCTCGATATCGATCACTTCAAGGCCATCAATGATAGCTACGGCCATGCGGCCGGCGATGAGGTGTTGACCAGCTTCTCGCAGCAGGTCCAGGCGACGCTGCGAGATCATGATGTGCTGGCTCGGTGGGGCGGGGAAGAGTTTCTGCTTTTGTTACCGAATACGAATCAGAGCGCGGCCATGCGTGTGCTTGAGCGTTTGCAAAAGAACCTGGTTGATGCTCCCCTGAAAATTGCGGATGTAACGTTGAGCGTAACCTTCTCGGCAGGCTTCGCTGTGATGTCTCCTGGGGAGACCGTCGCAGAGGCAATAAGACGGGCCGACAAGGCAATGTATCGGGCCAAGGCCGCCGGACGCAACACGAGTCGCCAATATGATCCGGAGATCGAAGCAGCGATCACGGCATCCGAGGAATTGAAGTGCGCGCTCCTGCACGGCATTGAGTCGGGTCAGCTTGTGCTCCATTACCAACCACAGGTTAAAGCGGACGGGACAGTGACCGGGGCAGAGGCCCTGGTACGTTGGCAGCATCCCCAAAAGGGGCTGATATTTCCGGGTGACTTCATTCCTCTTGCAGAAGAGAGCGACATGATCATCACACTCGGGCAATGGGTGCTCACGGCTGCCTGCGAACAGCTTGCGGCGTGGGCCAGGCACAAAGAGACCGCGCACCTCAACCTGGCCGTCAACGTCAGTGCCCGACAGCTGCGCCGTCCCGATTTTGTCGAGCACACCCTCGCAGTGATGGCGATCACTGGTATCAACCCGTGCAGGCTGAAACTCGAGCTTACGGAAAGCATGCTGGTTGATGACGTTGAAGGCGCGATCGCCACAATGAATACACTGAAGTTTGCTGGCCTAAGCTTCTCGCTGGATGACTTTGGAACTGGCTACTCTTCCTTGTCCTACCTGAAGCGACTTCCTCTGGACCAGATCAAGATCGATCAGTCTTTCGTTAGCGGTGTCTTATCCGGTTCTGAAGACGGGATCATCGCACGTGCCGTGATCAGCCTCGCTCACGGGCTCGGTTTCAGCGTTATTGCAGAAGGCGTCGAAACGGCATCACAGCTAAAGTTCCTGACACACCACGGCTGTAACGACTTTCAGGGATACTTTTTTGGCCGGCCAGTACCCATACAGGATTTCGAATCGTTTCTGGCATCGAAGGATGCAAAACGGCGTGTCGAAGCGATTTATGAGGCAGTCGCTGCACCGGTGTGAAGGTAGCGGATTCAGGCGGAGATTTATGCGGCTGACTTGCCACTTTTGCCAAGACATCCGTCAGTCGCTCAACGGGGTATGGCTTGTGGAGTGACAGTGCCACAACGTGTCATGGGCCAGTCCACATCCGGTCGCAAGCACCCACTGCCCGCTCATTCTTCCAACGGGTCTTGTTGCGCCACGGCTAGCTCCGTGCCCGTGGTTATCCAACGACGTTTGTCCTTCGCCGAGAGCCTTTTGAATTCGTATTCGGCCCTGGCCGCAATCGATCGGTTCGGGTAGCGTACCGCAAGAAGCAATTCGCGCGGCTTATGTGACCTCGTGTACTTCGCTCCCTTGCCACGTGCATGCGCCTGAAACCGACTTGCCACATCGATCGCGATACCGGTATAGATGCTGCCGTCATGGCACTCAATCATATAAAGGAACCAGGGAGTTTGCGTGGGCTGCATCATTGGACGGTTCTACTCGGCGACGGACTAAATATTAATCACTTTTTTTGAAGGAAGGCTGGAGACTGGCTGCCGGGCGACGAGCGAACATTGGGCATTTGATTTAGGCCACCTCGACAAAGTCGCGCCCTGTTGTTGTGACCGATCATAGGGCGGATTTCGAACGACACGTCCATGCGTGGTTCCGTACTCGAGGGGGTTAAGGATGACCTACCCGGGTAGCAGCGATATGATATTGCCGCGCGGACATTGTATTGTCGAAGCAGTCCCCCCAGGTCGGCAGTAACGTCGGGGTAATGTCAGCAGGCTTCCATGTCCCGCTGAATCCCGCATGTTTCAAGATTGAGCTTGCCTGCATAGCTTTAAGCTAGCTCCGACGGGCAGATTATCCGCGAGAAAAACGGTCAGCACACAGGAGTCGCTACATGAAAATTCTGGTATTCATTATAAGTGTTACTGCGACTATTGCTCCGGTATCCGTGTTAGCAGCAGGCGACACAAGTGCTCAGTTCGCAAGGTGTATTGAGAAGGCGGAAGCCGTTGACCCCAAGATATTGGACTGTATGAGCACTGAGTGGGAAAGACAAGACAAACGACTAAACGAAGCTTATAAAAAATTGTTTAGGTCCTCTTCATCGAGCCAGAAAACCAGACTGCAACAGGTTCAAAGACTTTGGGTAAAGTATACTGAGGCAAACTGTGGCTTTTACTATGATCCGGAAGGCGGCACTTCGGCTCGTCAGTCGGCAGCCCAATGCGCCATTGATGCGAGGGTGGCTCGGGCAAAGGAATTAGAAGGTCTAATAAAATATTAACTTAATCTCTTGTCCCACTAAACATACTGCGAATACGCCGGGCCGCTTAATCTTCTGCGCCTCAGGTGTCTAAGGCATTCCCGAAACCAAAGTAGCCAATGCCTGTATTTCGGGCCATCTGGAATAGATGAACACCATTTCGATAAGCCGAGCTTACTTATTTTCTGTGCTTACGTTTGCGGCGACCGCCGGTGCCAATGCCGGTGCCCCGCTACCAGATACCGGGCGGGTGTACCGCGAAAGTACTGAGGCCGGTCATATTAAATTTGATCCCGCTAGCGGGATTGAGGTGATTGCACAACGCATTAACGTGTGCAAGCGAGGGAGTCGGTTATTCGGTGAAGGGTCAACAACCGGTATCGATAGTTACATTGTTAAAACTGATGTGAACGGGTATTTTCGCCTTCCGCCTAAAACCTTTAGCCCATGCTCCTATGTTGTGTTGAGTGGCATGACGATTACTCCATATATGCATTCAGTAACTGGCAACATTGCAAAAAACCCGGTAGTAGGGAACCCTGCCTTGTATGGTTCCTTGGGCGACAGCGATGTGATCCTTAAGGATGCAGCCAAAGGTTCAGATCGCGTGCAGGAATTATCGAACTATCTCAATCTCGCAACCGGCTCGTACACTGTATCCGATGCAATGCGATCGACGTTGTACTCTCGATACGCAAATGAGGTCTGTGCACTATATAAACGGTTTCCCACGGAAGGTGCTGCTCTTTTCGAGAAAGCGAACGCGGTTCTTCACAACCCGTGTTAATCAACGTTCAGTGCTGTGGCGTGTTATGCCGCTTCCGCCACTTGGCGTTCCGGGCAAGTCATAAACGCAGATTTGACTTCTGCAAAAAGCAAATCACAGTGGCCAGAATAAGCATGATTGAAGACAGCCATAAACCGGCACTTAGCGAACCGGTATAATCCGTAATGAGGCCTGATGCCAGCGGTCCGGCAACCTGTCCTAACGAAAAGGCAATCGTCAGCCCTGCGATCGCCGCAGTCCATGCCTGCTGCCGGAGTAATTTTCTGACCAGAATAGTGATGGCGGTCGGTCCTGCGATCAGACTGCCACCGAATAGCACGGCAAACACGAAGGCAGCCCACACGCCGGGGAACAGCAAAAACGGCACCGACCCGAGGAAGGTCAGGAATGAGGCAGCAGCAAGCCCAAGTCCTCCTTTGGATCGATTTAGAAATCGGCCCCATGCGTTCACAGCGAGCACAGACGCCGTGCCAAGTAGTATCCAGAACAAGGTCACGATCCACGCCGCCATCCCCTGACGTTGTACCAAGGCAATAGCAAACGTCATATAACTCATGGATCCGGCGCCGAACAAGAGATAAGCCAGAAAAATAGGGATCATCTTTATAAACTCCCTGGCACTGATCGATGCAACCGGCTTGGTGCCGACTTGGTCAACGCGCGCCGCGGCTAATCCCGCTGGCCATGAACAGGCGACTGCAATGGTCCCCAAGACGATCCAGCTTGCTTGCCATGCGTCGCTACCCAACGCAGACTGCGTTAAGTGGATCGCAACTCCGGACAGCACAATGCCTGCTCCAACGCCACCAAAATAAATCGACACCAGGAACGAAGAGCGGGCCGGGTTGCCGGTCCCGTTAATGCTCGAAGCCAGTGAGGCGCCCACAATAAAGGTAATAGCGTTGGCGACCCCGCCCAAGCTCCGCCACAATGAGAGAGCGAAATAATCGGTAGTAAGCCCGGTGAACAAAATGCACAGGCCACCGACCACTAAACTGAGCGTAAACGCCCGACGTGGACCGAGTAGCTTCGCGGACCATCCCGCTCCAATCGCACCGACGATATATCCCGCTGCGTTGGCCGTATTCATTCCTGCGGCGATTGCATAAGTCCAGTGAAGATCGTGGCGCATTCCCGGCAACAGGAGGGCGTAGGCAAACCGCGAAAGACTTAATGAAACCAGACCTCCCAACGACAAGCCGAGCGCGATAAGCCAGTCTTTACTTAACGATATATCGGCTCGTTCCCCGTCTTTGTCCCTGGGCATGGTATTCGGCTGGCCTCCTTGGCGATCACCGGCGCGCAAGCCGCCAGAGCGATGTCACCTCCGCAGAGCGCGCGGCATGCAGCAGATCGGTGCCGGCGCTTGCCTTGGCATGTGTTGGCCGCGTATCGATTTTGTCGATCACTTTCAAGCCGCCGGCTTCAATCCATGCCATCAGTTCGTCATGCGATCGCAGGCCGAGATGTTCGGCGAAGTCGGACAGGATCAGCCATCCTTCGCCATGTGCTTCCAGATGTTCCGCAAGTCCGCTGAGGAAGCCGCGCAGCATGCGACTATCCGGGTCGTAGATCGCGGATTCGATCGGGGTGCTGGGTCGTGCTGGCACCCAGGGCGGGTTGCATACGACTAGCGCGGCCCGGCCCGCCGGGAACAGGTCTGTTCGTTGCAGATCGATCTGTTCAAGCAGGCCGAGGCGCTCGATATTCTCGCGTGCGGAGGCGAGCGCGCGGCTGTCTTGTTCAGTTGCGACCACACGCGCTACGCCACGCTTGGCAAGCACCGCTGCCAGCACGCCGGTGCCGGTCCCGATATCGAATGCGAGTGCCGTGGAAGGTAGCGGCGTCCGGGCAACCAGGTCGATATATTCGCCGCGCACCGGCGAGAACACGCCGTAATGCGGATGAATACGCGCCCCCAAGGCAGGAATCTCAACGCCGTTCTTGCGCCATTCATGCGCACCGATCAAGCCCAGCACTTCGCGCAGCGGCACGACCGATGCTTCACCGCCCGCGCCATACGCTTCTTCGCACGCCTGTCGTGTGTCGGGCGCGCGGCGCAGCGGAATTTGATAGTTCTCGTCGAGCGGCAGCAGCAGCATCGCCAGCGTACGGGCGCGTTGGGATTGCGCCTGGCGGTGAAGGTGGAACGCTTCAGTCATCGAGATTGGTGCTTGAGGCCGCTTTGCCAGCCGCACGGCTTTCTTTGGCTTGCGGTCAATCCGGCGCATCATTGCCTGCAGCAGCTGACGCGCATTCTGAAAGTCACCGCGCCACAGCATTGCCGTTCCTTCGCAGGCGAAACGATAGGCGGTATCGGCAGTCAAGCGATCATCAGCAATGATCACGCGCTTGGGTGGCGGCAAGCCGGCTTCGGAGCGCCAGCGGGCAGTGTGGAGCGCGTCGTTTTCACTCCACTGCAGCATAGGAATAGCAACGTCTTGTTCTGGCATGAGATAGGAGATTTTCGCAGGGTCGTAATGTCGAATGCATCATACGCGCTTACGCCGGGACGATTCGTCGGTTGTGCGTAGCTTCGGTATGCCTACGTGCCCGGCTCGTATAGGCTTCGTCAATTTGCGCGAGAATGCCTGCATATTCCAAGCTGGAGCCGCCATGACGTACGAAGAATACCTGGATGAAGTAACAACGCTTATCACCGAGCACTATGACCTCAGCGATGAGGACGCAATCAAGCATGTGATGCGGGCGCAGGCCGCCGGCTTCTTCAGCCTGCATGATGACCTTCCGGAAATGCGGACCCATGAACGGGCGGAGCAGGACGCGAAAACTGTTTTCGAACAGCGAAACAAGTCACGCCCGCATGAGCCTAAACGTGGTGGACCTACAAAGCGAGGAGGGTAGGCGTGGCGGGGCCGAATAGGCGGCCGTGCATTGGATGAACCCCCGCGCTGCATGAACGAGACGGCGTCCGTGACCTACTTCGGACGTGGCCGCTGCAGACCAGCGTCCGGCATGGACAACCGGTTCGCGCGCAATTCGGTCACTGCTTCCATGACCGCTCGAGCGACGTTCCGGACTTCCTCCTGGACTGCGGGGTCACGGTCGAGCGTTTCATGGCTCAGTGCATAGGATTCATAGTAGCCAATGTAACGGTCAAGCCGCGACTGCACGCCCGCGTCAATAAGGCCCATCCAGTCCAGCCAATCGGATAGCGCTCGGCGTGTTCCCTCGATGCCGGCGACGTCGCCATGTACTACGAGGCCATAGGCGCGGCCGGCAAGATGCTTTGGATAGGACCAGCCCGCAAGCTCGAGCGCCTTGGCCTTCTCGGCATTCTTGCCAGACGTGGTGGTTGGATCGGGATTGCCGCCGTCAGCGCAGACCAGGCGATCAATCATCAACTTCAATGCGCTTGGCGATTGATACCAATAGACCGGCGTGAGAATAATGATGCCATGGGCCGCGACCCATTTTTCGTAGATCTCTCCCATCCAGTCGTTGGTTTGGCGCAGACCGTGATTGGGATAGCAGCTGCATGGCCAGTGGCACAGTGGCATTGCGGTCGAGACGCAGCCTTTGCAAGGATGGATATGCCAATCATAGTCGGAGATGAGTCGGCTCAGGTCCAGGACATCAACCTCAATATTCTGTTGTTCCAGAACTTGCCGAGCGATCTGTGTGAGACGAAAGGTCTTGGACATCTCTCCGGGACAAGTGCCGTCGTTGCGGTCCGACCCGCAGATCAGAAGTACACGTGAGCGGGCCGTAACGTCCTTTTGTCTGGTCTCGGCGGCGAGCAGTTTGTCCCTGGTGTCTTTCCATTCCACGGACAGGTCATATTCCGGATCGGCAAAGCCGGCCCCGGCCTTCTCGGTGCGGGCGAGCTTCTTTTCATTGATGTACGCATCCCAGGCCGCTTCCTCCACCCGGGACAGTGAGTCATTGACTTGCTCGAACGCAGGATTCCCGAAGGATCCCTGGAAGCGCTGATGGAATTCCTCGCGCGAGAGCATCTCGCCGAATTGTCCCTTGCGTGGCTTGGTCATCGATCGATTCTCCTGAGCGGAACCGCCTGTTCACTGGCTGAGTCCCAGGCCGCTCGGCGTCGATGGGCGCTGCGCCGCGCGCTACCGTTGACGCATAAAGCGCGCACGCAGCCCCATTCGCCTGTCAACTCCCGGTCTTCAAAACCACCTTGGTCCAGCCTTCCTTGCGCTCGTCGAAATGCTGATAGCCCTCGGCCGCCTGGTCGAGTGGCAGTTCGTGAGAAATGATGATGGACGGATTCGCTTTACCCGCGGCGATCAGCTTGGCCAGTTGGCGGTTGTAGGCCTTGACGTTGGCCTGTCCGGTACCGATGCGCTGCCCCTTGGTAAAGAACTGGCCGAAGTCGAATGCGAGTTGCCCCTTCTTGGCGAGTTCGTCGCGTCCGCCCGGATCTTCCGGCATGAATACCCCGACCACGCCAATGCCGCCGGTGGGCTTAACTGTTTTTACCAGGTTGTTCATTGTGAGATTCGGGACTTCGTGCATGGTGTGGTCGCAGCATTGGTACCCCACGCATTCGCATCCACAATCCGCCCCATGCCCGCCGGTCAGCTTCATGATTTGATCTACGCATGAGCCGTCGGAGTTATCAATTGCAATCGCGCCGAGCTTTTCCGCAAGGGCAAGCCGGTCCTTGTGCATGTCGACCACCATTACCATGCTAGCTCCCTTGATGGCCGCCGAATGCGCTGCCATCAAGCCAACTGGACCAGCGCCGTAGATTACGACCGAGTCACCCACCTGCATACGCGCCAGTTCGGTCGCGTGATAGCCGGTCGGGAAAATGTCAGACAGCATCACATAATCGTTTTCTTTTTCTTCCGCGCCTTGCGGCAGTACCAGGCAGTTGAAGTCGGCATACGGTACCCGCAGCAACTCGGCTTGGCCGCCACTGTACGGTCCCATACTGGCATAGCCATAGGCGGCGCCCGCGTTGCCAGGGTTGGCAATGAGGCAAAAGCCGGTCAATCCACGTTCGCAATTTTCACAGAAGCCACACGCGATATTGAACGGCAGGCAAACGCGGTCCCCAACCTTCACGCGCTGCACCGCGTTTCCGGCTTCAATGACGGCGCCCATGTTTTCGTGGCCGAGTATCTTGCCGGTCTCGACATTGGTTCTTCCCTCATACATATGCAGGTCCGAACCGCAAATATTCGTCGTCGTAATTTTTACCAGCACATCCGTCGGCTTTTCGATTTTTGCATCTGGCACCTGGTTGACGACCACGTCGCGTGGGCCCTTGTAAACAACAGCTTTCATTTGGTCCTCCCAAAAGCCATCGCCCCATGCATAAACAGTGCCGCCTTTAACCCACCGTGGGAGAAGGCGTCTGTCGAAGCGTTACAGGTATAGGTCGGCAATGTCGACAGATTGTCCTCGGCGACAGCTTCCGGTCACGCAATACTTCAATGAACGATCTACAAAAGCGACACGAAAAACAGTCGTCTTGCCCGTCACTACTACGCTTGGTTCAGTTCGGTGTGGGTGGCATGGATGACGTTGCGCCACTTACTGGTTTGAGCCGCAACCAGCTTGCCGAAGTTCGCTTGGAGCCGCCAAGTACCGCGCCTCCAAGCGCAGCAAGCGCTGCTTGCGCAAATGCTTCAGGCAGTCCACTGCGGCGACCCTTAGCTTGCAACGCAGTATGAACCGTTGTGCCAGCAATGCGCTTCGCGGTCAGTTTATGAAGGGGACAAGAAAAACCCGCCAAACATCGGCGGGCGCAATAATCAAGGCTTCACTGTTACAGCTGGTGCTGGGCGATTGCGACGATCTAAAAACTGCTTGTAGCGACAGCACCGAACATTAAGCTTCTGAGGTCCGGTTCGAAAGCTTATCGACCCGCAACAAACGCACCCGAGTAGCTGACACGGGAAGGGGAGCTATCCAATCCTGCGGCGCCACATATTGCGGCAGGCATACTGCAGCTTGCAATTCAGCATATTTTTCGCCTCGGTCGCTTGTCAAGTCTTCGGATCGACCTGCTTCAAGGGACTAAACAGGGTTCGAGCCTCGCTGCACGGCTTGCGGGAACATGTCGATGCTGCGCAGCCTTCTGGTGGCCGGCGTGCCTTTGGCAATCGGCTCGGACGTACGGAGCATCGCCGGGCGATGCGCTGTCTTGAAAACAAGCGTTGTCGGCCTGAATCGCGGAAGCGCTTATGTAGAGCGTCAAGAGAAAGCCAAGCGCCGTTCGATACCCGGCCTTGCAGCCACGCCTTGCCTTCAGTGTGGAAAAGATGCCTTGGACAGGATCGTCGGCAAGTATTCGTTCTCAGAAAAGGAGAAGCTGCAATGCGGACTCAACGGGTGCAATACCTGGCACTGGAATGGATACGTAATCCAAACGAAAGAGGGCGACGAGACTCACTGCGGTCAAGACTGCGGTAATCGTGAGTTCGGTGTGTCGTTTAAGGAGGTCGAGGCGGTCTACAAAGCCGCAGTGGATAGGAAGACGAAAAAGGACCATTTGGAGCAAGTCGCCAAGGACCGCGATGCCTTGTTGGTCCAGGCTCGGGAACTGTATTCGTTGATATTCGCTGCCGGCAACCATATCGATCGCATCGTTGGAGAGATCAAGCGAGATCCGGAACTTGATCGTGCTTTCACCTATTGCTTGCGAAGCGGTGGACGAATCCTTGTCGAGGATGAAGAGAGTAAGCGTCTGCGGTCTGCTATGGACGCAGGAACAGGCAAGGCTGATCTCAAGTCAATCGGAATGATAAGAGGCACATCGGTCGTCTTTGGTGCCGCGAGACTGGCCGGCGAATTGAAGTGTCAGGTCATCGCACCCTTGCACCAGCTCACGGTGGACAATCTGGACTTTCTAAGCATAAAGGACCTCACGAAAAAGGCCGCGACTTTCGGCAATCTAGGGCAAGTCCTGAGTCGAGCAGGGCAAGTCCTTTCCGATTACGATCAGTTCAAGTCCTTGGAAAACCTTGAAGCCCTTCAGTTGCTTCCGCATGCCATTCCCAAAAGGGCGAGGACAGGTAGAGTCGTCCGTATCCTTGAGAGGCTGCGTCAGCACTATGAGGTTGAGCCCGTGGACCCCTAACCCCCCTTACCACCAATGAATAGCTTTGGTTTTAAAAGGGTTTGGGTTGACGCGTTCGCCAGATGCTCGCGTTCGTTCGCGAGGCTGCTTTCCGGACGGTGTTCTTGGGCCAATTAAGCAGCGTTAGGAGGTTCGTCGAAGAACCATGAGCCTTAGTACGTCTAACAAAACCTGTACTTGCACGTGGGCCGTACACTAAGCCTTGACGAACTTCCGCAACCGGCCACAAGCGGACGCTACTGAGGGGCGACAGACCGCAGCTACCGGTGGCCCGGCTAGTCTCACGAATGGATTGCATCCCACTCGCTGAGTAGGCTGTTGGTTTTCTAAATTTGTAGCCTTGACG
>JAQGMR010000018.1 GCA_028292265.1 Herminiimonas sp.
CCGAAGCACCGAAGCACCGAAGCACCGAAGCACCGAAGCACCGAAGCACCGAAGCACCGAAGCACCGAAGCACCGAAGCACCGAAGCACCGAAGCACCGAAGCACCGAAGCACCAAAGCACCGAAGCACCAAAGCACCAAAGCACCAAAGCACCAAAGCTCCCCAGCATCAGCATCAGCATCGCGGCATCGCGGCATCAAGGCATCAAGGCATCAAGGCATCAAGGCATCGAAGCATCAGGGCACCGAAGCGCCACGCAGCCACAGAGAGCCTGAGCCGGGACATGGCAGCACTCTTTTTCAATTCCCCGGCCGTGGCGCCAGAGCCTCCCCGATCATCACCAGCACGGGCCCCTCGCAATCCGACAATCCCTGTTCCAGCTCGCTCAAGCGCATTTCCCGTACGCGTTCGTTGCGCAGGCTGATGTTTTCCACAATCACGACCGGGGTTGTCGGCGAATGCCCATGCGAAAGTAGCCACCGGGCCGTGGCAATTGCCTCACGGCCCCCCATGTACTGGACCAGCGTATCGCAGTTTGGCAGCGTCACGCGCTCCGGCTGATTCGGTGCTGTGCTTGAGGTAAAAAAGGCGACGCTGCGCGCGATACCGCGGCGGGTTAGCGGCTTGCGTGCCGCTGCTGCGCCGGCAAGCGCTGCAGTGATACCGGGCACAATTTCATACTCGATGCCTGCCGCATCCAGTGCTGTCAACTCCTCATCGGCACGACCAAAAATCATTGGGTCACCGCCCTTGAGGCGAACCACCAGACTGTATTGGCGGGCGCAGTCGACCAGCGCCTGATTAATCAGCACCTGCGCCGTAGAGCGCTGGCCGGAGCGTTTTCCGACCGGTATCTTGCGCGCCTGCGGACACAGTTCAAGCATTTCGGCCGTAACCAGAGCATCGTGCAAAACGACGTCGGCACGGGCCAAGATGCGGGCACCGCGGACGGTGATCAAGTCCGCAGCGCCGGGGCCGGCGCCGATGAGGTAGACCTTTCCAGGGAGCTGGTCGCGGGGCGGGAATGGCAGGACGGAGTCCGTCATGCTGGCTTCTCGCCCTTTTCCATCATTCGGCCCGGATCATTCCGGCGGCGACGGTTTGGTGTGTCACCTCATCGATCAGGATGAAGGAACCGGTAGAACGGATTTCCGAGTAGGAGTCCGTTGCCAGTGGCTGTTGCACATTGAGCGTGAGACGGGCAATGCCATTGAGACGGAGCGATTCCGCCGGCCGACGTTCCTGGGTATTGATGTCGAGCAGCGAGTCAATGCGGGCGACGCGCGCGGCCACCTGCCGCGTCGTGTGCTTGAGCCAATACTTGCGGCGCAGGTCGAGCGGTTCCTCCGACAGCCAGCAAACGTCGGCTGAGACGGTTTTCTGCAGCGTGGCCGGGCGATCCGCCGACGACAACATGTCGCCGCGCGAAATGTCCAGGTGCTCTTCAAGAAGCAACGTAACGGACTGGCCTGCCACCGCCATGTCAAGCGAGCCGTCCAGCGTAACAATGTCTTTCACGGTTGCGGTCTGGCTGCCAGGTTGCACCGCCAGCTTGTCGCCGCGCCGAACCACGCCGGCTTCGATCCGCCCCATGTAACCCCGGAAGTCATTGGCCTCATGGCCATTGTGGCGCGCAACCAGCTGCACCGGGAAGCGCAGCGGCTTGTTGTGCGCCTCGTCATGGACAGGAAGCGATTCGAGCAAATCGATCATGGTGGGGCCTCGGTGCCATGGCATGTTGGCGCCTGGCGTGACCACATTATCGCCTGCCAGCGCGGACATTGGTATCGGGTGAATATCCTTGAGGCCAAGCTGGATCGCGAAGCTGCGATAGGCGCCAACGATGCGCTCGTACACGGATTGATCGTAGCCGACCAGATCCATCTTGTTGACCGCGACAATGACGTGCTCAATCTGCAGCAGGTGCGCAATAGTGGAATGGCGCTTCGTCTGGATCAGCAGCTCGACGCTACCGTCGTCGCCAAGCTTGACCTTGGAGGCGTCGATCAGAATGACGACTGCATCGGCGGTTGATGCGCCAGTCACCATGTTGCGGGTGTACTGCTCATGCCCCGGTGTGTCGGCAATGATGAATTTGCGGCGAGGCGTGGCGAAATAACGGTAGGCCACATCAATGGTGATGCCTTGCTCGCGCTCGGCTTCCAGGCCATCGGTCAGGAGAGACAGGTCGACCGTGTCGCCGACGGTGCGCTTGTGCCGCGCGCGAGAAATGGCGTCGAGCTGATCCGCGAAGATGCCCTTGCTGTCGAAAAGCAGGCGGCCAATCAGCGTGCTTTTGCCATCATCGACCGAGCCAGCTGTTATAAAGCGCAGCAGACCGCGCTGCGCGGCGAGATTGCCGGGCGATCCGGAAAAAGGCTTTTCAGTTACCGCGTTCATCAGAAATATCCTTCCTTCTTGCGTTTCTCCATCGAGGCTTCCGAGGTCTGGTCGTCCATCCTCGTTGCGCCGCGCTCGGTGATTTGCGTCACGGCGGTTTCGGCAATGATGGCGTCTACGGTTGCGGCATCCGAGGCGACCGGGCAGGTGCAGGAAATGTCGCCGACAGTGCGAAAGCGGACAGTGCGCGATTCGACGGCTTCGCCTTCACGGGCGGGCGTCAAGTCGGTCAACGGTACTAGCAAACCGTTGCGCGAAATGACGTCGCGCTGGTGCGCGAAATAGATGGAGGGCAGCGCCAGCCTTTCACGGCCAATGTATTGCCAAATGTCGAGTTCGGTCCAGTTGGAAATCGGGAATACCCGCATGTTCTCACCCGGGTGGACGCGGGTGTTATACAGGTCCCACAGCTCGGGCCGCTGTGCCTTCGGATTCCATTGGCCGAACTCGTCGCGGAAGGAAAAGATGCGCTCCTTGGCGCGTGCCTTTTCTTCGTCCCGTCGCGCGCCGCCAATGCAGGCGTCGAAGTTGTATTCGGCGATGGTTTCAAGCAGCGTGACAGCCTGGGCCGCGTTGCGCGAATCGGTTTGCGGGTTGCGCAAGCGCACCGTCCCGCGCTTGATGGAGTCTTCCACCGACCCGACGATCAGGCGCTCGCCCAGTTCCGCCACCTTGCGGTCACGGAAGCTGATGACTTCGGCGAAGTTGTGGCCGGTGTCGATGTGAACCAGCGGAAACGGGAAGCGGCCGGGACGGAACGCTTTCTCGGCGATCCGCAGCAGCACGACGGAGTCTTTCCCGCCGGAGAAGAGCAGGGCAGGGTTGCTGCATTCGGCGGCGACCTCGCGCATGATGTGGATGGCTTCAGATTCCAGCCAGTCGAGGTGGCGCTGGTTCAGGGCAGCGTCTTCGAAAGCGGTTTCCATCAATTGCGGATGCGGATTGTTCATGATGTGACTTCTACAGAATTGTTTTGTGCGACGACCTTGATGCGAACCAGTTTGCCGTCCACGACATGCAGGCCGCACTCCTTTGATTCCGGGTTTTCCCACCACCACCGACCGGCGCGGACATCTTCGCCAGGCTGGATGGCGCGCGTACACGGCTCGCAGCCGATGGAGGGATAGCCTTTGTCATGCAGCGGGTTGTACGGCACATCGTTCGCCCGAATGTATTGCCAGACGTCGTCCTCGGACCAGTCCGCCAACGGGTTGAATTTTTCCAGGCCGTGAGCGACATCGTGTTCTTGCACTGGCAACTCGGCACGCGTCGTCGATTGCGCGCGGCGCTGGCCGGTAAGCCAGGCGCGGTTGCCCGCGAGCGCGCGCTGCAGTGGCTCTACTTTGCGGATACGGCAGCATTCCTTGCGCAGGTGCACGCTGTCGTAAAAAGCGTTCAGACCGTTTTGCTTGACCCACCCGTCAACCGCCTCCGAATCTGGCCGGTATGGCGTGACCTGGTATCCATACTTCTCCTTGATGCGGTCCAGCATGCCAAGCGTTTCGGCATGCAGGCGGCCTGTCTCCAGGGTGAAAATGCCGATCGGCAGTTTCGCGCGCAGGATGAGATGGGTCAGCACCATGTCCTCGGCAGCCAGGCTGGAAGCAAACACGGCCGGTGTGTACTCGGCCGCGATGCGATCGAGCGTTGCGCCGGTCGCAGCGACCAGCGTGGCGTAATCCGAGGTCTTCATTGCGTTGCCTGCTCCTGGTTCTGGGTCCGAGTCTGATCCTGCTGCTGGCCCTTGCCGGCCCGCTGCACGCGCCGGAACAGCGGCGTCTTGCGGTCCCATGCGGTTTGATACGCTTCCGAAAAATCGGTCAGGCCCTTGAGCGCATCGTGGATATTGCGGTCGGGCCGGGTGGCAAAGGAGTCAAAGCCGACACGCTGCATGTAGAACAACTGGTCGCGTAGCACATCACCAATGGCGCGCAATTCGCCGGTGTAGCCGTGGCGCAGGCGAAGGTTGTAGGCGATGGAATAGCCCCGCCCATCTGCAAATTTCGGGAAGTCGACCGCGACCAGGCCGAACAGCCCTACATCCTCCTTCAACGCCTCCGGACGTTCGTCACTGGCGAACCAGACTGCAATGTCGCCGTGCTCACGCAAGCGCGCCAGCAGCGTTTCGCGCTGTGCAAACCATACGGTAAGCGGGACGATCGTCCTGCCATCTGGAACCTCGACGGTGTCGGGAGATTGCTCCTCTTCCAGCTTCAGCACGTTCCAGTCATCCTGCACTACGGTGCGGTCCTTGATGATTTCACGCATATGCATCCTCTCCGGCTGGCAGTCTGGTTTTGATCGGGGTCGCGTAGACACGCTCCTTGAACGGCGCAATGCCGATGCGACGTGCGGTTTCAATGAAGCGCTCATCTTCATGGCGGCACTCCACATACACCTTCAGTACGCGCTCAATGACTTCGGGCATCTGGTGCGCCGAGAACGAGGGGCCGATGATCTTGCCGATCGAACTCTCATTGCCCTGCGCGCCGCCGATCGACACCTGGTACCACTCGGCGCCATCCTTGTCGACGCCGAGCACGCCAATGTTGCCGATGTGATGGTGGCCGCAAGCGTTGATGCAACCGGAGATGTTCAAATCGATTTCGCCGATGTCGTGCTGGAAGTCCAGGTTGTCGAAGCGCTCCGCGATGGCTTCTGCAATCGGGATCGATTTCGCGTTAGCCAGTGCGCAGAAGTCGCCGCCCGGGCAGCAGACGATGTCGGTCAAGAGGCCGATGTTGGGCGTCGCCAGGCCATGCGCCTTGGCTTCCTGCCACACTTCAAGGAGGTCGGATTGCCGGACGTCGGCCAGCACCAGGTTTTGCTCATGCGTGGCCCGCAGTTCACCAGAACTGTAGCGGTCGGCCAGGTCGGCAATAAAGTCCATCTGTGCAGCGGTGACATCGCCGGGGGGCACGCCGGTTTTCTTCAGCGACAGCACGACAATCGCGTAGCCCGGAACCTTGTGGGGGCGGACATTGCGCTTGAGCCAGTTCGCAAATGGCTTGCTGTCGGTTTTCCACTGTTCAACGCGCGGTTCATCGCCCGCCAGCTTCGCATACGCCGGCGGCGCGAAGAACGAAGTGACCCGCTGCAGTTCCGCGTCGGTCAGCGTGCTTTCGCTATCCTTCAGGTCGAGCCATTCGGCCTCGACCTGGCGCGCAAATTCTTCGGCGCCAAGTGCCTTTACCAAAATCTTGACGCGTGCCTTGTAGATGTTGTCGCGCCGGCCGTACTGGTTGTAGACGCGCATGATTGCTTCGGTATAGGTGAGCATGTGCCGCCACGGCAGGAAATCGCGAATCACGCTGCCGAGAATCGGGGTACGGCCGAGACCGCCGCCAACCAGTACGCGAAAACCAAGTTCCCCCTCCGCATTGCGGATCACGTTCATGCCGATGTCGTGCATCGCTGTCGCCACGCGGTCTTCGGTAGCCGCGTTGAAGGCAATCTTGAACTTGCGCGGCAGGTAGGCGAACTCGGGATGGAAGGTGCTCCATTCACGCATGATCTCCGCGAAAGGTCGCGGATCAATCAGTTCGTCTGGCGCCACGCCGCAAAATTCGTCCGAGGTTATATTGCGGATGCAATTGCCCGAAGTCTGAATGGCATGCATCTCGACCGAAGCCAATTTTTCCAGGATGTCCGGAGTTTGTTCCAGCTGAATCCAGTTGAACTGGATGTTCTGGCGCGTGGTGAAATGGCCATAGCCGCGATCATGTTCGCGGGCGATACGGGCCAGCATGCGCAGCTGGTGAGCGGAAAGCAGGCCATAAGGAACTGCTATCCGGTGCATATAGGCGTGCCGCTGCAAATACAGTCCATTTTGCAGGCGCAGCGGACGAAACTCGTCTTCAGTCAATTCATCGCTCAAGCGGCGGCGGACTTGGTCGCGGAATTGCGCAACGCGCTCCTTGACGATCTGCTGGTCATACTGATCATATCTATACATGGTGTTGCCCTTGGTTGAAGCGCAATTAGAAGATGAGTTTGGCGGCGACTGCGGTCAGCGTGACTGCCAGAAGGCCGCGCGCGATTTTTTCAGGCACGGCCTTGGCGGCGAGCGATCCGACGGTGATGCCGGGTACCGACCCAACCAGCAGGGTCAGCAAAAGCATCCAGTCAATCGATCCAAGCCACCAGTGGCCAAAAGCCGCGATGGCTGTCAGTGGCACCGCATAGGCGATGTCGGTGCCGGCGATTTCCGCGGCTGACAGGCGCGGATACAGCAGCACCAGCACGGTCGCGCCAACGGCGCCCGCGCCAATTGAGGAAACGGTAACCAACACACCGAGTATTGCGCCGGCGGTCACCGTGGCAGCGGCCAGGCGAGCGCCGCTCAACTGGCGGCTCGGCTTGGCCTGGACCCATTCCCGCATCCGGCGTCGGTACACCAGCGAAATCACGGTAAGCAGGACGGAAAAAGCGATGGAATAGCGAATGAACTGGGCAATTTCCTTGTCCAGTGCACCAAAATACTTGAGCATTACCGCGGCCAGAATGGCAGCCGGTATGGCGCCCCAGCACAAAAGACGCACGACACGCCATTGGACCGTGCCGCCGACCCGGTGCGCCGCAGTGCCGGCAACCTTGGTCACAGAAGCGAAGGCAAGGTCGGTTCCGACGGCCACCGCCGGGTTGATGCCGAAGAGCAGAGTCAGCAGCGGCGTCATGAGCGATCCGCCGCCGACGCCAGTCAGCCCGACCAGAAGGCCGACTGCAAAACCGGACGCGACGTAGGTAATGTTCATAACGCTCCATTCAAAGGATCGTGAATCGTAATAAACTTCCCCCTTATTCCAAACTACTGAGTGTTCATTTGCTTATATGCTTATGAGGTATATAGAAGAAGGGGGGACGCAAGAAGCCCGCGACACCACCCCAAACAGCGTCACAACGCGGCGGTGCCGGCGCCGGCGCCCGCACCGGGATAAGCAATGAACCTGCATCAACTGCGCTTTGTGCGGGAGGCTGTCCGCCAGAACTTCAACCTTACAGAGGCAGCCAAGGCGCTGTTTACCTCGCAACCCGGTGTGTCAAAGGCCATCATCGAGCTCGAGGAAGAGCTTGGCGTTGACATCTTCACCAGGCATGGCAAGCGCATACGCGGACTGACTGAACCGGGGCGGGCAGTCTTGACCGCGGTAGAAACGATCATGCAGGAGGTAGAAAGCCTCAAGCAGATTGGCAAGGAGTTCGCAGGACAGGATAGCGGCAGTTTTACCATTGCCACCACGCACACTCAAGCGCGTTATTCACTGCCGAAGGTGGTACAGGCCTTTGTGCAGAAGTACCCGAAAGTGCGCCTCTCGCTACTGCAGGGCAATCCGCGCCAGGTGGCGGAGATGGTGCTCAGGGATCAGGCCGACCTGGCGATTGCGACGGAATCCATTGCCGACATCGACGGCCTAATTTCCTTGCCTTGCTACCAGTGGGAGCATGTTGTCGTCGTGCCACCGGACCATCCCTTGCTCAAGTCCAAACCGGTAAGTCTTGAGGAAATCGCGAAGTACCCGCTGATTACCTACGATGCGGCTTTCGCCGGCCGTAACAAGATAGACCATGCTTTCCAGCTTCGTTCCCTGAAGCCCGATGTTCTGCTGGAAGCGATTGATGCGGACGTTATCAAGACCTATGTGGAACTGGGTCTTGGCGTTGGCATCATTGCCGGCATGGCTTTCGATGCGCAGCGTGATATCAACCTCAGGACCATTCCTGTCGGCCACCTGTTTGGAAGCAATATCTCCCGCGTGGCCCTGAAAAAAGGCGCCTATCTGCGCGGCTATGTGTACACCTTCATCGAGTTGCTGGCGCCGACGCTGAATCGCAAACTGCTCGAACGCGCCCTGACCGGCGAAAAAGACCTGTACGAACTGTGAAACCACTGACCGACTGGCCGCTTCAGGAACGCGCCTCAATCGTCGGCGTCCTGACTGACATTGACGACACGCTGACCACCCATGGGGCCTTGACGCCGGGCGTGCTGGCTGCACTCGACGGGTTGCGCCATGCCGGACTGCGCCTTATAGCCGTTACGGGCCGGCCCACCTATTGGGCACTGCCTCTTTTAAAACTGTGTCGGTTCGATGGTCTTGTTGCAGAAAATGGCGCAAGCGCATTCTGGCGTGACCGGTTCGGGCGAGAGCAAAGTTTGTTCTACGCCGACCAGGCAATTCGCGCTGCGCACCGGGAGAAATTGAACGCTTTCTCGATCGTCCTGCGGGAGCGTTTCCCGCATATTGAGGTGGCCGACGACGCGCCGATGCGCATTGGCGACCTCGCCTTTAACATTGGCGAGGACCGGCCCCGACTGGCGCAGGCCGAGGTCGACGCGTTGCTCCAATTCATTCGGGACCACCGCTATTTCGCCACGGCCAGCAGCATCCATGCCCATGCGTCGCTCGCCCCATTTTCAAAGCAGGTCATGACGCGGCGCCTGCTGGAACAAGCTTTCGAGGTGGACGACGCCAGCGCGCGGGCCAGCCATGTGTTTGTTGGTGACTCCGGCAACGACGCGTCGATGTTTGCGCACTACCCGCACAGTGTAGGGGTCGCCAACATTTCGCAGTACCTTCCCTCGTTGCCATGTGCGCCCGCCTGGATCGCCAGCAACGCGTCTGGAGCCGGATTCGTCGAAGTCGCCGAGGCGATTCTTGAGGCGCATGGCGCATGAGGTGTGACGGGTGAACGTGCGGCCGTGCCATGCTTTGCTTCGACGTTGCGCAAGATGACACTGCACCGTCGGAAAGACCCAACCGCCGCCGCTATAATGGTTGCAAACCTTTCAACCTGACCTTCTCTGGCATCGTTCAACCCATGAAACTGGCTACCATCAAGGACGGCACGCGCGACGGACAACTTGCCGTTGTGTCGCGCGATCTCAAAACCGCCGTTCTGGCGGACGGCATAGCGCCCACGCTGCAGCGAGCACTGGACGACTGGCGCTTCATCGCGCCGCAACTGGAAGACCTGGCGCAGCAACTTAACGCAGACCGCGCGCCGCGCAGCTTTGAGTTTGACCCCGAGCGCTGCATGGCGCCGCTGCCGCGTGCCTACCAGTGGGCCGATGGGTCGGCTTATGTGAACCATGTAGAACTGGTCCGACGCGCGCGCCACGCCGAGATGCCGGCATCGTTCTGGCACGAGCCGTTGATGTACCAGGGTGGATCGGACGATTTCCTTGGCCCGACCGACGACATTGGTCTCGGCTCCGAAGAGTGGGGCATTGATTTTGAGGGCGAAGTCGCGGTGATCACTGATGACGTGCCAACCGGCGTGACGGCGGAACAGGCGGCATCTCACATCCGGCTTGTCATGCTGGTCAACGACGTATCGTTGCGCAACCTGATTCCGGCTGAGCTTGCCAAGGGCTTTGGCTTCCTCCAGTCCAAATCCGCATCGAGTTTTTCGCCAGTCGCAGTGACGCCGGACGAACTTGGCGACGCTTGGCGGGACGGCAAACTCAACCTGCCGCTGCAGGCCATCTGGAATGGTGTTCAGGTGGGTCATCCGGACGCTGGCGTAGACATGGTATTTAGCTTTCCGCAGTTGATTGCCCACCTTGCCAAGACGCGTAATGCGCGGGCCGGATCAATCATTGGGTCCGGCACGGTTTCCAACAAGGATGCGAAAAAGGGCTATACCTGCATCGCGGAAAAGCGCGCCCTAGAAATGATCGCGGAGGGCGAGGCGAAAACGCCATTCATGAAATTCGGAGACAGCATTCGCATTGAAATGCTCGACCGTGCCAGCAAGTCCATCTTCGGCGCGATCAACCAGCAGGTTACCCAGGTTACGGCCCCCATAACGCCGCGGCCAATTCGGGTCAGGACCAACGCTGCCGCGCAGGCGGCGGGAACGCGTGGCGCGACGGAGAGTGCCGGTGCTGTCGCTGGCACTGCCAATGCCACAGGTGCAGGTGCAGGTGCGGATGCGGGGGAGCCGCCGCCCTCTATCGCTTCAGCGCCGGAAGCACACCCTGATACGGCATTGGGCAACGCAGCGCCGGCCGATGCAGCACTTCCAGAAGAGGCCCCGCTCCATCCCCTGGAGCACCTCGAGCAAGCCGAGTCCAAAGGCGATACGGATTGATGCCGCCATTGTCGATTGCCGCGGTAGCCCTTCGTTCATGTCGCGTCGCGGCGCTTCCCAACCGGAATGTCCATGACCAGGTAACCACATGATTTCACGCTCTCGAGCCCCTTTCGCACGGCTTGGTGCGGTGCTGCTCCAGTTCGCTTCTTCGATGTTGCTCTGCACGTCGGCTGCGGCCCAGATCAAGGTCGGCATCACGATCTCCACGACCGGGCCGGCTGCGGCAATCGGCGCCCCTACAAAAAACGCGATTCTTCTCTGGCCCAAGGAAATCGGCGGGCAGAAGGTCGAGTATGTCCTGCTCGATGATGGGTCCGACGTCAGCAATGCCGTTCGAAATGCGCGCAAGCTCACCGCCGAAGAGAAGGTGGACGTGATCGTCGGTCCTAATACCACGCCGAATGCACTTGCCATGCTGGACGTCCTCGCGGAGACCCACACCCCGATGGTGGCGCTTGCCGCTTCGGCGGCGATCGTGGAACCCATGGACGCCAGACGCGCATGGGCCTTCAAGATGCCGCAGAACGATACGCACATGGCAACCATACTTACCCAGCACATGGCGGAGTCTGGCGTGAAGACAGTTGCGTTCATCGGTTTCGCCGATGCCTACGGCGAAGGATGGTGGCGCGAGTTTTCCAAGCTGGCCGAAGTGCGCAAGCTGCAGGTCGTTGCGAGCGAACGCTATGCGCGTACGGACACCAGCGTCACCGGCCAGATACTGAAGATCATGGCGGCCAAACCGGATGCGGTGTTGATTGCCGCCTCCGCCACGCCCGCCGTCCTGCCGCAAAAAACGCTACTGGAACGTGGCTACAAGGGACGCATATACCAGACACACGGCATCGGCACTCTGGATTTCTTGAAGGTCGGTGGCAAGGACGTCGAGGGCACCTGGTTTCCCACCGGTCCGGCGGTAGTGGCCCGCCAACTGCCACCAAACAATCCGGTAAGGAAGCTGGCGGTCGACTTCACCGAGCGCTACGAAGCGGCTTACGGACCCAACACCGTGACGCAGTTTGCGGCCGATGCCTGGGGCGCCTACCTGCTGATCGCCAATGCCGTGCCACAGGCGCTAAAGACTGCCCGCCCGGGCACCCGCGAATTCCGGGAGGCGCTAAGAACAGCCATTGAAAATACAAACAACCTCACGGTGCCGCAAGGCGTCATCAACATGAATCCGAAGGACCATGTCGGCCTGGACCAGCGCTCACGCGTCATGGGCCGGATCATGGGGAATCGCTTCACTTACGCCTTCGGCGGCTAGTCCTGGCAAAGCCGCCTTGAGCCCCACAGCTTACGGCGGACTTCGGCTTATTATTTCCGGCTCAGCGAGCCCAAAGAATCATTTGCGTGCAACGAAATAGCGCAATGGTTTTGCCCTTGGCCGTCACGATGGAATCCCATACCTGCGTAGTCCGCCCGAGGTGAACCGGAGTCGCCTTGCACTCAATGTCCCCGTCGAGCGCGGTACCAAGATGGTTGCTCTTCAATTCGATCGTGGTAAAGCCCTTCGCGCCCTCGGGCAGGAAAGCCAGGCATCCGTAACCGGCACAGGTATCAGCCAGCATGACTACCGTGGCCGCATGAAGATAACCGTTGGGGGCAAGGTGATGTTTGAGTACGGCAAGCCGCGCCTGTACACCCGAATCGTCAACGCTAAGAACTTCCACGCCAAGCAGGTCGGGCAGCGCGCCTTTCTGGAAACTGTTGTAGTGGGCGGGCGTCAGATTTGGATTCACGGAGGCGGGCATGAAGGTCCTTGATTTGAAGATCAGTGCGAAAGGTCGCTGGGGAAGGTCGGTGGAGCATGTTCGTGCCAGCTAAAACCAGCAGAGAGTGCACGGCGGGCGCTCCACGACGTCATGTTATTCTTGCACAAAACTCATGATTGGACCGGGAGCGACACCCCTGCGCAACCGCCCGGCCTCGTGAAAAAAGGGGAGTTCCGTGCCTGTATTCGTCATTGCAAATCCAAAGGGCGGCGTTGGCAAGAGCACCATCGCCACCAACCTCGCCGGTTACCTGGCGAAGCAGGGCCACAGTGTCATGCTCGGCGACGCCGATCTCCAGCAATCCTCGCGCTCCTGGCTTGCGTTGCGTCCCGGTTCCCTTCCACCGATTCATGCCTGGGATATCAGCGACGGCCACGTCGCGCGACCGCCGAAAGGGACGACCCATGTTGTGCTGGACACCCCGGCGGGGCTTGACGGCAGCCGCCTTGACGACGTCTTGCGCATTGCAGACAAGGTGATCGTCCCGCTTCAAGCCTCCATGTTCGACATCCTTGCGACGCAAGCTTTCCTTCAGAAGATCGCCGCCCGTCGCGGCAAATTTTCCGCAGGCGTGATTGGCACGCGTGTCAACATCCGCACGCGCGCGGCTGAGCAACTTGCCCATTACATCGGTACGGTTGGATTGCCGGTACTGGGCTACCTGCGCGAGACGCAGAATTATGTTCAGCTTGCGGCGCTTGGGGCAACGCTATGGGATGTAGCGCCATCGCGGGTCGACAAGGACGTAGCGCAATGGGAAGCAACGCTGCGCTGGCTGGAAGACTGATTGCGGGGCGTCGCAGCGCCCGGTGGACTGGCGCGTCGGGTGGCAGGTGGCCCCGGTAACGGGACGGAACCTTCAGGCCGCCACGAAGATCAGATTTCCAGGTTGTCGATAAGCCGGGTGCTGCCGAGCTTTGCTGCGGTCAGGACGACTAGCGGCTCGCCCTGAACAAGGTCACCAGCCGCGGGCGGCTGAAGGTTGCTCCGCTTGCGGATGGAAACGTAGTCAGGCTTCCAGCCGCGCTCCGTAAGGCGGCCCATGGCACGGCGCTCAAGCTCGAAGATATCCAGATGTCCGGCGCGCATTTCGTTTGCCACTTCATTGAGCGTACGGTACAAGGTCGGCGCTTCCAACCTTTCTTCAGCGGACAAATACATGTTGCGGGAGGAGAGCGCCAGGCCGTCTTCGGCTCGATACGTTTCGGCGGCGATGATCTCGGTCGGAATTGCAAACTGGCGTGTCATCTTCCGCACGATCATCAACTGCTGATAATCCTTCTTGCCGAATACGGAAACCTGCGGCTGCACGCAGGAAAGCAGTTTCAGTACGACGGTGGTGACGCCAGTGAAAAAGCCGGGTCGGAATTCGCCTTCCAGAATGCCGCCGATATCGCTCGGTGGCTGGACCCGGAATTCCTGCGGCTCGGGGTACAAGTCTCTCTCGGTCGGGGCAAAGAGCACGTACACGCCTTCCTTCTCCAGCTTTTCCACATCGGCCGCGAAGGTGCGCGGATATTTGTCGAAGTCTTCGTTCGGGCCGAACTGCAGACGGTTGACGAAGATGGATGCCACCACCGGATCACCGTGGCGACGCGCCAAACGCATCAGCGAAAGATGGCCTTCATGCAGGTTGCCCATGGTGGGAACAAAGGCGGTGCGTAACTGGCCGCGCAACTGGTCGCGCAGTTCATCAATGGAGGATATGATTTTCACGGTGAACCGGTTCAGGCTGGTGAATAGGACAGCCGCACGTAGATCGGCGCGAACGGCTCGCCCTGCGTAATTTCAATCAGGGTTTCCTTGGCCAGTTCAAGGAGGGCGATAAAATTGACGACGAGTACCGGTACGCCACGCGACGGGTCGAACAGGTCGGCGAATTCGACGAACTTCGCAGACTGCAGGCGTCGGAGGATGCCAGTCATATGCTCGCGCACGGAAAGCTCTTCGCGGCTGATGGTGTGATGCGCGGTCAATTTGGCCCGCTTCAAGACATCGGCCCAGGCGCCTTGCAAGTCAACCACGCTGACTTCGGGCCAGCGGGTCACGACGTCTTGCTCAATGGTGATCTGGGTGCGTACATAGTCCCGCCCGAGCTGCGGAATCGCGTCCAGCTTCCACGATGCCAGCTTCATTTGTTCATACTCGAGCAGGCGACGCACCAGCTCTGCGCGCGGGTCGGCCGCCTCTTCGCCGGTGTCGGCCTTCTTCACCGGTAGCAGCATGCGCGACTTGATTTCAATGAGCATTGCAGCCATCAACAGGTACTCGCCAGCCAGCTCCAGGTTGTGCTTGCGTATCTGCTCGATGTACTCCAGATATTGCAGCGTTACCTGCGCCATCGGAATGTCGAGGATATTAAAATTCTGTTTGCGGATCAGGTAGAGAAGAAGATCGAGCGGCCCTTCAAAGGCTTCAAGGAAAACTTCGAGTGCGTCGGGCGGAATATAGAGATCCGTCGGCATCCGGAACAGCGGCTCGCCGTATAGCCGGGCGTATGCGACGCCGTCGATGACGTTGGGAGTGGTGTCAGTCCGGCCGGCAAGCGCAAGGGCGTCGGCGTGCGCGTCGACTTGCCTGCCGCGGCGCTCACTCACGACCGGTCAACCCTTGGTCTGATAGACGTAAGGCTGCTGGGCAACCCCGGATTCCTGGGCGCGCTGGCGCGCTTCAAGGTCAATTGGAGCCTTGTCCCACAGCAGTGCACGGCCATCTCGCTGGGATTGCTCCAGCGCCGGGTTCTTTTTCTTGAGCCCATCGATGAACTGCGTGAATTCGGAGGTGTATCCTGAATACTGCTTGCTGAATTTCATGGGGAAGCCCTGCAACATTGGAATGAATCAGGCGCTATTCTACCCTGTCTGGCAGGGGGTTCTGAGGATCAAGGAGCATGGACGGAACATGATTGCGAAACAATCGACAGCGGGGCGCACTGGACGCGCCATCCTGCTGGCGCTGGCACTTTCCGTGCTGGGCGCGGGCTGCGACAACAATGGAAGGCCGATCGAGGAAATGGGTCTGGACAAACTGGCAAAGGGTATTTCTACCGAGGGCGATGTGCGCAACGCGATGGGGCAGCCCGACACCGTATGGGAAAGCGAGGAGGGCGAGCGCACCCTTGAATATCCCAAGGGGCCGGAAGGGCATAAAACCTGGGTTTTCGAAATCGGCAAGGACGGCAAGATGAAGGACTACACCCAGGTCCTGACCGCGGAACATTTCGCCCAGGTCAAGCCGGGAATGAGCCGGGACACGGTTCGACGCATGTTTGGAAAACCACGCACCGTGGTGCAGTTCCGGTTGAAAAAAGAAGAAGTGTGGGATTGGCTCTATCGCGACAACGCCCAGACGCCGCGCCTGTTCAATGTCCATTTCGACATTGCAACCGGCAAGGTGACTGGAACATCGGCCTCAGAGGCGCCGAGCCAGGCGTCGTAACTGCGAACTCCGGTTCGAATTCGCATGGACAGCATAAGTCGGCGCTTCGACCTCAATGCGACTTCGCATTTGAATGCAGTTAGCTGCGGTCATGGTTGCGACCCGGTGCGACCGCGGTAGTGCTCCGACGCAGCAGACGTATTTCAGCCGGCTGACGCCAGCTCGCCAGGGCTCAGTCCAGTCACCTGGGCCGCGCGGGCAAGCGCGGCTGCCATATCGGAAACGCAATTCGCGGGACCCAACCGGGCAAGGAATCCACCGCGGCTCATCATGGCGAGCGGCTGGCTGTTTGCGTCGCACAAAATCAGTTCGCCACCATTGCGTTGCAGTGAAGCGTGCAACGCTTCGAGCGCGTGCAGGCCGGTGACGTCGACGTTGATGAGCTTGTGCATCTCCAGGATCACCACGCGGCGCTCGACCGAGTCGATGTCCGTCAAGGCTTCCAGCTTGTCGACGGCGCCGAAGAACAGCGAGCCATACACCGAGTAGGCCGTGACGCCAAATGGCAGCGCGGAGGGCAGCGTACCGGGCAATATCGGTTCGATCCGGGTCAGTCCTGATATCCGGATGATGAAGAACGCGCAAGCCAGAACCAGGCCGACCTCCACCGCCACGCTCAGATCGAGCACGACGGTAAGCGTGAAGGTCGCGAGAATCAGCACCCGATAGGGCAGCGGAAAATGCATCATGCGGCGGAACTCATGCCACTCGCCCATATGCCACGCCACAAACAGCAGGATCGCGGCAAGCGAGGCAAGCGGTATGTCGCGCGCAAGCGGTGCGGCCACCAGCACAATTATCAGCAGCACAAGAGCATGGAGGATTCCCGCGACCGGCGACGTCGCGCCGGACCGGATATTGGTGACGGTTCGGGCAATCGTGCCGGTCGCCGGCAGGCCTCCGAAAAACGGCGTCACGATATTGGCAATCCCTTGCGCCATTAATTCCTGATTTGGATCGTGGCGGTCTCCGATGATGTCGTCGGCAACGCGCGCACACAGGAGCGATTCAATCGCGCCCAGCAAGGCAATGGTCAGGGCCGGTGGGAACAGTTGTTTCACCAACTCCCAGCGGAACTCCGGAATGGCAAAAGCGGGCAGCGCCTGCGGCACGCCGCCGAAGCGGGTCCCGATGGTTTCCACAGGCAGCGACATAAGGCTGACCGTTAGCGTGCCGACGACCAGCACGATCACCGTGGCTGGCAGCGCGGTGAGCACACGCACGATGCGGTTGGTCGCCTCAGTTCGCTGGTCCACCAGCAGCATGATCCTGGGCCACCCGAAAACCGTCAGAAGTGAAATCACGCCAAGTGCAAGTGCCGGCATGCTGAACTGGCTTGCATGCTGCGCGATCACCTCGACTTGCGCGAAGAAATCGCCAGGCATTTTTTGGATCGGCAAGCCGAAGAAATCCTTGAGCTGTGACAGCGCAATCAGTATTGCTATACCGTTGGTAAAGCCGATCACGATTGGTACTGGTATGTAGCGGATCACCGAACCGAGCCTGAACATGCCCATCGCCAGCAGCATCAGTCCGGCGAAGACGGTTGAGATCAACAGATTGGCCAGCCCGTACTTTTCCAGGATGCCGTAGATGATGACAATGAAAGCGCCGGCTGGTCCGCCGATCTGCACTCGCGATCCGCCCAGCGCCGACACCAGGAAGCCAGCAATGATTGCGGTGAAGATGCCGTTCTCGGGCTTGACCCCGGATGCAATGGCGAAGGCCATCGCCAGCGGAAGCGCCACGATGGCAACCGTGACACCGGCGGAAAGGTCACGAGCGAAACGGCCAGCGTCGTAGTCGCGCAGTTCGTCCAGAAGGCGGGGACGAAAGCGCGGACGGAACGCAGCCATGTCGCTGTTACTGGACCCGCATGCCGGGCACTGCGCCCGGCCACGGTTGCAAAATATAGATGCCGGGCGCCGCACCGGGGCCGCTCGCGGATGCGGCCAGCACCATGCCTTCCGACATGCCGAACTTCATTTTGCGCGGCGCGAGATTGGCCACCATGACGGTCAACTTGCCGATCAAGTCTTGCGGCGCGTAAGCCGACTTGATTCCGGAAAAAACATTACGCAGGCGGCCTTCGCCGACATCCAGGGTCAGGCGCAGCAGCTTGTCGGAGCCTTCCACCGCTTCGCAATTGACGATTTTCGCGATTCGCAGATCGACCTTGGCGAAGTCATCGATCTTTATCTCGGGGGCGATGCCTTCGCCATCGGTCGCAACGTTCGCGGCGGTCGCTGTGCCGTTTGTTCCAACCGCTGTGCCAACCGCTTTTGCCGCGACTTCGACCGACTGAACACTGCTGGCTGCGAGTGCATCCACGGCCGGCGCTTTCGGCGCTTCCGGCACTTCAAAAAGCGCATCAAGCATCTTGACGTCAACTCGCGTCATCAGGTGGCTATAGGCATTGACACGGTGCCCGTCGGGCAGCGGATTATCGATGTCGTCCCAGGTCAGCGGCGCAATGTTAAGCAGCGCTTCAACCTGCGCCGCCAGCGCAGGCAAAACCGGCTTGAGGTAGATGGTTAATATGCGGAAGGCTTCAAGCAGCCGGCTGCACACTTCCTGCAGGCGCTCGGCATTGGCAGGATCCTTGGCCAGTTCCCACGGCTTGTTGGCGTCGACATAGGCGTTGACCGCGTCGGCCTGCTCCATTACGGCGCGGAGGGCCTTGCCGAATTCTCGCGCTTCATAAAGTTTGGCGATGTCGTCGGCGACATCCCGCAGGCGGAACAGGAACGGGTCTGAGGTGGTGGCCCAGCCAGTGGCCACCATGCCGTCGAAGCGCTTCGCAATGAAACCAGCGGACCGGCTCGCTATGTTGATGTACTTGCCGATAAGGTCGCTGTTGACGCGGACAACGAAGTCATCAGGATTGAAATCGACGTCTTCAACCTTTGCGTTGAGTTTGGCAGCGATGTAGTACCGCAGCCATTCCGGGTTCATGCCGATGTCGAGGTAGCGCAGCGGCGAAATGCCGGTGCCGCGCGACTTGGACATTTTTTCGCCGCTGACGGTGATGAAGCCGTGGACGAAGATATTGTCGGGTGTTTTCAACCCGGCGAAATGCAGCATGGCCGGCCAGAACAGCGTGTGGAAATACGTGATGTCCTTGCCGATGAAGTGATACTGCTCGGTCCTGGAGTCGGCCATGAACGCATCGTAGTCGCGGCCAGTCTTTGCAAAATAGTTTTTCAGCGAAGCCAGGTATCCGATCGGTGCGTCGAGCCAGACATAGAAGTACTTGCCCGGCGCATCGGGAATCTCGATACCGAAGTAGGGCGCATCGCGGCTGATGTCCCAATCGCCGAGGCCCACGTCGCCTTCGAGCCATTCACGCGCCTTGTTGGCCACTTCGGGCTGCAGCCGGTTTGGATCGAGGGCCCATTCGCGCAAGAAGGCCGAACATTTCGGGTCGGACAGGCGGAAGAAGAAATGTTCGGACGACTTCCTGATGGGTGTGGCGCCAGTCAGGGTCGAGTAGGGATTGACAAGGTCGGTCGGCGCATAGACGGCGCCGCAGTTTTCGCAGGAGTCGCCGTACTGGTCGCGCGCGCCGCAGCGCGGACACTCGCCCTTGATATAGCGGTCCGGCAGGAACATTTCCTTGACCGGATCGTAGAATTGTTCCACGGTTTTTGTAGTGACAAGCTGGGCATCGTCGCGAAGACGGCGATAGATGTCACGCGACAGCTCATGGTTTTCGGGGCCATCGGTCGAGTGCCAATTGTCAAAGGCGATATGGAAGCCGTCGAGGTACTGCTTGCGACCAGCGGCAATATTGGCCACGAACTCTTGCGGCGTGACCTTCGCCTGTTCAGCCGCGATCATGATTGGCGCACCGTGAGCGTCGTCGGCCCCTACGAAGCTGACATCGTTGCCCCGCATGCGCTGGAAGCGAACCCAGATATCGGCCTGGATATATTCCATGATGTGCCCGATATGGAATGCGCCATTGGCATAGGGCAGGGCGGTGGTAACGAAAAGCTGGCGGGGCGGGGTCTGGCTCATGGAATGCTTGCTTGCGGCAATCTGGTGGGATAAGAGGACGATTGTAGCAGCGCGACAGCGGCGCTTGCCTCAGGCTAAGGTCTGGAACGCTGGGTGGCACGGTAAAATAGCGAAATTCCGCCATGGACCAGCTGGCATGCAACAGTTCTGCGCCGCATCGCCCGATGGCCGCTGCGTGCCATGGCCTGCTGCGACTGGCGTCGTATTTTGCGTCCTGGCGAGTTTGCTGCGTGGCCGAATACGCGCCATGCGTGGTCTTGCCGTGTGCCCAGGCTTGACGCATGCCGGGTGTGCTTTATGGCCGGCGTTGCTGTGCGCTGGCTGCGACTGGCACCGCTATGGGGCTTTGCTCTGCCTTGCGCCTTCGTGTGGCGCTTTTCTTCCACTCATTTTCACTGATCGTTGACCATGACCGTCCGCACCCGATTTGCTCCGAGCCCTACCGGGTTTCTTCACCTTGGTGGCGCCCGCACGGCGCTCTTCGCCTGGGCCTATGCACGCCGCCACAGCGGCACATTCATCTTGCGCATCGAAGATACCGATCTGGAACGTTCCACGCCAGAGGCGGTGCAAGCCATTATCGAAGGGATGCTGTGGCTCGGCTTGCAGCACGACGAAGGACCGTTTTTCCAGATGCAGCGCATGGACCGCTACCGGGAGGTGATCGCGCAAATGCTCGAGCAGGGCACGGCATACCACTGCTACACCTCGCCAGAAGAAGTTGAGGCCATGCGCGAGAAGCAGCGCGCCGCCGGCAAGAAGCCGCGCTACGACGGCACCTGGAGGCCCGAACCCGGCAAGGCTTTGCCCGCGATCCCGGCTGGACGCAAGCCGGTCGTGCGCTTCCGCAACCCGCAGGACGGCGAGGTCACCTGGAATGACGCGGTTAAAGGCCCCATTACGATTTCGAACCAGGAAATGGACGACCTCGTGATTGCCCGTCCCGATGGCACGCCGACCTACAACTTCTGCGTCGTGGTCGACGATTGGGACATGAAGATAACCCACGTCATTCGCGGCGACGACCATGTGAACAACACGCCGCGCCAAATCAATATTCTCAAGTCGCTCGGGGCCGAAGTGCCGGTCTATGGGCATGTGCCCATGATCCTCGGCGCGGACGGCGAAAAGCTCTCGAAGCGTCACGGCGCCGTCAGCGTGATGGACTATCCGGCCCAAGGCTTTCTGCCGGAGGCAATGCTTAATTATCTGGCCAGGCTGGGATGGAGCCACGGCGACGAAGAAATTTTCACCATGGAGCAGTTTTGCGCATGGTTCGACCTTAACCACCTCACCAAATCGCCGGCCCAGTTCAATCCCGAAAAGCTGGCCTGGCTTAATAACCACTACATCAAGGCCGCCGACAATGCGCGCCTCGCGAGTTTGGTGCGACCAGTGCTGGAGGCGGAGGTTGGAGAGACGTCAGGCGGCCCGGACCTGCAAGCCGCGATTGAATTAATGAAAGAGCGCGCGCACACGATCAACGACCTGGCGCTATCGTGCTCAATGTTCTATAAAGAGCCGCGACCGGATCAGGGCTTGATGGCGGAGCACCTGATTGAGGGTGTCAAGCCTGCCCTGAGCGAATATGCGTCGCAATTGAAGTCGGTGACGTGGAACAGGGCAGCCCTCTCGGCATTGATGAAAGGGCTTCTCGCTACCCACAAATTGAAGATGCCACAGCTCGCCATGCCGCTGCGGTTGATGCTTACGGGTCAACTGCAGACCCCATCGATTGATGCCGTTGTCGAATTGATCGGTCGTGACACCGCTGTCGCGCGGATCGAAAAGTACCTTTGATAAATTTCGGAAACGCGATTTACATGGCGGGAACTAGCCTGCTATAATTTCGCTTCTGCGCAGGGGGTATAGCTCAGCTGGGAGAGCGCTTGCATGGCATGCAAGAGGTCAGCGGTTCGATCCCGCTTACCTCCACCAGCGAAAGCTGTTGCAGTACCGCAGAAGCGCCTGCGACGGTATTACGGGCTGCTAGAAGTGGAACAAAAAGCGGCACAGAAGCAGGGCAGTAAGTACGGGCAGTAAGCACGACAATCAGGAGTGAAAGCAGGACAGATTTCTGTCCCCATCGTCTAGAGGCCTAGGACATCACCCTTTCACGGTGAGTACAGGGGTTCGAATCCCCTTGGGGACGCCATTCCAAGACCGGTAGCGGCGTCTAATCGGTAAGTAATCTGGAAGGTCTGAGCAGTGTCGTCCAACACGACCTGCTCGACCAATCCTTTCAGCAAGTCTCGCAGTCCTTCCCGATCTATTCTCTCGAATTCTTCAGCCATCGTGGCGAGCAGTTTGCCCACTTGTGGCGCCGCGAGCGCTTTGACCTTTGCCGCCTCGTGGGCCTCCTCCATTCGCTGGTGAATCTGCCTTGCAAAGTCTGCCCGTTGCACCTCGTACTCTTCAACTTGGCGCAGCAGCGGCTCTGGCCGGGAGGTATCCGCGAGCATTTCCGTGAGCCGCCTGATCCGTCGGTCTAGCTCCGCACATTCCTTTTTCATGCGAGGAATCGCATCATCGTTCTTCCGGTCGTCGAACTGCTTGCGGGCAGCGTCCGTCAGGCCTTGCACGAATGCCGGCGTGCGCAGCGCGCGCTGCACCTCTCCCATGATGGCCGCCTCGACGATGGAAGCCTTTATCCGTTTCCCTTTGCCGAGACGGTAATATCCGCCGGCGCCGCCGTCAGATCCCCGCCAGTTCTCACCGGCCGTCGACTTGAGCAGTCCTGTCAGGATGTAATCCGCATGGGCATGGTGTCCGCGGTCAAAGGCTTCCAGCCGAGCCAGAAGTGATTCTGCTTCCTCATTGGTAATCAGCGGTTCGTGCGTGTCCCGCTGCACGACCCATTCCGCGCGCGGCCGGCGCTTGACGCTGTTGGCATAGCCGCCGGCGCCGTGTTCGTATCGGACGTTCCAAGCAGTATGGCCCGCGTAGGTAAGGGCGTTCCACTCGACGCCCACCAGCGTGCTTGAGGACGATTTGAGCCCAGACAGCGTGCAGGCTTTCGTTCGGTTGCAATCCTCGGCGCGCAGCTTGAGGTAGGCCTGCACCGTTGCCGCAGCGTCCCCCTTGATCAGTTTGCTTTTCTTGACCGGCGCGCCCTCACGGATTGCACCGGTCTCGACGTGCTGGAGCTCATAGCCCATCGGTGCCCGACCGCCCGCGCGCCAGCCTTGACGCACGTTCTCCGCCATGCCGGCGAGTCCCTTCTGTTTCGACGTGAGGCTGTGCCATTCATCCATCGCCTGGAGGATGGATTTCAGGAGCATCTCTGTGATGGGATCTGAATCTGGAAGGGACTTATACACGACGCGGACGCCGTGCTTCCGCGCCTCGACCTCTTCGAATACCAGAGAAATATGCCTGCGCCGCGCAAGCCGTGACGTATCGAGGATCAGCAGCGTGTCCCAGCCACGTCGTTTGTTTCGGACGGCGCCAAGCAATCGCTGAAAGCCGGCGCGCAGCTCGTCCTTCCCCGATTCGACCACATCGGAAAATTCCTCCGTGATCACGAAGCCGCGATCAGTCGCCAGCTGCTGGAGCTGCCTCCTCTGTGCGTCGATCGACACGTCTGACCTGTCCTTGCTGCTCCGAAGGTACAGGGCCGCCCTGGTTATTTGAGTTATTATCATTTGCTGTTCCGTCAAGCAGCGGGAGCGCCAATCTTACCGCAGCTTCAATGCAGGGCTGGTTTATGGAAGGTAAGGCGCGAAGTTTCATGCTTTGCGTTCCATAGCATCATCCGCGGCCACCGCCGAACTGCTGCAAGAAGTGCATGAGTTCGATTTAATAGCAGCGTCAACGATCTCGTCTATTTTGGATGGCGTCTCCGCGTTGCCGAGTGCATGACAGGTGGTTGAATCGGTGTCATTGATCCAGAACGAGCGAAGCCACTGATACCGCGCTGCATCCTCGCCAAAGTTGGCAGTCCGGTTGTCTGCCAGCCGAAGACCATGCCGCAACGTGTCGCACTCGATTCCCAAGTTCGCAATCTTCGCCAGATCGTCGTCCGCCTGGCGGGAGAAGTTCACGATGACCCTCGCCTGGCGCGCGACCTCGGCCCGGGCGGCTTCGAGTTCGTCGCAAATCCCGATGATTACGGTCGGGCTAGCGGCGGCAATAAACTCAGCGTTGCAAATGTCCTCGTAAAAGGACCCGCTATATCCGACATCGCACACGAGTTTCCCGGACCCAGTCCTGATGGCATGGAGTTCTTGCGTCGGATCCTCGGCGCGCCACTGACCTGGAGTTGCGTAGCGGGCCAGTCTGCGAAGTTCGCACGTATCCGCCGTTGCTTGTTTTTCGCAATGTTCAACGCGCAGCTGGTCGATCCGGAGCGCCATCTTCGAAAGGAGGAGCGCCTGATCTCGCAAGACGTCGTCGGGGCTTTGCAGGTGGGCGCGCACACCGTCGATCACGGCAAGCAAGTCGGCATCCGAGATCGGCGCGGAGTCGCGAGTGAAGGAGATGTTAAGCATCGGCGACCTCCGTCCCAGTTCCCGAGCCGTCAGAGCGCGAGCGAATTAGCCCTGGAGGAAGACCTTCGATTTCATCGACCGACTCACCGTTTAGTAAGGCCATCAACAAGGTAGTGATTGGATCGACAAGGCGCGCGAAGCCGTGAATGGCGAGTTCCGGATCGACATCGCCCTTCGACAGTCCGCAATTACCGGGGAAGTTCGGAACGACCGATTCCAGAGACTCGATCGCGTCGCACAGGGTGCACACCGCATCTGAGAGAAGGCGTCTGCGCTTTGCATCCAGCTGCGGTTTAGGGGCGGAGGATTTAGTCATGGGTCTGCTCCGTCGCGCCGGGTCCGACCATGCTCTTCATAACTTCGTCTAACCCTTCGATTACCCTCCAAGAATTGTCTGCCTGCCGTTGCAATAGCGATGCGACCGCCTTAATAACCACCTCGGGGCAGAACGTCGAACCGCCGATCAACTCTGTTTCAGGCAGCCGGTCGGCCGCCGATTGAATCGTCGACAAGCCGGCTTCGATTTGGGTAAGCAGCAGGGACGCATCCTCTCTTATCCTTGCCACCAGGCTGAGCGGATGGGCTTCGGGGATCTCGGGCACGATTGACGTGTTCTCCATCATGCCTCTCCTTTTGCTTGCCGAAAAAGGTGGCTTCCGAGGACGCTCGCATCGGCATTGCCACTGTCTGTCAAGACGACCAGCGCATCGAAAAGACCGTAGACGGTTTTGATGTCCAGCAGATCACCGTCCGGACCTTGCGCATCCCGTTCAGTCTCGTTGGCGTAGAGGATTTTGACGATCGCGCTGATACCGTCCAGTGCGCGGCAAACGCTGTTCAATGAAACCCGGGACTTCTCGCATAAAATCTCACGCTCGGGGAACCTGCCTTGGAAGTCGATCCGAAGAGCGGCGATGCAAGGGGAGACGGCCTCGGACTTGTTATTTTTTGCCATGGCGACCCCCTGCATTCTTGGCAAGATAGGCATCGTTGGCCTTGTCAATGGCGTCTTCGGCTATGCTGGCCAGCATGCGCATGGAGCAGATTGCAAGGCGCACCAGCGTGCCGCGTGAGTAATCGTCGAACAATGCAGCGTCTCCATTCGAGACCGCCACGTCGGAACTCTCAACCGCGAGAAGAACCGTTTCAATGCCGCGCCCGATGTCCTTCACTGCGCATTGCAGGTAGGACGCTTCGTCGTGCCGACTGGGATCGTAATGCCACTTGATCGGTTCGAAAATCGGGTCCGGTTTCTCGGTCGTGTTTTGCGGAGCGGAGGTCGTCATCACGCATCGCCTTTCAACGTTGATTGATCGGTGGGCAATAGAACCTGGCACGGTATGCCGGATCGGATTTCAGAGTCGTGCTTGTGCTGCTCGTCCTGGTAGCGGTCGTAAGTGCGCTGTGCGATGGATTCGAGATGCGCATCCATGTTTTCGGCGTGGCGCCGTCCTTGAGTCGCGATGCCGTGGATGAGCTTCAGTCGGCGAGCGAGGTTGGCATTCCCCGTCGTCTCCGGATTGCTCAGTTCGAGAATCGGTTCGATGAAATCGACCAGCTCGCCGACGATGCACTTGCCAAGCGTCGTATTATCGTGAGACTCCAAGGCGAGCTCCACGAGCATGCTGCGAAGGCTTGCTCGAAGCGCGTTGTACCCGGCGTCGGGAAGACCCGTTTGATCTTTCGCGGGTTCCCCTGTAGACTTTTTTGCAGCCATTTTCTGCTCCCTGTGGTTGATGGTCAGGTCGTCGGAGTGGTGCAAACACTTCGGCGACCGATTCGTTCCGCTTTCTGTTTTTCTACGCCTTGTGCTGCTGAGACCAGCGCACATAGAGCCGCTGATTGATGGCTTTTACATCTGCCGCATATCTTTCTGCTACCGCGACAAGAGTCAGGCCCCGACGGCTTTCCTGCGCCAGCTCTTCCGAGGCCAATGAAAGAAGGTCCGAAAGGACGTTCGAAATGGTTTCAAGATCCGTCGCGATGTCGTGAATCGATTCGTTCGTGTGTGTCTCATGACGGCTGTTCTCGAGCCGGGCCGCGTTAGTGGTGTTCATGTCGTTCTTGAGGTCCTATTCACGCCGCGCAGTCAGCGGGTACTAATTGGAATAATATACTAGAAAAACTAGTATTGCAAGATAATCTAGCTATTGCACCAAGGGCGAGTCGAAAACGGCTGTAGAGGGGAATGCAATGCTGAGGCTAGGGACATTAGAGAACCTTTCGTGAGAAACCAGCCGAGGCGGCGTGATGAAAGGTTAGCTATGTAATGTTTCCCTGTAACCCGATGAGCCTGCACGGTGGGAAACGTACAGGTATGGAGGGAACGATGCCGGGTTGGTGGTCACCTTGCCTGCTAGGTGGTAACTCTACGGGCAGGGTTACTTAGATTCTCTCGTCCAAATGGGAATCCATTTTTTGACAATGGTGTCGAACGAGATTATGGGGCTCCCGTCCTTGTCGGTCGGAATTTTAGTCAGCATATCGCTTGCAAATGCGGATTGCTTGGGGTATTTACCAGAGTCACGCTGCCATTCTATCCAGCACTCTTTTATAAATTTTTTCGCTTCTTGTTTCGGGTCGTCCCTGTACCTTTCAAGAGCGCCTGCCAAGCCGATCTCGCTCCTGGCCTGCTGCAGGCTGGTGCTTCCGGAATCTATTGCCACAAAGTTTGCGAAGGCGTTTGCGGCCTCTATAGCGGAATAAACGCCTCCGCCATCTAGGTGATTCGCGATGAGGCCATGCTCAATGCTCTCAAGGCACGCGAACAGGAAATTATTTTTTATAACCGCGGCGTCGGCAGCGCCCGCCTTTACCAATTTCCACGCAATTTCGAGGATTCCCATGCTGGTGAAGTCGTCGAAATCCGGTTCGATAGGTTGGTCGTCTTCATTCTTGAACACGACTCGTTTCTCTATCGCTACGGCCGCAATGGAGGTCCGAAGCCCTTTAATCATCTTGTAATGCTCAGCCAGACTGGCGTCGAACTCTTCCTTGTTTGAGCATGGCGGCAGCTTTAGGTATGCATCTCGTCCGAGTCGCCAGAGTGCTACGTCGTCCTCTGACATCCATTCCGGATCATTTTTTTGAGCAATAAACGCCGGTTTACCATTTCGGTCAACGAAATGCTTGTTCGCCATTCCATACGTCATAAACGGATCGTAGGAATAAAAGCTCCAGCGCCCAGGCTCCCAGTCACTAATCAAAGTTGACATCCAAAAGCCGTAAGTTGAGATTTAACAGCGGCTCGCTGAGCCGGGTTGAGTCGATCAAACGCCTTAGCGATCCGCTGCGCCTCCATGCTCAGCCCTTCGAACTCAGTTCCAGCAACATCTTGAAGTGCGCTGGATTTGCTTTGCCTATGCTCCTCTGCGGGGCCAAAAAGCAGAGCTTCTGGGGATGTCTGCAATGCTTTGGCGACTGCATGTAGCCGCTCCCTTTTAGGAGCGGTTCCGCCTTCTTTCTCCCACTGCTGAATAGTTTGCCAAGCCGACACTCCCACTAGATCGGCTAGTGCTTGCATCGAGAGTCCCAGATGCTCCCTTCTCTGTTTGATTCGCTTGTGTATCGACATGGCCGGTATCCTATACGCTAGTTTTTATGGTGTCATCGCAGGAAAATCTAGCATAACTAGTAAAACTAGCATATGCTTATGTTTATGAACGGAATCGAAAAAGCGATCAAACACTTCGGCAGCTTGGCTGCCATAGCTCGTGCTCTGGACCTCAGCGGGTACCAAGTCGTGCAGGCATGGCGTGAAGCGGACCGCGTGCCGGCCGAGCATTGCCCTCGCATCGAAGAACTTACAAATGGGGAGATCCGATGCGAGGACCTGAACGATCGCGTGGATTGGAGCGTCGTTCGGCGTGCTGGTGCGATCTCCTCCACCGCCCCGCCTCCGTCATAACTTTCTTTTAGAGAGGCACTCGCCTCTCTTTTTTTCCAAAAATTTCAAACCTTGAGATTTATCAAGCTGCAGTACGGGAGGGAAACATGGACCACCAAATCATTCCGGTTGACGAAATTACCCGTCGCGCCCGGGATGCCGCTGAAGGGCGCTTGCCAGTGACGGCGTGCCCATTTCCGGAAGACACCGACGCGGCAATCCGCTGGCAGGTCGCTTTCCACGCAAAGGAAGTGGACCTGCTCGGAGAATCAGCATGATGAAAACCGCCATGAAGCGCTGCGTGATGTGGTGTTGGTCGCGGCGCCTAATCGAAGGTGCCACGGTGCTGCGAATGTTCCGTCGCTTCGAGTTGTGGGGCGTCTGATGGATTACCAACTGCATCCCTTGTGCTCGCTTTTTCCGCCGATGTCCGGTTGGGAATTCGATTCGCTCAAGTCAGACATCGCGGCCAATGGCCTGCGCCAACCAATCACGGTCCACCGGTGCCTCATCCTGGACGGGGGCAATCGGTACCGCGCCTGCCTGGAACTCGGCATTAAGCCCACTTTCGCCGAGTTTGCGCACGCTGAGAGGGAGATGCTTGCCTTCGTCCTTTCCTCCAACCTGCACCGCCGGCACCTCACGACCGGCCAGCATGCGGCAATCGTTGCGAGCGCGCAGAACTGGGGGCACGCGCAAACTGTCGGGAAACCGTCCAAATCCGGTAGTACTACCGGATTAGAGACCGTAGCCAACCGGGCCGCGGCTTCCGGCGCAAGCGACAAGACCCAGCGCATGGCCGACAAAGTGGCGCGCGACGCCCCTGACTTGGCGTGGAAAGTAGCCCACGGCGAAATCAGCCTCGCCAAAGCACATCAGCAAATCGCTACACCGTTGGCACCGGCGTTACGGTCGCGCACCGCACCAACAAACGCCGCACCAACGGCGACATTGCGGGAAGCCGCCCCGACACAGAAAATCGAAGAACTCCAAGACGAGCTGGACGAGACGCGAGAAGTGATCGACGCGTTGAAACGGCGCAACGACGAACTCGAAGCGGAAAACAAAACCCTGCTGCTCGCCGCCGATTCGAAGGTTCTGGACCGGCTGCAGGAGCTGCAAGGCTATATTAAGGCGGTGGAAAGTCAGCGCAACGACTGGCAGAACCAGTGCTCCGAAATGAAAAAGCAGGTCAAACGCCTGCAGCGCGATCTCGACAAGGCGAAGGTCAATGTCTGAAGAGATCGTCCTCCGCCCTTATCAGCTGGAATCGATTGACGGATTGCGTGATGGTCGCCGGGCGGGCCACCGGTCCCAAATATTAATGGCGCCGACCGGTGCCGGCAAGAGCGTGATTGCCGCCCATCTTCTGCGAGAGGCCGCGCGGAAGTACAGCAAGGCCGCCTTCGTCGTCGATCGCATAAACTTGGTTGACCAGACCAGCGCGCTGCTGGACAGGTACGGCATCGATCACGGCGTGGTGCAAGCCGGCCACTGGCGCTGGCGCCCGTATGAGCGCATTCAGGTCTGTTCCGCGCAAACGATCGAGAAGCGAGGCTTCTTTCCGGACTTGAACCTGCTGATCGTCGACGAGGCGCATACCACTCGAAGGTTGACCGCGGACCTTATCCGGAATCGGCCCGACCTGACTGTCATCGGACTGACCGCAACTCCCTTCGCCAAGGGAATGGCAAAAATTTATTCCAACCTGGTCAACGTCTGCACCACGAACCAATTGGTTGCCGACGGATTCCTTGTTCCCCTGAAGATGTATGCGGCAAAGGCCGTCGACATGGCCGGCGCAAAGGTGGTGGCCGGCGAATGGGCGGATCGGGAGATTGAGAAGCGCGGCATCGAGATCGTTGGCGACATCGTGTCCGAGTGGGTCGATAAAACACATCTGCACTTCGGCGGCCCAGTCAAGACGATTGTCTTCAGCGCCACCGTCGACCACGGCGAGGAGCTTTGCCGCCAGTTCAACGCGGCCGGCTACAACTTCCAGCAGGTCAGCTACCGCGACGGCAGCGACGAGACGCGGCGCGAGCTCATCCAGGAATTCCGCAAGGCGGACAGCAGCATTCACGGTTTGATCTCGTGCGAGGTCTTCACCAAGGGCTTTGATGTTCCGGACATCCTGTGCGGCGTCGCCGCGCGGCCGTACCGTAAAAGCCTGTCGAGTCACGTCCAGCAGATGGGGCGAGTCATGCGTACGTCGCCCGGCAAGGAGTTCGGCCTGTGGCTAGACCACTGCGGTAACGTGACGCGATTTTGGGATGACACGGAAGACCTGTTCGAGCACGGCACGCAGACGCTGGAGGATGGCGCCACGCGGGATGCCGTGGCACGTAAAGAGCGAGATCCGAAGGAATGCGCCGACTGGGGCTGCACTTGTGGCTATATCTTCCCCCAACGGATGGACCGGTGCCCGGCCTGCGGCAAAGAGCATGTCCGGCAGTCAATGGTGGAAAGTGTGGCCGGTGTCATGGAGGAGGTCGACGGCGGCAAAGCGAAGAAGGTCAAAACCGCGAGACACCTCGAAGACAAAAGCGCTGTCTGGCGTCAGCTGTGCGGCTATGCGATGGAGCGTAAGAAGGGCGATCAAGTCACTGCCCAGAAATTCGCGCTGGCGCAGTTCAAAACCATATACGGACACTTCCCACAAAGTCACTTCAAGCCTGAGGATGCACCGCCCATTTCGCGGGAGCTGAAAGGTACGGTACAGAACAACATCATCCGCCATTTCTACAAGGGCAAAGGCAAAGGAGCAGCACGTGCAGACGTTCGCTGAGTTCTGCCTCCTCCATGGCCTGCTGGCCGCAGATCCCGTCCCTGATGGTCGTGTGCATCGCTGTCCTACCGAATTGCATCCGCGGTCCCGAAATGGTGCGTATCGCTATTTCGGCGACTGGGGCTGGCTGCAAGCCTGGGATGCGCACGCGGAAACAATTATCTGGCAGGCGCGCGGCAACGACGACTCGCCGGTTCCCATTCCAAAGCGCGATCTCGCAATGCTGCGGCAGGCCGAGGGACGACGATATGCCGATGCGGCTGCGACGGCGAAGGAAGTTTTGCACCGCTGCCGCACCGACATTCATCCCTACCTGACGCGCAAGGGCTTTCCGAGCGAAGCAGGACTGATCGATAACGATGGCCGCCTGGTCATTCCCATGCGCGATTGCCGCGACTACAAGCGCGTCAATAGCGTCCAGTGGATCGACAGTCACGGCAGTAAGTTGTTCCTCCCAGGAGGGCGTGCAGGCGGATCAATGCACGTCATCGGCAGCGGCGCCGAGAAGTGGCTTTGCGAGGGGTACGCGACCGGCCTGAGCCTACGCGCGGCGCTACGTCACCTCCATCGAGCGGCGAGTGTGGTCGTGTGCTTCTCCGCGGGGAATCTCGCTCATGTGGCAACGCAGATCAGCGGTAACCGATTCGTCTTTGCGGACCACGACAAATCCGGCACTGGTCAGCGCGCCGCCGAGTCGACCGGCCTTCCTTGGGTAATGCCTCCGGACGAAGGACATGACGCCAATGACCATCATCAGGCGCACGGCGTGCGGCCGCTGGCAGAACTTATGAGGCGGCTCTTGTAGCGCGCATGACCCGCGCCTCTGGGACAGCAACTGGGCCTGAATGGGCTGGCAAGGCAAGAAACACCGAGCGTACCCGTGGCTCGTCAAAACCGGTAAGCAGACACGCCGAAGTTTGGCACCGGTGCAATTCCGCATGTGAGCTGCTGGGCTGGCTGGATCCAGGCCCGGGGGTCAGCGAGGGTAACCACGGCGCTGACATGGATCGCCGCGCAAGCGGGGTGAAGCCGAAACCTCTCCCAAATCCCATGCGTGGGGTAGGGGGGGCTTTCGGGTGAAGTTATGCCACAGGAGATGGATGGATGAGCGTTCGGGAACAGATGATCGCGGACATGCGCTACCTGCGTCAGCGCTACGGGTGGACGGACGAAGATGCGGATGAAATCCGCGCGGCCCTTAGGTCTTGTGGTGCGTCGCTGGCGCGCTATTTCGCCACGCTAGCCGCAGCGCACCGAGCAGGGTATGAGCAGACCGCCGAGAACGGATTCGTGCGTCTGCACGCCTGGTGCGCGCAGCAAGGGCTGCCTGATCCTTACCAGTTGAACGCAGGCGAGTGGTTTCAGGCAGTCGCTGCATTGGCCTTGAAGACGAGGGAAGGGAAGCGATGATTGCAATCGCCCGCATTCAAGCCGCGCTCGCAACGAGCCAGGGGAAGCCGCGGTCGGGCAAGCAGCTTGCGCACGCCATCAAAGTGTCCACGGTGCGACTGCAAAGCCAGATGGCGCGGATGGTTCAGGCCGGCCACGTCAGTAGGGAGAGAATGGAAGATGCCCAAGGCCGCTGCTGCTTCCACTATCACCTGAATGCGCGACAACTCAAGGCATATCGCACCGGCGCGTCGCAGCGCGACAAGAGCCGTAAGCCACCGGTTGAAATTGCACTTGGCGCGACGGATCTTCCCGGCAGACTCGCTTTTCTGCGCATGCTGAAGACAAAAACGATCTTTGCGGAGCATAGCGTTCTGCAGTTAATCATCGGCGACTACGAGAGAACTCTCAAGGTGCGCCAAGCAATCGAATCTAGGAAGCAGTAATCGGTTAAAAGGGAGTCGCGCAATGGGAATCATCGAATCGTATAGTCGGGCAACGCAGTCGTCGAACCTGCGGGATGACGAGCACCACCACGCAACAGAGAAATTGGCCGCAGTCGCGCTGTCGAGCGATCTGGGCGCCGCACTGTTTCGGGTGAAGTTCGGGAACGATGCCACGACGTACAAAGCGCTGCTCACTGCATGGCAGGCGAAGGTTACCGTGAAAGCTGGGTTGCGCAAAAACTGGCCGGACCACATTAAGCCGAACAAACTGGCTGCGAAGTCTCTGAATTACTGGCTTAACGACATCTGCGAGGCTTGCTCCGGCAAGGGCTACGAGGTTGCGACTGGCACGCCGAAGCTGTCGAACGACTTGTGCAAGCTCTGTAATGGGGAGAAGAAAGCGCCGTTGGTCTGTGAGCCGGACTGGCGCGAGTACATTCTCGACATGATCGAGGACTTGGACGACTTGGTGCGCTATTCGGCGGGGCGGGCAATGCGCAAGCTGGCCAAGGATATGGAGCGGTGAACACTGCGCGCTGTCCGTAAATAAACCTTGCGCGCAGTAAAGTTGATCAATATCATGTTGCTACTGCGAATCGATCGGTGCCATCGTTGGGTTCGCATAACTTGAGAGCAATTCACAGCCATTAGCCGAACTCGCTCCAAAACTTGCCAATACGTGAGTAGATTCACTTCACGCCGTAGCCCCTTTTCACTATAGGACTGGGCGCCGGGAATCTTCTCCTGTATTGGTAGAACGAAGAAAGCCACCCGTTGCGGTGGCTTTTGCGTTTACTGGGAGGGTAGTCTTACCCCGGAACGCCGTGAGTGGTGGGATGTTGCATTCCATATTTTGGCGGCGTAGCAGATACGGGGCGAGGAATTCAACAGAGACCATCGCACTGTTTTTCTCCCGATGGCGTTGCCGGAGATACGCAAAACCGGACGACCCGTTTGTGGGGGTCGCTATTGAATACACGCCGTCCGGCGGTGGCATAATGACTTCCTTTTATAGGGAGCGTCGTAGATGTTCAAAGTCTATCCAGGGAACGAAATCGCAGACCTGTACGGTACACTTGGCATAGCTGAAGATCTATGTAGTGTCGCTTCGAGGCTCAAAGCCCTGATCACGGACGGTATTGCGAAAAGTCCCGCCGACGTTTATAAGGTCAACCTCGCAAAGCTTGGCGATGACGAAGCGATGCTAGATTTCCGCTGGTCGTCGCCATTGGGACAAGTGTATTCCCGCTTCGGCTTGGTGAAATACGGGTCGAAGCTGCTCGGCCAATACACCTTTTATGCGGAAGAGCGGGACCCTCAGAACTGTCTAACGCGTAAACCCGTTTTCGCATTCCTGTTTCGGTCGGACGGATATTGTCGGATGGGCGGTACAGCTGATGCAGCTCGAATGAACGAAGGGTTCGAGCGAGCTGACGGTGATTTTGTATGGTATTTGGCCGGAAATGTCACCCATGCCCTCCTCGACAACCTCGATACGATTCCATTGGCGCTAAAGTCAGTCTAGTTTCGCGCGTTCCCGAAATGCCCCGCCGCGAGAACGTGCCGGGGCATTTTTCATTTGCGGCTTCAGGTACGGGTCGGAGCGCAGTTCGGGAAGCGGCGTCATCCGATTCCGCGGCTCGCAACCAATCGAGGCACTCCATGCCGCAGCCCGTCCAGCCCACAAAGCAGGAAGTCCGCGACTACATGGAGAAGCGCCAGGAATCGCGCCAGCCACCGCCAAGCAGGAAAGACATACTGCGACAACTCGGCTGGGAATTGATCGAGCAGTCGCGCAAGGAAGCAGCCAGGCGCAGATAGAACAGAGTTCTCCATATCGTCCAACCGGATGATATTTAAGCCCACCGGCTAATAACTGGTGGGCTTTTTTTATGGCCAAAATCAAAGTTTATCCAGACTGCGAAGCGCAGGTTGATGATGAGGATGTGCCACTGCTTTCTCAGTATCGGTGGTATCTGAAGGGCCAATACGCCTCGACGAACATCAAGAGGAAGCCGGTCACTATGCATTCGCTCTTGCTGTCGGTTGGAGACGGCATGGTACGAGATCACATCAACCGCGACCGTCTGGATAATCGGAAGGCCAATCTCCGGCCCGCCACGATGCTTCAAAACTCGCATAACGCATCGCTTCGCAAGGACAACCAGTCGGGTTTCAAGGGTGTTTATTGGAACAAGCAATACGGCAGATGGAAGGCTCAGATTCGGCACGAGAAGAAGCGCGTATTCCTCGGCTATCACGACAGTCTCATAGCGGCGGCAAAGGCTTACGACCGCGCAGCAAGTGAGTTTTTCGGGGCGTTCGCCAGTCTTAATTTCTAATCTATTCGCCGCCCCTTCGAAAGATCGGACGGTCTTTTTATTTGCACGACCCGTTTCATGGCCCGAGCGGTTCACAGGCTTAAATGGTCCGCAGCCGTCGACGTAGAAGGCGCACTCCCTCACCAGCGAAGTTGCTGGCTTCAAAGCGCGCGGGCGCCGGCACCTAATAATTAAAGGATTGATATGCGAGGCGATGTTCACTGGTTTGCCAACTTCGAGTTAAAGGCGAAATCCGGCGTGAGTTTCAATCTCACCTCGGACACGCTCAAGCTCGGCATTGTCGGTAATGGCGTCGTCCCGACTGCCTCAACCGCTGATCCACGATGGGGCGCAGGCGGCTCAGTGGACTTCTCTGCGCAAGAGGTTGGACACGCCACAGCTTACACCGCGCCTGTCACCCTGACATCCGTCACCTGGACCCGCTCCAGCGCTGTGAATACGCTCGCTGCTGCCAACATAACCATCGCTCAGGACGCGGCAGGCTTCACCACTGGCTACTACGGCATCATCTATGACGACACTGTTGCGGGCAAATACGCTATCGGCTTCGTTGATCTGGGCGGGCCGGTCTCCATCGTTGGCGGGCCACTGAATATCAACTGGAATGCGTCCGGCGTCTTGACGGATACGGTGGCCTAATGACTTACGCCGACCGCGTTAAGGACACGACGACCACGACCGGCACCGGTACGATTACGCTTGCCGGATCGCCACCGAGCGGCTTTCAGTCGTTCGCTGCTGGACTGCCTGCTTCGGCCTCGGTTCCTTATTGCATCGCAGGGCAGACGGGTTCTGAGTGGGAAGTCGGCGTCGGCGTTCTCCTGACCGGCACCACGCTTTCACGCAGCCCGACCGCAAGCTCTAACTCCGGGTCATTGGTCAACTTCAGCGCAGGCACCAAAGACGTTTTCTGTACGCAGTCAGCCAGTCAGATTGCAAAACTGCTGTCTTCGGATGATGTGGCCTTCGCTCTGGCTGTCCCTTTGACCGCTCAAGGCATCCGGTACATGCCGCAGCAGACCGTATCGAGCGTACAGGCTTTCACTGTCGCCTCTAGCCCGGTCAAGAACGCGCAAGTGTACGTTCGCCTGATTGCGGACGGCACCAACGCGCCAACATTCACTGGTTACAAGGAATGGGGCGGCTCACTCGGTTATGACAACCGCAACGGCATCGTCAACGAAATAACCTTCTTTTATGACGGATACGATTACTGGTATTCGGTAAGTCAGGCAGTCGGAGCAACACCTGTCGTCGCAGCACCAAGCCAAGTCCTCGGCCTGACAGCAGGGACGCCAACCAATAGCACTGTTCCTCTGTCGTGGAGCCTGCCAACTGGGGGCGGCACACCGACCGACTACATTGTCGAATACAAGCTCACATCGTCCGGAACATGGCTTACGTTCTCGGACGGCACCAGTACCGCACTATCGGCAACCGTTACCGGCCTTGCATCGTCCTCTGCCTACGACTTCCGCGTATCAGCGACTAATACAGGCGGGACAGGCGCGGTATCGAGTACGGTATCAGCCACGACCGCAGCAGCAGCCACCGTACCCGCTACGATGTCCGCGCCAACCGCGACCGCAGGCGATACCACGGCCAGTATTGCGTTCACGATCCCATCGAACGGCGGGGCAACGATCACGGGCTATACGATTACCCCGTATATCGGGGCAACCGCGCAGACGGCACAGACCAGCGGCACCTTGACGAGCCCGATTGTGGCAACAGGTTTGACAAACAGCACCGCTTACACGTTCAAGATTCACGCCAATAACAGCGTCGGGTCAGGAGTTGACTCGCCTGCATCGAACAGCGTCACGCCGGTTGCGGCCGCAGCCTTCCTGCGTGCCGTGACAATCGGGTCACCAGTAACAGAGAGTGGAACCGGCCCTTATACCTACACGGCAGCGGGCGGAAGCCTCACCAGTGGCGCTGGCATCGTGTTGGACAAGCATTTCCAATCTGGCGTTGATGGAAGCGTCCAGGCCACGTTCGGTAGTGTCACTGGCTCCAATGAGTTCATGATTGGCCTGCGCGACGATACAACCGTAGGCGCTTGGACTACGCTCAAGGGCGGTTTGTACGCTTGGATGAATGGAACAAATCAGTACAACCAAGTTACGTTGACTGGTGGCGGTCCAGGTGGGATTGATGTGGCTTCCGTACCTGCCAGTGGCGACGTAATCAAACTTACTCGCACCGGCACAACCATAACGTTCGGCCTTGCGAGAGCAGCAACGCCAACCGTATTCGCGACCATTCACACGCTCACCGGCGCATCGACAGCATTGCAATACGTCGAGATCATCGCCATTGGCACAGTTACGGTTAGCGGCCTGACAAGTACCGGGCTGGCGTAATGGGGCCAGCATTTCTCGGCTATCGCAAGGCCAGCTTCGCCGCAGCCAGTTACAACATGGTCACGGTAGGCAACTCAATTATGTCGTCTGACCTGTCGGACATGGTGACGCAGATCGCGGCGCTGCCTCCGATCAGCGGGCAATTGGTCATCAACAATCAAGCAGCCAGCAGCCAAACAATCGTTGACGAGATCAACAACCCGACCAATGTTGACGCTGCCTATGTGGTCGGCAAGGTCAATATCATGCTGTTTTGGGAGCAGACGAATAACGTATTCCTGATCGGACATGGCGGCGCACAGACCATCACCGACATGCAGACCTATATCACGGCACGGCAAGCGGCGGTCCAAAGCAGCCACCCCGGAGCATCGCCGTGGTTTGTCATCCTGATGACGACACTTCCACGCGGCGACTTTTTCAACGGCTACTTCACCACGCCGATTACTGCGGGCGAGGTAGAACTCACTTACATCAACAACTATATCCGGGCCAACTACCGCGCTATGGGCGCTCGTGCCTTCGTGGAAGCGCGTCGGACTGGTGGCCCATTCGACTTTACGGATGTATCGAACGCAGCGAATTTCCCCGCGTTGCTGTGGACGGACAAGACGCACCCGTCGAACGGCGCAAACGGTGGCAAAGCGATCCTTGCCGGCTATGTGGCGGACGTTCTCAAACGCCTGCCTGCGAGGTAGACGATGCTCGGCTTCGCTCCACTATCCAGCACTCCAGTAGGCGCAGAGTCAGGCAGCACAGTATCGACCGCGACCACCGTAACCGCATCCACTGGTAACGCTGCATTAGCAGGACTGCTCGCTGTTGTCCTGTCCGCGACGGCCATTAACTGCACGACGGGCAATTCTGCGCATGCCGGGCTTGCTGCATCGATCGCGGCAGCGACCACCGTTCTTTGCACCATTGGCCAGAACAGCAAGGCAGGGCTCGCCGCTTCGGTGGTAGTGATTGAAGCGACGGCCACCGTCATTACCGCGAGCATCGGCGCAATGGCTTCTGCCGGCCTGCATGCATCGATCACCATTGGCGGCGCAGTCGTGCTGATACCGAACGCTGCCAGAACGGTAGTGGGTAAGCATAGCCCCCGCATTGCAACATGGACCAATTAAGGACGCGATGAACTGGATACCTAAGCGCGTCGGTGCGATCGAGATCTTCACCGCCGACTACACAAAGCTGTTGAGCGCGCGATGAGTAGCTGGAATGGACCCAAACGCGTCACTGAGACCGAAACCTTCACCGTGGATTACGCTGGCGGACAACATCCTCGCGTAGCGCCAGGCGTGACAGTTGTCGACGGCTCCGCAGTGTGGACCTGTCGTGCAGTCATTGGCACCGACCCGGCGGCGGACGCGATGGTAGTGGGCGGCTCAACCGTCAATGGGGCAAAGGTCAGCAATCTTATTGGCGCCGGTGTCTCACAGGTCACTTACCAAGTCTATTGCACGGCTAGGATGAGCGACGGCCAGACGCTTACGCTCCCAGAGCCCGGCGAAGATCTGCTGTACGTGGTCTGAGATGAACTCGTTCGAGATGTCCATTCGCAGCAATGTGAAGGAGATCCAGAAGAAGCTTAGTGCGCTGGCATATCAACAGCTGCCGTTCGCGACAGCCACGGCGTTGACTGAACTGGCCAAGAAGGTGCAGGACGCGGAAGTAAAGAACATGCAGGCCACGTTCAAGAACCCATCGCCGTTCACACTGAAGTCGGTCCGCATCACCAAGGCGCGAAAGGACAACCTGGTCGCAACTGTTTTCGTTATGGACAAGACGGCCGCATACCTGCAGCCCTATGAGCGCGGCGGCGTTCACAAGATCAACAGTAAGGCGCAGCTGGTGCCCGGCGATATACCGCTGAACCAGTATGGCCAGCTGCGCAAGGGAACGCTGGCTTCACTCAAGGCGCGAAGCGACATCTACATCGGACCGATCAAGACCAGGCACGGCATCGTGAACGGGATCTGGCAGCGCACTGCGGACAAGGCGGCCATCGCAAGCAAGCGCACAGGCAAGATCAGGATCAGCAAGCGAGGCGTCAACCAGACGGGGAAACTGAAGCTGCTGATCCGCTTCACTGATGCGCTGCCTGTCACGCAGCACCTGAACTACCGCGACAGGGCAAAGCAGGTGATCGCGATGAACGTCAACAAGGAACTTGGGCGCGCGATCGGCAAGGCGATGGCGTCGGCGAAGGGGTGATCGAATGGCACATGGAACGCTTCGCTTGGAGATCAGGCTCGCATGGTGGGTCGTGCCCTATGTTCGATTCGTTGGTTTGTTCGCTCGGCTGCATGGGTGCGAGCCCAACGTCGACAAGGTGGTGCGGGTGATGCGGCGGGGCATGAAGGCTCGGGTCGTATGAGGGCGGGTGTGGTGCCTCAACCATCGCGGGTCCCTCCTGAGCTTTTCTGCAGCGAGGGCATTGCGCGCCGCGATGTAAATCTAGGTTAAGAATTTCCAAATTCAGGTAACGCCATGACCGTTGTTTCACAGGCCGAGTTTGCGCGACTTCGCGGCGTCAGCAAGAAGACGGTTACACAATGGAAACATGGCGGCAAATTGGTATTGGCCGACGGCGGTGTTGACGTCGAGGCGACCGACGCGTACCTGAAGAAATATCGCACTGCCGGCCTGAAGGGTAACGACAAGGGTAACGCGTTACCCAAGGCTCGTTCCGGAGAAAGCGCCGAGCAGGCCGCCGTCAGAATCCTGTCCGCCACTGGCGCTGACATGACGATCGAGGAAGCCAAGCGGGTCAAGGAAAATTACCTGGCCCTGCTCAACCAACTTGAGTATGACCAGAGGTCCGGCGCCGTGGTGTTGGTCTCGGACGTGGCGAAGGCCGTCGGCGAAGAGTACGCAAAGGTCAGGACCCGGCTGCTGGCAATCCCGGCTGAACAGGCGCCACGGGTGCACCGCCTCAAGACGGTCACCGAGGTGCAGGACGTTTTGCAAGAACTGATCACCGAGGCACTGGAAGAGCTAACGCGCGATGGAGGACACTGAGCGGTACGCAAGCGGGCTGCAGTCGCTTGACTGCGAATTGCGCCTCGCGAGGCTGAAGAATATCCAGCCCCCGCCGAAGCTGAGCCTGAGCCAATGGGCTGAGAGGTACGCGGTGCTGTCGAAGGAGACGAGCGCGCAGACAGGGCGTTTCAGGGCGTTCCCTTATCAGGTCGGCATGATGGACGCCATCACCGACCCGGCTGTCACCTATGTGACGGTCAAGAAATCCGCACGGGTCGGCTACACAAAGACGCTCGATCACGTGATTGGATACTACATGCACCAGGATCCTTCCCCGATTCTGATGGTCCAGCCTCGCGTCGAGGACGCCGAGGATTATTCAAAGACGGAAGTTTCACCAATGCTGCGCGACACGCCAGTGTTGGCCGCTCTTGCGGGCGATGTGAAGGCGAAGGACAGCAATCAGACCATTCTGAAGAAAACGTTCCTGAATGGATCGAGCCTGTCGCTGGTCGGGGCGAACTCCCCAGGCGGCTTCCGGCGGATTACGGCCCGGGTCATCCTGTTTGACGAAGTCGACGGTTATCCAACTGGTGGCGCCGGCATGGAAGGCGACCAGATCGCCCTCGGCACGAAGCGCAGTGAAACGTTTTGGAACCGGAAGATTGTTGTGGGAAGCACGCCGACGGTAAAAGGAATGAGCCGGATCGACCGGAGCTGGGAAGAAAGCGACCAGCGAAGGTATTTCGTTCCGTGCCCGCATTGCGGTGAGTTTCAGCCGCTGGAGTGGGGTGGCCCTGATACGCCGCACGGCTTCAAGTGGGACAAGGACGAATCCGATAACGGAATTCCGGCATCGGTCTATTACGTGTGTCGTGAGTCCGGCTGCATCATTCACGACATTGACAAGCCGGACATGGTGGCGGCCGGCGAGTGGCGCGCGGCAAAGCCGTTCTCAGGGCACGCCGGGTTCCATATATGGGCCGGCTACAGTCTTTTCCCGAATGCTTCATGGGTCAACCTGGTCACCGAGTGGTTGCGGGTCAAGGACGATCCGTTGGCCCGGCAGACCTTCATCAACCTGGTGCTCGGCGAATGCTACGAGGACCGCGGCGACAAGGCGTTGAACGAGGCGCGGCTTGCAGCGCGCTGCGAGGTTTGGCCTGCGGAAGTGCCGGACGGCGTCGCGGTGCTGACCGTCGGTGTTGACACGCAGGATGCGCGATTCGAATGCGAAGTGATCGGATGGGGCCGCAACGAGGAAAGCTGGTCGGTTGACTACGAGGTGATCGAAGGCGACATGGAAACGCCGGATCCATGGACTCGGCTGGACGCGTACCTGAAGCGGCTGTGGTACCGGGCTGATGGGCGGGGCTTCGAGGCGATGGCGGTCTGTATCGACTCCGGCGGACACCACACACAGAAGGTGTACGAATTTGCAAAGGCGAGACTTGGACGCCGGATCTGGGCAATTAAGGGCGAGTCGGCGATTGGCGGCAAGCGCTCCCCGGTCTGGCCTACGAAGAAGCCGAGCAGCCGCAACAAATCTAGTTTCCGACCGGTGATTCTCGGCGTGAACGCAGCGAAGGACTCCATCCGGTCCCGCCTGCACATTGAGAAGCACGGCCCGGGTTACATGCACTACCCGTCGGACCGCGACGTGAACTACTTCGCGCAGTTGACCGCCGAGCGTTCGGTGCGCAAGACGTCGGGCGGACAGCATTACCGGGTGTGGGAGCTTCCCCCAGGCAGGGCAAACGAAGCGCTGGACTGCCGCGTTTATGGATACGGCGCGCTGTGCGGGCTGATGCACTTTGGATTGAAATTGAATCGGCGGGCTGACGAGATTGCATTGACGATCACGGAAGCGCTGCCTGTACCAAAAACGGATGCGCCCGAGATCGAGACGGTGCGCGTGACCACCGAAGCCAAGCCCGTCAAGAAGTCTTTAGCCAGTCGGCTAGCAAGGATATAAATTGAGCTTCTGCACCCCGCGAGCAAGCCTGCTGGCAGGCCGATCCACGTCTGTGCTCCAGGCCGATTTGGCAGCCGCGCAACAGGCCTATATGGACCTGTCATCCGGCGCGAAGGGTGTCTCGTATTCCTATTCACAAGGCGATGGCGCGCGGGCGGTGACCTACACGCAGGCAAACATTGCGGATCTAGCGGCACTGATCCAGTCGCTGCAGTTTCAATTGAAGGTCCCGGGCTCGGGCCGCCGTCCAGTAAGGTTTAAATTTTGATGGACAACCCAGTGACGATTCTCGGCCCTAACGGCTTGCCGTTCGCGCCGAAGCGAAGCCGCGCGTCCATGCTGGTTGGAGGGAGCAATACGCCCTACGACGCTGCAGATCAGCGCGGTGACCATATGGCGGAGTGGAACCCGTACCTGGGATCGCCTGACGGCGAGCTCAATATGTACCGCGACCGGATCGTGTCGCGAGTGCGGGATTTGGTTCGCAATGATGGCTGGGCGTCTGGCGCCGTAACCCGGATCCTGGACAACGCGATCGGCGCGAACTTCAGGCCGATCTTCAAGCCGGATTATCAGGCGCTGGCCCAGCATACCGGGATCAAGGCGTTCGATCATGTCTGGGCGGACGAATACGGCCAGGCACTGGAGGCGGCGTGGCGCACCTGGGCTAACGACACGGGCCGTTACTGCGATGCACAGCGGAACTTGACGGTCGCTCAGATCATGCGGCTGGCTTTCCGTCACAAACTGATTGATGGCGACGCGCTGGCGATGCTGCACTGGCTGCCGAACCGCATCGGCGAGGGCCGCGCGCGGTACGCAACAACGATCCAGGTGATCGACCCCGACCGCCTGTCGAATCCGCAATTGCAGTTCGATATGGACAAGGTGCGCGGTGGCGTCGAGATTGACGCGTACGGTGCTGCCATTGCTTATTACATCCGCAAAGCACACCAGGGCGACTACTTCGCTGCGGCCAAGGCTGTGACGTGGGAGCGCATTGCCAAGGAAACCACCTGGGGCCGTCCGATCATCGTGCACGACTACGATCATGACCGCGCCGCGCAGCACCGCGGCGGTGCCGGGATCTTCGCGCCGGTCCTCCAGCGCTTAAAGATGCTGGTTAAGTACGACGGCGCCGAGCTCGACGCGGCGATCCTCAACGCCATCTTCGGTGCCTACGTCGAGTCGCCGTATGACCCGGCCATGGTTGAGTCTGCCTTGGGCGATGACGGCAGCGTCGGCAACTATCAGGACGAGCGGTCTGCCTTCCACAAGGACCAGAAGATCAAGCTGGGCGGCGCACGCATGCCGATCTTGTTTCCAGGCGAGAAGATCAACGCGGTGACCGCAGCACGCCCGAACAGTAACTTCAAGGATTTCGAGAGTGCGGTCCTGCGCAATTTCTCCGCCGGAACCGGATTGTCTGCCCAGCAGGTCAGCAACGACTGGTCCGACGTCAATTACAGCTCGGCTCGAGGCGCGATGCTGGAAGCCTGGAAGACCTTGTCCCGGCGCCGCAACGACTTCGCCGTTGGGTTCGGCCAGCCGATCGTGTGCGCCTTCACTGAAGAATCCATGGAAGTGGACGACTTGCCACTGCCGGCCGGCGCACCGCCATACGCCGAGTTCCGCGCCGCCTACTCCCGCACGAAATGGATGGGACCAGGGCGCGGAATCATTGATCCCGTCAAGGAACGCCAAGGCGCGATTCTTGGCATGGACGCGGCCCTGTCAACGTTGGAAGACGAGGCGGCCGAGCTCGGCGGTGTTGACTGGCGTGAAACGGTTGCACAGCGCGCCATTGAGATTGCCCGCTTCAAGGAGCTCGGGATTCCCCTTCCCGAGTGGGCTGCCGGCGCGGATGCCACTGAAGCGATCACCGAGCCAAAGGCAACCTGATGAAATTCGAATTCCTTGCACAGCGACTGTTCAACGTTCCGCTTGCCATCGCGCCTGGAAAGGCTGAGGTCATCATGGCGGCCTTGGCTGATCGCCTGGGCATCGGGCATATCGCCCGCCTGGACGGAAGCGCGATCGCGCCATTAATGATGGAAGACGACGAGGGTTACTCCGACGCCGGCCGTAATCCTCGCGTTGGCTACGATGTCGTCGGCGGCGTGGCGATCATCGAGGTGTGCGGAACCCTGGTGCAAAAACTGGGTTCACTGCGCCCGTACAGTGGGATGTCTGGGTATGACGGCATCCGCCAGAACTTCTTGACGGCGATGACCGACCCGGAAGTCAAAGCAATCATGCTCGACATTGATAGCCCGGGTGGTGAAGTGTCGGGCTGCTTCGACCTGGTCGACGCGATCTACAACGCACGGGGCGCAAAGCCGATCTGGTCGATCCTGAATGAGTCCGCTTATTCCGCTGCTTACGCAATCGCCAGCGCGGCGGACCGGATCATCGTCCCGCGAACCGGCGGCACAGGATCGATCGGCGTGATCTGGATGCACATGGACTGGTCCAAAGCGCTGACTGGCGCCGGTTTCAAGGTGACGTTCATCACCTACGGCGAAACCAAGGCGGACGGACGTCCGGAAATACCGCTCTCCGCTGATGCCCTGGCGCGGTTCCAATCCGACATAGACAAAATGGGCGAACTGTTCGTATCGACAGTTGCCCGCAACCGAAATATTCCGGCCGACGCTGTCCGGGATACACAAGCCGCAACGTATTTAGGGGCCGATGGCGTAAGCCAAGGTCTTGCGGATGCTGTGATGGCCCCTGACGCTGCGTTCCGGGCTTTGCTCGCCGAGATCGCCTGACCTTTTTTATAAGGAAACAAGATGAAATTAGCTAAAGTACTTGGCGCGTTGTCTTATGCGCATCTGCTCGGCATCTCTGCTGCAAAAGTGGAAGACGACGAGAAAAAGCAACGTGCCGACGAGTCGGACGAGGACTATGCGAAGCGCATGGAAGACGGCGACGAAAAGAAGGAGAAGGACGACGACGCGAAGAAGGCTGAGGAAGAAGAAAAAAAGAAGGACGACGAAGCCAAAAAAGCGGAAGAGGACAAGGAGAAGGAAAAGTCCAAAAAGGCTGAAGAGTCGGACGACGAAGAAAAGGACAAGGCTGCGCGCCAGTCCGAACGCGCACGCTGCGCCGCTATCTTCGCATGCGAGGCGGCAGGTTCCCGTCCCGACATGGCCGCGCACCTTGCCTTCAATACCGACATGACGGTCGACGCTGCAACTGAAATGCTGAAAACAATCTCAGCCGGCCACGTCGGGAAAACTCGCAGCCTTGCCAACCGCATGGCTGAAGTCCAGACCCCAAATGTGGGGACGGAAGCAGGCGCTGCACCCGCAGCAGATAGCCCGCAAGGTGTAGCAGCAAGAATCGTCGCCGCGGGCAAGTTGCGCCGCGGCGAATCCTGATTTCAACTTTCACATTTAGGAAAAAACCATGACTCTTACTGTCAACTCGTTGGGCGACAACCCACAAACCCCGGGCATTTACGCCGAGGCCTACATCCCTGATCAACTGATCGCGGGCAATCACAAACTGGTTACCGACTCGGTGACGATCCTCTCCGGTCAAGTCCTGCAGCGCGGTTCCGTGCTGGGCAAGATCACTGCATCGGGTAAGTACATCCTGGCATTGAGCGCAGCGGGCGACGGCTCGCAGACCCCGGTGGCAATCGCTGCGGACTACATCGACGCATCCGGCGGCGACGTCGTTGGCGGCATCTACCTGGCCGGCGAATTCAACAGCACCGTAGTCACGCTCGGCACCGGCATCACGCTGGCCGCGGCGACGGCAGCATTGCGGCCGCTGTCGATCTACCTGAAGACCAACGTCCCAGCCACCGACCCGACCTAAACAATCCAGTCCAGCGAAAGCCCTCTTCGGAGGGCTTTTTTTATGGGCAAAAATCTACGGAGCTAGCAAATGCCAAACAACACCTTCATCTACGACACCAACGCATTGATTGGCGTCGTTCCGAACCTGAAGCGCCCGCAGAAATTCCTGCTGGACCGGTTCTTCCCCAACATCGTCATGTCCGACACCGAATACGTGTCGATCGACGTTGACGTCGGCAAGCGTCGCATGTCGCCGTTCGTCTCCCCGCTCGTCGAGGGCAAGCTGGTTGAGCAGCGCCGGTTCCAAACCAACGTTTTCAAGCCTGCCTACATCAAGGACAAACGCGCACCTGACCTGCGCAAGCCAGTTCGCCGCATGATCGGCGAGCGTATTGGTGGCGACCTGATGGGCGCTGAGCGTGAAGCAGCCAATCTCGAAGCCGAGATGACTGACCAGATCGACATGATCGACCGTCGCCTGGAGTGGATGGCATCGCAAGCCCTGGTTGGCGGATCCGTCACGATCGCTGGCGACGGCTTTCCTACGGTAGTAGTCGACTTCGGCCGCGATGCAGCGCTCTCAATCGCCCTGTCCGGCTCTGCCAAGTGGGATACCGCCTTTGCGGCTGTCGGTGCAAACGGCATCTTCACCGTGCCATCGACCAATATCGAGCAGTGGTCGCACATCATGCTCAAGAAGTCGGGCGGCGTTGCTACCGATCTGATCTTCACCACCACCTCCTGGCTGCTGTTCATTGCAGACACGAACGTGCAGAAGAGCGTCTACTACCCACGCGTCGGCGAAAGCAACAACGTGAACTACGGTTCACAGACCCAGCGCGGCGCCCAGTACAAAGGCAAATGGGGTCAGTACGATCTGTGGGTCTACAACGACTGGTACGTCGATGACAACAACGTCGAGCAGCCAATGCTGGTCGATGGTTCCGTCATCATGAGCGGCGCCGATCTGATGGGCACGCGCGCATTCGGTCAGATCCTCGACCCTGCGTTTAACTATCAGTCCCTGCCGTACGCACCGAAGACCTGGCTCGAGAACGATCCTGCCCAGCGCTTCATCATGATGCAGTCTTCGCCGATCGTCATTCCGTCGCGCGTCAATGCATCGCTGTGCGCATCGGTTGCCACCGCAGTGGTGAGCTAACCATGGCCGCCAAACTTGTTAAGGCGGTAGTCGCGCCGCGCAAGACCGTCCTGTTCGAGGGCAAGTATGTCGGCCCAGGCACTGAAATCAGCCTTGCGGCTGACGAAGTGGCGGAGCTGCGCGGCTTGGGGTTCCTGGTGGACCCCGAGGCGCCCGAAGCGCCGGCAGCCGGAGAGGGGCCGAAGTTCGGCCCTGTGGATGAGGGCCCGACGGTAACTGTCGAGTCATGATCGACTGGGACAAGGTCGTGCACGGCCCCATACAGGGCGCGTTCGGTGAGCTGGTGACGTATCAGCCAGCAGCCGGTGCGCCTTTTACGGTGTCGGGCGTGTATGACCGTCCGTTTCTGGATGCTGAATTGGCCGGTGGTACCGGGGTGAGCGTCACAGCCCCGGTGATCGGCGTTCAGCTGTCCCAGTTCTCAACCGCTCCTGCCCAAGGTGATCGCCTGACCGTGCTTCGGACAGGGGAGTCTTTCATCGTCCGCGAAGTGCAGCCAGATAGCCATGGCTGGGCGAAGCTGCTTCTGAATGTGAGCTCCTGATGGCTGATGCAACGATGCTGGCAAGCAGGCAGGTTCGGCTCGCTGTTTTGGCCGCACTGACAGGATCCGTCTTTGAGGGCGTCGACATCAGGTCGCCGGGTGCCTGGACGACGCCCGGGTCGAAACTGCCGGCGATCCTTCTGCGCTCGCCGCGCACAAGGAAGATGTCGATCAACATGGGGCAGCCGGAGTTCACTTCGACCGTCACGATCGAGCTCGAGGGGCGAGTGTCTGGCAGCACGGAAGAGGCCACTCAGGATTCGCTCGATGCGCTCGTCTACTGTATCGAGCAGGCGTTGCTGACTAATCACGACTTGATCGCGATGACGCAGCAGGTCTCCTCGATCGACACGGTGATGGATGTTTCCGCTGAAGGCGACATCTATCTCGGCGGGATGAAGATGTCGATGGACTTTGAGCTTTGTGAAATGTTTGATCCGTTCGTCAATGTTCAGCTCACGCCGTTCACCAGCATGGGTGTCCACGTCGATTCCATCGGCACCTTCGATGCGACCGGCACGTATCCGAATCCGGCATTCCCAGCCTCTGTAACCGCAGCACCGCGTACATCCGGGCCAGACGGCCGCGATGAAGGCACGCTCGAATTTACTCTGCCCCAATAAAGGAAAAACCATGTTCGTAAAACCTGCGCCCGGTCTCGTAATCCGAGATCCGGACCTGAAAGACCTTTTGCCGGCAGAGGGCCGAGAAGTGCCCGATTCCGATTACTGGCACCGCCGCGTGCTCGACAAGGATGTCGTCGAGAGCCAACCGGACCTGCAACACACTGGGAGCGCTGAATAATGATTCCGTTCAAACAAATTCCCTCGAATATCCGGGTTCCGCTGTTCTATGCCGAACTGGATAACTCCCAGGCGAACTCAGCGCAGATCAATCAGCGCGCCCTGATCGTTGGCCAGGTCACCGCGGCCGCCATCACCGCCGGTACCGTGCCGAACGTGCCAATCATTAGCCAGGGCGCCAGCGACGCAATCTCGGTCGGCGGCAACGGCTCCATGTTGGCCCTGATGACCGCGGCGTACCGCCAGAATGACACCTTCGGGGAAGTCTGGTACCTGCCACTGGCCGACGACGGTGCTGCGGTCGCCGCAACCGGTACCGTCGTCATCGGTACCGCACCGACCACAAACGGGTCGCTTTACCTGTACATCGGCGGCGTGCGCATCGTGCAGGCCGTCCTGACGACTCAGACCGCTGCTCAGATTGCCACCGCCCTGGCAGCGACGATCAACGCAACGCCTGGCCTGCCAGTAACTGCAGCGGCGTCGACCGGGACCGTCACCCTCACGGCCATCAACAAGGGCCCTGCCGGCAACGACATCGATCTGCGCCTGAACTACCAGGGCAGCCGCGGCGGTGAGGCGACAGCCACCGGCATGACGGTCACGATTACTGCCATGGCCAGCGGTGCAACAGCGCCAAGCCTGGCCACGGCGTTCCTCAACCTGTCCAGCCTGCCGTTCGACTTCATCGTCTGCCCGTACACCGACGCCACGTCGCTGGATGCGTTCAAGACGCTGCTGAACGACCTGACTGGCCGCTGGTCTTGGAGCGTTCAGATTTACGGGCACTTCTTTGCCGCCTATCGCGGCACGGTGGGAGCTTTGACCACGTTCGGCACCGGTCGCAACGACCAGCACGGCACGGTGATGGGCTTCAACGACTCCCCCACGCCAAACTGGATCTGGGCCGCCGCGCTCGCCGGTGCAGCTGCGGTCAGTGTTCGTGCGGATCCTGCCACGCCGCTCCAGACTGTCCAGATTCAGGGCGTCCTGGCACCCCCGATCCAATCGCGCTTCATCCTCACGGACCGCAATACGCTGCTGTTCGACGGCATCTCGACATTCATCGTTGGCGACGACGGCACGGTGTTCATCGAGAACCTGATCACGACCTACCAGAAGAACGCTTTCGGCAACCCGGATAACAGCTATCTCGAGGTCGAGACGCTGTTCACCCTGGCGTTTGTCCTGCGGGCGCTCAAGACGGTGGTGACCAGCAAGTACTCGAGAGTCAAGTTGGCGGCGAACGGAACGCGCTTCAATGCCGGCTCCAACGTGGTGACGCCAAACGTGATCCGGGCTGACCTGATCGCGCAGTATCGACAGCTGGAGGCACAGGGCCTGGTGCAAAACGGTGACGCCTTCAAGGCAGCGCTGATCGTACAGCAGAGTACGACCAATCCGAACCGGGTGGACGTCCTGTACCCGCCGACGCTGATTAACCAATTGCGCATCTTCGCGCTGCTCGCCCAGTTCCGCCTGCAGTAAGGCGATTCATCAGGCCAATAGGGCCGCTTTCGGGCGGCCCTTCTCAATTAGGGAATCAACATGGCAGATACAACCAATCGCCTGGCGGGTGTCGCATATGTCACCGTCGACGGGCAGTCCTACATGCTGGCTGGCGATCTCGGCTATAGCCCCTCCAAAATATCGCGGGAAACGCTGGTCGGGCAGGACCGCGTTCACGGGTACTCCGAGAAGCCACACGCAGGCTATATCTCCGGCACGTTCCGCGACGCCGGTGGCCTCACAGTAGCGGCTTTCAATGCCATGACGAACGTTACCGTCGTTGCCGAGCTCGCTAACGGCAAGACAGTCATTCTTCGCAACGGCTGGACCATCGAGGCGCAAGAAGTGAAGACGTCTGAAGGCACGTTCGAGGTTAAGTGGGAATCGCCGTCGGTCGAGGAGGCGTGATGGAAATTCCAGACGAAAAATCCGTCGTCCTGCGTAAGGCAATCAAGGAAGTCGACCAAACCGTCGCCGAAGTCAACTTGCGCGAGCCGACCGTCCGGGAGCTGGAGAAATTCCAGAAGGACATCGAGAAGCATGGCCCGATCAATGCCATGAGCCTCCTGGTGGCGACGATCTCCGGTCTGCAGAAGCCGACGATCGATCAAATGGGCGCCCGCGACTTCAAGGACTGCCAGAACTACCTCGCCTCTTTTTTGGAATACGGGGAAGCACCGGACTCCCCAGAAACTGGCGAAGTGAACTAGCGGTCGTCACGAAGTTCTACGGGTGGGGCCCGCATGACGCATGGGGCCTCACCTGGACCGAACTGATGTGGTGGCGTGACGAAGCAATACGAATGACGAAACGGGACTGAACCATGGCCAATGACTTCAAGATTGTCATCTCGGCGACCGACAAGGCGACCGCTTCGATCAAGCGGATCAACGACTCGATCTCAAAGATGACGCGGCCGTTTGAAAACGTCCAGCGGTCGATGAAGAGCCTGTCTAAGGAACTCGATCGCAATCCGGTTGTGAAGGGCATGAAGAAGATCAGCAATGCCGCGCTTGGCGTCGCTGAAAGCGTGGCGAAGATTGCCGCTCCTATGGCGGCGCTGATCGGGATCGGCTCCGTCACTGGCATCAGCATGCTGGTAAGCGAGTGGGGAAAGCTCGGCTTTGAGGTATCGAAAACCAGCGCCTTGCTTGACGTATCGGCATCAAGTCTGCAAACCCTTCGCGGCGCGGCGCAACTGGCCGGCGTTTCATCGGAAGAGTTAACGGGCGGCCTCACCAACCTGCAAACGACCCTTCAGGACGCGAAGTGGGGCAGGAATTCTGCCGTTGCCGGTTTGATGTCAAGGCTCGGTATGTCGTTTCACCAGACCGCCAACGGATCCGTTGACGTCATCAAAAGCTTCGATGATATTGCGGACGCGATTGCTGCTCAAAAAGACATTGGGGCGAAGCACACCCTGGCGCGCGGGTTCGGGGTGGAATCAAATCTGCCCTACCTGATGAAGAGTCGGGCGGAGCGGAAAAAACTGCAGCAGGAAGCGCAGCGCCTAAACCCGTTGCTCGACCCAGAGAAAGGGGCTGCCTATACGGAGCAAATCCTTCGAATGAACATGGCGCTCCAGGGACTAAAAAACACAATCGGCAGTTCATTGATGCCCGTTCTGCAGCCGCTGGTGGAGAAGTTCACCAGTTTCGTGGCCTTAAACCGTGAAGACATCGGCAAGAACATTGCCGACTGGACAGACCGATTCACCAAGTGGATTAAGTCTGACGACTTCAAGAAGTTGAAAGACGATCTCGAAAAAATCGGTAATTCGATTGGATGGGTAATTGGCAAGGTAGGCGACTTGATCACTGCTTTCGGGAAGATCAGCCCGGCGATCAATCTTCTGCCGCCTCCCGTCAAGGCCGCTATGTCCGCTTGGGGCGCGATATTAGGGGGCGGTGCAACGGGCGGGAAACGCGAGGCCTCCGGAACAATTACGGGGCTATCTCCCGCCGCCCAAGGTGGAAGCGGTAGCCCGCTCGGAATTCGCAACAACAACCCGGGCAACCTACGCTCATGGGGCGGCGCGCCGACGCAAAACGGATTTGCCGTGTTCCCGACCGCTGAAGCCGGAATTCTGGCGATGGCCAAGCAACTCCAGCTGTACGGAAGCCGCGGCAACGACACCATTTCGGGAATCATTTCGAAGTGGGCGCCATCAAGCGATAACAACAACACCGGCGCATATATCGACCAGGTATCGCGACAGACCGGCTTGCCGGCATCGCAGCGCCTGAACATGAAAGACCCGAGCGTTCTGAGCCCGCTGATGGCTGCGATGATCCAACACGAAAACGGACAGCAGCCCTACAGTAAATCGACGATCGATGATGCCGCGAGCCGGTCGATTGAACTCACGCTCCACGGCCTGCCGCAGGGCGTGACCGCAACCGCCAGGACGAAAGCCGGATCCATAACGCCAGTTCGTGTCGCGACCGGTATGCCACAAATGGCGATGCCATGAGCACGAACGGAATCTTGAGCGGCGTGCAGTCAATCACCACGTCCATCTCGTCCGGCGTCAACACGGTTATTCGCACGGCTGCCGATCTCGGGCTGGGGACGGTCGGCGGGAGCCAGGCAACATGGCTCGACCAGCTGAAGCCAGCGTCCTTCCGTGGCGTGCCGTTTGGCGTGCTGGACGGCGAGAGCCGCTTCGGCCGCAAGAACGTGGTGCACGAGTACCCGTATCGCGATCAGCCATGGGTCGAAGACCTGGGCAAGTCGGCCCGGGCAATTGCGATCACCGGCTTCCTGGTCGGGGACGATGTCATCGCCCAGCGGGACCGAATGATTGCCGCGGCCGAGTCTTCGGTCGACCTGTCGCTGTTGGTCCACCCGACATACGGGCAATTGAAGGTCAACCTGGTCGGCTCGCTGATCGTGAGCGAAACATGGGATCGTGGCCGCGTCTTCGAAATAAAATTTTCTTTTATTGAATCAGGAGAGCGGCTTTTCCCCTCCGTTTCAACGTTCACCAGTTCGGCGATCGAGGCCGCCGCCGACGCCGCGGATGCCGCCGCAGCAGGCGATTTCTTAACGAAGGCTAAGGCATCACTGAAGCTTGGGGCGGCGGTTGTCCAGCAGGTGGCAGGCACGGCAGCCATGTGGGGACGGAAAGTTCAGAACCTTGTGAACGACGCCACGAACCTTGCGAACACGGTATCGACGCTCAAGGGAGGCTTTGGCCGATTCTCAGGAGGCAGGACAGTGGGCGGCGTTATTGCCGCAGTCTCGGTCGCGCGGGCCGCATCTGGTGGCGCAACAGTGCAGTCCTTGATCGCTTCCGGCGCCGCGGCACGGACAGGCGCTTCCTCCGCTGTTTCCACGTTGTCTTCTGTTGCATCAAGCCTGAGCGGATTATGACCACTGCAAACGACTTTTCAGCTGCTGCCCGGGCGGCCGTGGCTGCGCTTGCCTCGTCTACTGTGAATCCGGCCGATGCTGTTCGCCTGCTTTCCCAACTGGCGATCTATTCACCGACCAATGCGACATCGACTTCACCAATCGGCGTGGCCATGGGAGTGATGCAGGCGGCATCGAACGACCTGTTTAGGCGAGCTGCAGTAGTCGCACTGGCGCGCGCCTCTGCAAAGTATCAACCGTTCTCGGTCGACGACGCAGCTCGGGTGCGCGGCATAGTGTGTGGCGCCTTAGACAGCGAAATATCGATCGCCGGCGACCAACACGAGGACGCGACGTTTAACGCACTGCGAAGCCTACGCGCTGCTGTGGTGCTGGACCTGACCGCCCGAGGTGCGGGATTGCCAACGATCGCGCAGGTTGGCACGCCGCTACCAATTCCGGCGATCGCACTTGCCCAGCAGTTATACCGGGATCCAAGTCGCGCCGACGAGCTCGTCACGCAAGCCAATTGCCCACACCCGGCGTTCATGCCTGTTTCATTTAAGGCGCTGTCCCAATGACGGATGATTTGAGCCTGCTGGTAAATGGCGCGCTGGTCTCCGGCTGGACGCAGTCACGGGTGACGAGGGGCGTGGAGCGGTGCCCTTCGGACTTCGATTTCGAGATGACAGAGCGGTACCCGAACGAGCCGAATGCATTCATCGTGCAGGAAGGCGATTCTTGCCAGGTGCTGCTCGGCAGTGACGTTGTGATAACCGGGTACGTTGACCGGGTGACGCCGTCCATCGATGCCGGCTCCCACTCAATCCATGTTTCAGGGCGCGGGAAGTGCGCCGACCTTGTGGATTGCGCAGCCGAGTGGCCAGGCGGTCAGATTAGCGGATCGTCCGTTTTGGCGATTGCTCAGAAGCTTTGCCTACCATACGGCGTTTTCTCCGACGGCCGCGTGGCCAGCCCAATAACGGTGAGCACCGACGTGGCCGATGTTGGGCCGGTGATTCCTCTGCTCAGCTTAATCTTGGGCGAGACCCCGTTTTCCATCATCGAGCGGATCTGCCGGTATTCCGCGCTGCTGGCTTACGAGGAAGCGGACGGCAATCTTTTCTTGACCCGTGTCGGGGCAATTGAGGCTGCCAGCGGCCTGGTGCAGGGGAAGAACGTGCAGCGTGCCAGCATCATGAAGTCAATGGACCAACGATATTCCGAGGTCTACGGGTATATCCAGTCTGTCGACACTTTCCACGACGTGGGGGATCTGGGAAATCTTCAACACATTGCGGTCGACCCGAATGTCGCCCGTCACCGGCGCATGGTCGTTATTGCCGAATCCGGGGATAGCGGGTTCGAAATACTCCGACGCAGGACACTGTGGGAAGTCGCTCGCCGTTTCGGACGGTCCTACCCATTAAGCGTGACCGTCGACAGCTGGCGCGACGGTGCCGGAACGCTGTGGACGCCGAATACGCTGGTGCCCGTGTCTCTACCGGCACTGAAGATCCCGGACGGGAAATGGATCGTCAGCGAAGTTTCGTATAACCAGTCTCCGGCTGGCGGCACGACCGCTGATCTGGTGCTTATGCCGCCGGACGCCTTCCTGCCGCAGCCGGTCACGCTCCTGCCTGCATTCCTCGATGTAAAACCGGTGCCGCGGCAATGATGGATTCTATTCAACGGCTCTATCAGCGCCTGCTGCACGTGATCGGGCGCGGCCGTGTGACCCAGGGCAACGACACAGGCAACGTCCAGACGCTGCAGCTGCGTCTCGGCCCAGACGAGGTGCGCGACAACACGCCGCGCCTGGCCGAGTTCGGTTTCACATCGATGCCGCCGACCGGATCAGATGCGGTCCTGGTGTTCGTCGGCGGCGATCGCTCGAACGGCGTCGTGATAGCGACCGGTCATCAATCGTCCCGACTAAAAAATCTGAAGGCCGGCGAGGTCGCGATCTATGACGACCAGGGGCAATCGGTATACCTAACGCGTGCCGGGATCATCGTGAACGGCGGCGGCCATGCCGTCACGGTCATCGGTGACGTGATAGCCGATGGCATCAGCCTCAAGCACCACGTCCACAGCGGTGTTTCAACCGGCCTCAGCAATACAGGCGGACCAGTATGAGCGACACGACGACGACATGGATTCCGGCTCTCGGGCGCGGGGATTGGGCACTGAACGGCGCGCAGCTGCAGGCCGGAAGCGATCTCCAGTCGGCGCTGCTGATCAGCATCTTCACTGACCGCGAAGCCGAGCCGGACGACGTTATCCCGGATGGCACGACGAATCCGCGGGGCTGGTGGTGCGATGCTGATCAGCCGTACAAGATCGGCTCGCGGCTGTGGCTGCTGTCGCGCGCCAAGCAATCGAAAGAGACGCTGGACCGTGCCAACAAGTACATCGCCGAGGCCTTGAAGTGGTTTCTGGACGATGGCGTCGTCGCGCGGTTCGACATCACTACGGAATGGACACGGTCCTCCCAACTGGGCGCCAAGGTGGTGGCCTATCGCAACGATGGAACCTCGATGGCACTGAACTTTGCCAGCGTATGGAAGGGGATTAACTAATGCCGTTCACAAGGCCGTCACTATCGGATCTACGGTCCCAAGTCGCCCAGGACATCGCGTCCGCGGCGCCTGGGTCCGATCCGCTGCTGCGATTCTCGAATCTGAAGATCACCGGCGACGCGCAGGCTGCGCTGGCGAATCTCCACTACGGTTACCTCGACTGGATCGCGAAGAACGCGGTTCCGTTCACGGCATCGGGTGAGTTCCTGGAAGGATGGGCCGGCCTGATCGGCGTCATCCGCAAGCCAGCGACATCTGCTTCCGGTTCGGTGACCTTCATCGGGACGCCAGGAGCCGTCATTCCAGCCGGAGTAAAGGTGGTGCGGGGCGATGGCGTAACGTTCACCACAGGGGCAGGACAGACCCTAGGCGGCGGTGGAACAGCAATTGTGACTGCTACTGCCGATGCAGACTTGACTGGCCAAACTGGCGCCTTTGGGAATAACGCCCTCAGCACTGTCATGACGCTTGGCCAAGCGATTGCCGGCGTGCAGTCCAACGGCACGGTGTCGGCGGTGTTCGCCGGCGGTGCGGATCTCGAAACGGATGACGCGCTTCGCAGCCGGATGCTTTTCGCGTACCAGAACCCACCCCAGGGCGGCGATAAGAACGACTACGTGCAGTGGGCGCTGGCGGTACCGGGCGTGACGCGCGCCTGGTGCTTCCCGAATGTGGCGGGCCCAGGCACGGTGTCGGTCTATACCATGTGGGATGTCAGCGAAGCGGCGCACGGCGGATTCCCGCAAGGGAGCAACGGTGTCGCAACCGGTGAGACCCGAGCGGCAGCCGCAACCGGTGACCAGCTGGCGGTGGCCAATGCGCTTTTCGCGCTGCAGCCTGTCACGGCTCTGGTCTATCACCTCACGCCGACAGCCAACCCGGTTGCTTTCACGATCAGCGGCATTCCTGTTGCCTCGCGTGCCGCGATCCCTGGTGCCATCGCTGGCGTGTTCCTGAACGACGGCGTGCCGGGCGGCTCGATCCCGCTGGCCCATATCTGGTCCGCTATCGCAGCCGTGTCCGGCGTGAACGATTTCGTCATCACGTCGCCAGCAGTGGACATCACCAACGCCGCCGGCGCACTGCCGACGGTCGGCGCGCTCACCTTTACCTAAGCCATGTCAGCTCCTCAATATAACGCCGCAGACTATCTGTCGGCGCTGAAGGCGCTTATGCCACGCGGTCCCGTTTGGCCACGCGACGTGGATGCAGTGCAGTCAAAAGTTCTGTCTGGCCTGACGCCGACCTATGTGCGGCAGAACGCCCGGGCGAATGCCTTACTCGGTGAAGCGCTGCCGCTCACAACGTTCGAGCTGCTGCCGGAATGGGAAGCCACACTCGGGCTGCCCGATCCGTGCGCCGGCGTGTCGCCGACGGTTCAGGGCCGGCGCGCCCAAGTGGTGGCACGGTTCGCCAACGTCGGCGGCCAGTCGGTGGCTCAAATGGTGGCCTTTGCGAAAACGCTCGGCTACACGATCACCGTCACGCAGTTCACGCCTGCTAGGGCGGGCTTGCTTCGAGCAGGTCAGCCGCTATGTGCGAGCGCTTGGGCGCATGCCTGGCGCGTGAATGCGCCGACCAATACCGTCAACCCGTTCCGGGCCGGATCAGCAACGGCTGGTGAGCCGCTTTCCTCATCCGGCAATGCTGTTCTTGAATGTGAGCTGGCTGCAGTCAAGCCCGCGCATACCACTGTGTTTTTCAAATACACCTGATAGAAGGAACAATCCATGTTTCGTATTGATGATCCATCAGCCGCTGCAGCGCTGCCAGCACCTGAAGCCGCCGGCACAGAAGGCTATTTCACCGAAGGAAATCCGGGCGTCACGGCCGCGTCGCTGGTCCGCGCCTCATTCCTGAACATGATTCAGGAAGAACTGCGGGCGATCACTGTTGCAGGCGGTCAGACGCCATCTAAGACCACGTACAACCAGGTACTTCTCGCGTTGCAGGCGTTGTTCGTTGGCCTATCCGGCAATCAAACCGTAGCAGGAACAAAGTCCTTTAGTAGCCCGCCAATCGCCAAGAACATCGTCAAGGCGTGGGTTACGTTCGACGGCGCCACGGGCACTATTAAAGGCTCACACAACGTCTCGAGCGTCACACGAAATTCGGTCGGTGACTACAACGTTAACTTCCCGGGTGGAGTTTTTGCGGACTTGAATTACTGCCCGGTTGGATCGCTCAATAACTTATCGGTGAACAGCGTAACGATGGACCTAAACGGCGTACCGACTTCGCAAACCACGAATCGCCTGAGAACCGGCTACGGACTCAGCGGAACATACACCTTGGTCGATATGCCTTTTGTGACCGTCATTTATCTTGGGAGCTAAAGAGTGAACATCATCTGGAAAAAAGCATCTGGCGGAATCGCGATTACAGCCATGGCCGATGGCGTTTCGGATCCTCGTGACGAGGCCGAAGCGATTCAGTCATCTGGCGGCATACCCGCCGATTGGCGAGCCGTAGCATTCGACGTCGAACTCCCCGGCCATCCGGACAGCTTCGACTACGTCAACGGCGCCTTCGTTGCCATTACTCCTGCGATCTCATGGGCCGCATATCAAGCTCAAGCGCAAACGGCGCTGGCCAAGTCGGATGTCACCATCTTGCGATGCGTCGAAAGCGGCGTCGCTGTGCCCTCGGCATGGGCCGGCTATCGGGCGGCGCTCCGAGCAATCGTCGCTGTCTCGACCGGGACGCCGGACACGCTTCCGACCAGGCCGCCTTTCCCGACTGGAACCTGACCCGCGGTCAACGACCTACGGCCCGCTTCGGCGGGCTTTTTTATGCCTACGGAGTCCTCGCTAATGCTAACCACCATTGCCCTGTACCTCGCCGTTGCGTTCGACATCTACTGGCTCGTCTATGCCTATCTCGGGATTGCTACTTGGGTTCTCTACCTCTCCGTCATGCGCTTGCAAGAGACACGCGACGGGGTAGGACTGACCAAGCCGGCCCTGATCGTCGGGTACATCGTGCTTGCTATCGGACTGGCCCACGACTGCGCTTTCAACTTCTGGAACACCCCGCTGTTGTGGGAACTGCCGCAAGAGTGGCTATTCACGCCGAGGTGCTCAAGACATTGCCATCAACCCGGCTGGAAAGGCGCGATCTGCACATGGTATTGCGACAACGCGCTGGATCGGTTTGCACCGGGCGGCAAGCACTGTTCCTGTAAAGCTTAGAGGACGCATCCATGAGTCTGAACGACGCACAGTTTAGGGAATTATCGGACGCCAACATGGCCAGCACCGACGAGCGCGAACTGTTTGCTGCGCGGCTGCTCAAGGTCGAGCGAAAACTTGACGCCAACACGGAATTGACGGCCAAGCTCGGCACCGACATGGCGACCTTTTTAACCATCTTCGACACGTTCGAGGCGGGTTTTAAGGTGCTTGGCGGCCTCGGAAAAATTGCCAGATGGGCCGCGCCAATTCTGACCGCCTGCGCCGCTATCTGGGCAATCATGCACGGCAAATTTCCGAAGATTGGCGATTGATGATCACCTTGGCGCAGCTTCAGGCGGTCATGCCCTTTGCCCACGCTGCGGCCGGCAAGTTTCTGGATCCGCTAAATGCCGCAATGGACGAGTTCGACATCAACACGCCCGACCGTGCCGCCGCCTTCCTGGCGCAGCTGGCGCACGAGTCCGGACAGTTTCGCTACGTCGAAGAGCTGGCCAGCGGGCAGGCCTATGAGTTCCGCTCGGATCTCGGCAACACGCAGCCAGGGGACGGCAAGCGATTCAAGGGCAGGGGGCTGATACAGATCACCGGCCGCTCCAACTACGTTGCCTGCATGCTCGCGCTCGACGTCGATTGCGTGGTCCATCCCGAGCTGCTTTGCGAGCCGGAGAACGCTTGCCGATCCGCCGCATGGTTCTGGAAGTCCCGCGGCTTGAACGAACTGGCCGACGCCGGCGACTTCGAGAAGATCACGCGCCGGATCAATGGCGGGCTCAATGGGGAAGCGGACCGGCTGGCCCTGTGGGAAGTGGCACGGCAAGTCATCCAGGAGGCAGCGTGAACGAATTCTTCAAGCAGATGCTGACCGAGTCCGACAACAGCACGGCGGATGTCTTTCGCTGGCTGGCCGTCGTGTCGGTGCTGGTCGGTCTGGGCCTGTCGATCTATTCGGTCGGCTGGCAAAACGAGAAGTTCGACATGCAGAAGTTCGGCGCCGGCGTCGGGATCCTGCTGGCCGGCGTGGGCGTGGCACTGAAGCTCAAACCCGAGACGCAGTGCGGCACATCGACCTCGACCACCTATACATCCCAGACCACCGACGTCAAGAAACCGGAGGAATGATGGCAGCATTAGGAACCAAGTTGCGCGCGTTTGAATACGACATGGTCATGTTCTACTGCCCAGGTTGCGACGAGGCGCACACGATCCGCGCTCGCACAGACGCCGTCAACGCGCCGCGCCCATCGTGGACGTTCAACGGAAACGGTGACGCGCCGACATTCACGCCGTCGATTCTCGTAACCGGGATGCAGACAATTAAGGACGCTAATGGTGAATGGACTGGAGAGTGGGTGCGCGATGCCGATGGCAAAGGCGTCAAAGGCATTTGCCATTCCTTCGTCACCGATGGCCGCATCCAATTCCTAACCGACTGCACCCATGCCTTGGCTGGCCAGACGGTCGACCTGCCTGACTATCCGGGAGACGAATGATGTTTGCCTGGCTAACACCCTACAAGCTGATGATCGAGATCGCCTTCTTTGGCGCGCTGATGGCAGGCGTGGCGTTCGGGGCGCATGTGTTCCTGAACTACGAGCGGCAGATCGGCTATGACAAGGCGGTGGCCGAGTACAAGGTCAAGGAAATTGAAGCGAGAGAAGCCGCGGCCGAGAAGACCGCCCTGATGCAAAAACAAATCGATGAGGCGACCCAGAATGCACAAGCGCGCGAACAAACGATCAAGACTCTGGCTGCTGGCGCTGTTCGCGCTTCTGGCGGGCTGCACGACACCATCGCTGCTATCAGCCGTGGTGTGCCCAGCGCTACCATCGATGCCCTCCGTCTCTCAACCACAACCCTCGCAAGAGTACTCAACGACTGCCAGAACACTTATCGAGGCATGGCAGAAATCGCTGACCGACACGCTTCCGACACCCGCACCTTGACTGAAGCCTGGCCGAAATGAGCGGAGGACGTCGTGCGATCCAACTGTTTGTTTTTTTACCTGGCACTCAGCCGGCGTCGAGCAAGGAAGGGGCGGCGCGGTTACTTCACGATGCGATGGTCCTGGCATGGACCGTTCCCGCATGTGCTGTACCAGTATTGGAGTCCGCTTGGACGCCTACGACAAGTATCGTTCGTGCCGCTCAACCCCATCACGCGATCCATACCGCCGCTTCTATTTGAGGGGCGGGTGAAGTGGGGGGATTAGTTCTTCAGTGATTATGGGCGACAGGTCGCACTAGCGACCCAACGCTGTCGTCACATGAAAAATTCGGGTCGTATCGACTCCGGAGCGGAATCGCAGTGCCGCTATAATGCGCGATCAATATTTGGGGGGGAGCCCTAACGCGCAGTTCGCAACGGATGACAATGAAAACACTAAATTCGCTTCAAATGGTACGAGCACTCGCTGCGATAAGCGTCATCTACTTCCACGTCGGAACCCAAATATCATTTGGCTCGTTTGGAGTGGACATTTTTTTCGTTTTGAGCGGCTATGTGATCGCGATGGTTCTTTCTGACAAAGAAAAAACAACCACCTCCTTTACCAAGGACCGGTTGACGAGGATTGTTCCGTTGTATTGGACGCTCTCTATCTTCGTTTTTGCCGTCGCGTATTTGAAGCCACACCTGTTCAATTCAACGACCGCAAACGCGTCAAACCTGCTCAAGTCAATGTTCTTCGTCCCCTACTACAAGGAGAACGGTCAGCTATTCCCGATCCTCTATGTTGGTTGGACCCTTAATTACGAAATGTTGTTCTATGCGGTAGTAGCGACATGCGTGACCTTCTCCAGGAAATACTGGATGCTGGCGAGCGGAATTGTCATAGCATCGCTCTACACAATTTCCTGTTTGCTGGGGCCAATGATGGCCGGAACGGAATTCCTGGCGAATCCGAAAATACTCGAATTTATTTTCGGGCTGTTGATTTGGCGGGTCTGGCAGAACAAGATTGAGTTTCCTAAGTATCTTGGCTTACTCGGAATCGTGATTTCGTATTTTGCGATGTCTTATTTTGAAGCCAACAATGTGCCAGGCCCTGCTTTGCTTCTCTTCGGCGTACCGTCGTGCTGCTTGATTATTTTCGCTCTTAGCTTCGAAAAACACATAAAAACGGGTGCGGTATCGCGGCTTCTGATCCACCTCGGTGCCGCAAGTTATGCGACGTACCTCAGCCATCCTTATATCGTCGAGTTTGCGAGGAAGGTGGCCCCATCGCTTTACAACGGGTTCCAGATAACGACCGCAGTTGGAACGTTAATAACCGTCATCATCGCACTCATTGTTGGGTCGACTGCTTACAGTTTGCTGGATAGGCCGTTAGTGCATTTCTGTCGAGGGAAGTTGTTTCCGCACCGAAGCGCACGCCGATCGGAATGTACAGAAGGATAGCAGCGGTTAGTTCTCTATGCGCGGGTCATCGCCACCGCAGCTTGAGGGTCTGGTGAAGTGGAGGGATTAGGTACTTGATTGGTGTCAGGCGGTTGCTTGAGCAACTGGCGTGGCCCGACTTGTTAAGTAGCGGTTTCCCGCTGCGATCATCGGCTTCTCGATGTATCGGTATGTGATCGTAGACAGCAATACGGTTGATGCCAATAGACACAGGAAGTAATGAAGGAAGAACCAGAATCCGTGGACTGGCCCGTAACCGCCGGTCATGAACATATTGATACCGGAAAGCGATAGGCTGTGATTTCCGGATATAACCACCCAGTGCAATAGGTAGGCGCTGAAGCTAATCTTCCCCAGATGCCGGATCGGACCATTTACCAGCGACCTCGCAGCGCCTTCCGCCAAGCAAAAAGAAAATATTCCGAAGCAAACCGCATAGCTAGTGAAAATCGAAAAATGCAATTTCAGTGGCGCTATACCGATGTCGGCGCCGGGGTGGAGCGCAAGGGCAAACATAGCGGCGATCGCAGCAAAAAGGAGCAGGCGAACAGTGCGCAAGGGAAGTCTCCCGCTGTACCGTCGAACTGAGAAAAAGAGAATGAAGCCGACCATAAACGAAGGAACGTAAGCGGGAAGCCAAAGCTTCAGCAGAATATCTACGAGCCCGTCGGGTTGTCCTGGCCAGATGTTTGCGCGGTGTGCCCACGATAGGTCGTTCACAAAGCTTGCAAGGTAGACCGCAACGACGAACGCAGCAACGGCAGATTTCCATCCTCGAATGATCGCAATTAGGAAGGGAAACGCCAAGTAAAACACCATTTCGTTGGCTACGGACCAGTCGCCAGGAACAATGCTGTTAATGGTCTCTGGATGCCAGCCATGCAGAAAAGATGCAGTCAAAAGAATGTGGAATAAGCCAACTCCGTTCGGCGCGTAATAGCGAGGGGCGTATCCGTCCATAGAAAAGTACACGATCATTACTAGCCAAAACATCGGCGCAATGCGGAATAGCCGTCGAATGTAGAACGTTTTTGCGTCGCCTTGTCGGGCGTACCACGATAGGGACAAGGTTAACGCGCTTACAACGAAGAACAGCACGACCCCTCTGGCGCCTTGATCGAAAAGCCGCATCAAGACTGGGTTCATCGCAGGACCGGCTTGTGACGCATGTGTGAGGATTACCAACAGAATTGCGTACCCCCGCAGCGCGTCAATGTAATCGTACTTTTTCGGCTCGTTCATCGTCCTTCGCTTTCCGTGTGGTGCTCGTGAAAATTGCGGCTCAGGTATGCGCCGTGACACCGTGGTAGTCCGGTGCTCTGGCGCCACTATATCCCGACCACGCCGCGAATCTGCCGAGAGAGCAGCACTAGATCGTCCCGTTCGGGACTCGAGGGCGATCGCTTGACGTAATCCGTCAGCTGGTCCAGGAGGGACGATATTGCTTCCATTTCATCCGCCGCTGGAAAGACCTCCACGGTCTCAATCAGTTCGAGCACGGATGTTGGATCTACGACGGAATAGTAAAGCGCCTTGTCGCCCTCTTCGAGGGCTTCATGGCAGGCGGTTTTCAGGACGGAGAGGGCGTGCATGGCAACAAATGATAACGGAATACAGGCCTTGATTGATAAACCCGAGACATTGAGATCTTTATGGAAGCGTGGCCGAAGTAGCTTAATGAAGTCCAATGATGCTACCGTCACGAGATCAACTTCTGTCGAGGCCGTGTATGAGCATCGTTACCGTCCTATTGCTCCTTGCTTCAGTACTGGCTGTCTGCTTCTTCGCGCGACGAACCGCTCCGAAGAAGCAGGGCCGCGGTGAGCGCTTCATGAAAAAGCGGCTTTCCAACAAGGTGGCCCGATACGGTCGCTTCCACGCACACTGGTGTCCAGGCTGCGAGCAAATGCACATGATCCCCATGCAAGCAGACGGCGGATGGGAGTGGGACGGCAACCCGGTCATGCCCAGCTATCGACCATCCGTCATTGCCGACGGAGCCATCCGGTGCCATTACACAATTACCCGGGGGCAGATTCATTTCGCGAGCGATTCGGAACATACCATGGCTGGTCGCACAGTCATTCTTCCCGATCTCCCAGTGGATCGATTTGTCGATCAAACGTCCTCAGAATAGCGGCGAATGTTGCCGGGGCGGCCGAGTAGCCGGTCGCCCCGGCAGCGGCTACTTTAGATGCCGTTCGACTCCGGCGCTGGCGCCAGCTCCTTTTAACCGGCCGCAATAGAAACAATTTGGTTGAGGCGGATCCTGATTGGCGCTGACTGTGCCGCGCTGGCCATGGTACTTCAGGTGCTTACGTGCGATTCGTAGTCCTGTTACATGGCACATGGCCTCTGTCAGCGCCATTGAAGCGACAACGCCATTCAGCGATACCACGGATGGTCCGGCAGTGCCGAGCGCCGACTTTTTGACGCCATAAATCGCATCTCGGTCTCGTCGCGCTGCTTCGGACTCAAGCTCTTTCGTCGCTTGGGCCGGGTCAATCTCCCGGGCGCATACCAGACAGCCATCTTCTTCGGCCGTCAGATAGACGCGGCCGCCGAAATGAGAAGGAGCCTCTTCCGGCACATCCGTTGCCAAGTCGAAGTACGTCTTGCGATATGCAAGAGCGAATTCAGTGAGGATCAAGCGAGCGCCGTCGTTATCGAGGCAGCCGAAGATCAGGTCCGCTTTGCTCAGGACTTCGAACGCCGCAGCTGATCGTACGCTCTCCGGCACCCGCACAACATCAATGGTGGGATCGATCGCGTAAACAGCCCGGATCGCCAGATCCACCTTGAGCGGCGGCTCGCCCAATAGGTCTGCGGGCGTGGCCAAGACGTAGCGGTTTAGATTTGTCCTGTCCAGTCTCTCGTCGTCGATCAGCGACATCTTGCCGTAACCGAAATATGCAGCTTGCTGTATTACGTGCGTCCCCAGACCACCGCACCCAACTATGGCGATGTGGCTTGCCCGCATCTTTTCCTGGCCCTCCTTGCCGAAGAGTCGCTCATTACGGTCAAAGCGTTCCATACTTGCCTCCAGTGATGTTTTTCCAAGTCAAACCGGTAGTGGGTAACACGTTACCGTTCACGTTGACGCATGCAAGGGGCTGAATCGTGCCATTTTCGCCCCAGATTATCCCGTCGACGGTCGCCCCCGCGACAACGCAAGCGCCGTAAGGCCGCCCCTTCATGCGCCAAACCATGTGCGGTCCGAAAGTACGCAAGCCCGCCATGTCGGCACAGGACATACAAGCTGTGTTAGCCAGCGGATGTGAGTGAAATTCGCACAGAGAACAATCAAGCGTTCGCGCAGCCTTAATAACCCCGATGCGCGCCTCATCGGTCAGCTCAAGGAAATCCGAGCCCTGCGTGACGAAATCGCTACGTTGCAGAGCGATGGTCTCCAGGTGAATTAATGGTCCGCCCTGGTCCTGTTTCACAAGCAAGAACGCGCCTTGCTCATCTGAGGTCCAGGTCGGGAGGAGATGCGCCACCAGCTCCTCCCAGGCGGCCCCTGAAATATTCAGGATGCCGCCTTCCATCATGCCCCCTCGCGGAAGCGCTGATGGAAACCGTCGGCGTAATTCACCAAGTTAGTGCCGGCACCGAACTCGGCTGCGGCCATCCAGTTGCCGTCGTAGGCCCATGAGAACATTCCCCAAGAGCCGTCGAACGGTGGACGGTTTGCCGCAACCTGCTGGAAGCTGCCCGGGACCACGCCATTGAAGGCCAGTGAACTGGGCACGTAGAACCCGTAGGGCGCGGCGGCCGGATAGCTGGGCGGAATCTGGAACGCCACGGCCACTGACTTCGTACCCCAGCCATCCGGCAACGTGTACTCGGGAATCAGGATCCAGTTTTCCGTCAGCTGCACATTGCCGAAGCGGTTCCGCAAGGCTGCGAATTCCTCGTGGATGCGCAGGTCGAAGAGCGACTGTCCGTCGCCCCGTTTCCAGTGCACTTTTTTCGAGAAGCCCATGCCCGGCTTGATCTCGATCGATGCACTTGGCTGGAGAGTCGTCTCATTGCCGTCGTCATCGAACTGAATCACTCCCTGTGCGAGATCCCATTTCCCCAGACTCGCGATTTCTTCTGTGGTGATCGTTGGATGATCCCATTCGATCAGCTTGCCCTCGATGTCGAGGGTGTATTTCGGCCCTTGGCCTTCCGCACCTTTGTCGTGCGGTTCTTGGCCTTGCGGCCCTTTGTCATCAGTTTTCACGCTATAAATCCTTATAAAAAGCGTAGTTATTCCGCCTACCGATGGGCAGGCGATGGCTTCAAAAGGGATTGACAGCGGGACGGAGGATGGTGGAATATCGGGGCTCCTACACCGACCGATGTTTCAACCGAAGCTCTGTCACCGCGGGCAAGCCCTCAAAGGTTTGCCCGTTTCTTTAAGTCGTGTTCATTTCCACCTCCATTTTCAAATTGCCTTGTCTTTGCGCAGATTTTCGACGCGGTATTGCGCTGCCATCATACTTACCCCACAAGCGTCTGCAATTTTGGAAGGGTCGCAACCCAACGCCTTGACGGTGTCGAGCGGCATCATAATTTCGGCCGCGAGATTGTTTGCCTGCCATTCGCTGTCTTCGTGCCAGCCGTGATTGCCCAGTTGCGCTCCGCGGTGAAGGGTCACTGAGTGGTCGAGAACAATGTGTCCAAACTCGTGAACGACCGTGTAGCGTGCGAATGGATCGCCTTCATATACACGGTCGTAGATGTCGTTCTGAATGACTATCAGGCCGGCTTGCGGGACGGCGAAGGCCGCAGTTTCATTCAGCACGTGGTCTTCCACCGGGTGGAAGCAGTAGCCCGCACGGAACAACACGTCCTCCAGCAAACGGCCCACGTCGAAGTAGCTCCCCGCGGTGTAACAGGCGGCAATGTCGTTTATTTGGCGCAACTGATTGCTGACCGCCCGTAGCTTGATACGTGAAGTTGGCGCCACCTTGTAGCCAGTCGGGCCCGAAGTGCGCCGTCTGAATGCTGCTTCCTCGTTGAAGATCATGGTGTTTCCCCTCGGTCGAGCCATTTCTGCACATCGTTCGGAATGCCTTTGCCCTCGCTCAAGCGCCGGGCGAACGCCGCCACAAGGGCCTTTTCACTTGGTCGGAGCATCGACACGGGCACTATCCTAGTGGATTCGTCGCATGCTTGACGGACGTGCGTCAGCTCCGCCATTGACACGCCGCGTGTCCGGAAAAAGTTGATTGCACGCTCAGCAATCTTGGTGGTCAGTTGTTTCTCGCCGAGTTCGATGGAGCTAAGGTAGGGCGATCCGATTTCCAGCTCAATCGCCATCTGCCGTAGCGAGCATCCCAGCTCAAGCCGCAGCTTTCTACTTGCCAGTCCAAAGGGCGTCAGTTTCATGTCGTTTCTCCTGTTTTCGTGGGGGAATTTTTCTTCCTTGCATCGCTACTATACTCGACTTCCCTAAAAAAGGAATTAATTTGCAGAACTATTTGTGGTGAAATCATCCTGAAACAGGGAATGTGTCTTGACCGCAGGAACTCCGCTACATAGACATGCAGCTTTACCCGTAGGCGAAGGGTATCCACAGCTCCACGCTGAGCTTGAAGTCCAGCGGCACGCCGGCAATTTCAAAATTAAAAGGGGGCGGTCGAGCGAACGCGCCCTGCGCAAGCCGTCTCTCGATACTCCCAAGACATGGAACGGACATGGAATACCCCATTTACGTGTCAAATTGACCCTAGGCTTCCGTTGCCTTCGCCGCACGCACGAAACGTATCGCAAGTGGGCGTTACCGATGACTTGCTGATTGCATCTGTTGCAAATTCGCAAACGCTGAGGCAAACTTCTGCCGCAAATTCGCGTGTCATTGGTTTCCACATGTACCGTTTCCAAGAGTTTTTGAAGAAGATGGGCGACAGTTTTCGTCGCATTGTTCGAGCCGCCCGATACGGGGTAACAGTGGATGATTTGCACAGCGATGCCTTCGTCATCGCGCACGAGATCGGCAAGCGCCGGGGCAAGGCAATCGACTTCTCCGATCCTGAGGACGCGCTTCTAGTCGTAAAGTCCGTGAACGTTAAAAACGTAAAGCGCGGCGACTGGAATCTTCGCAAGGCGGTACGCCTCGATCAATCCGCCGACGACGACAACGCGATCGACTGGAACAACAAGTTGCGCGCCGATCCGTCAGCCGACCCGTTCGTTGTCTTATTAAGAGACGAATCGGCCATGGAAGAAGCGACGATGATTGCGGCAAGCTACTCTCAGGCGGTGGCTTATTTTTTTGTTTTTCAAAACTTCAAAAGCAATCGCGAAAAAATTTGTGCGCATCTCGCCATCTCAATCGACGTTCTGGGAAACCGACTCACATGGGCGGGCATGACCGTGCGGCGCCAGCCGTCGCTGTTTGACGGAGTGGAAAGGATCGAAGAAGACTTTATGCCAGTGCGGGGACGGCCCAACATCGCTCGTGCGGTCATCGCGTTGTACGGCGAGCAGAAGGCTTGGCGGTTTTAAGAAGGAGCGACGGTAAATCGTTGATCGAAAAAAAGCCCGACACAAAGGCCGGCCCAATTTCTAGCTGAGGGATTTCAGATTAGGACAGGGGAGGGAGGAATGCTAAGGGCGTCAACTCAGCTTGAGACCCACGCTCACCGCCGCAGTGAGGCAGAGCGCGATGACGGGGGCTGCGAAAGGATCGATGTACTCGCGTAGGACACCGGTTAATCATAGATTAATCGGTGTAAATTACTATTTTTGTCTACTTTATAGTATTCTTACACCGGTTAAGTCGAAACAACGGGTGTTGAGATGGAATTCATCAAGGTTACCGAAATCACTGGTGAGGCGCGAGACCGCTTATTGACGCTTGAGGAAAGCACTTTTGCCGACCTGAAGGCGATTGAGGTTGCGCCCAAAAAACTCTCGGCTGCCGTTTCGGCTTTTGCCAATACGGTTGGAGGCGACTTGTACATTGGGATCGCAGAGACCGTGTTTTTCGGAGCTAAGACTCGACATTGGAGAGGCTTTAAAGATCAAGAGGCGGCGAACGGCCATATACAGTCGCTGGAAGCCCTTTTCCCGCTCGGTGCTGAGTACTCGTATGCGTATCTAAGTGCTCCTGGCTCTAACGGCCTGGTGCTGCATGTCTCCGTCCAAAGAACCGCGCAGATAGCTAGAGCGCATGACAAGAAGGTTTATGTAAGGCGGGGCGCCCAGAATCTTCCGGTAACGGGGAAGTCGCTCGAAACGCTCAAGCTCACAAAGGGAATCGAGAGCTATGAAAGACAAACAGTTGATGTTGATCTTTCCAGCCTCACGGAATCCGAGGTTCTCAAGCAGTTTGTAAAACAAATAGTCCCGAATGCTGATCCTAAGACGTTTTTGAAAAAACAAAACCTGATTAAGGGAACGAAGCCGACTGTGGCGGCTGTATTGTTATTCGCGGAGGAGCCGCAAGCGGCCCTGCCCAAGCGTTCCGGTGTAAAACTCTACCGATACAAAACTACCGGCGCAGCAACGAGAGAGACGCTTGCGGGAAATCCGAAATCGATTGAAGGGCCAGTTGTTTCTCTAATAAAGAATGCAGTTCGAGAAACGGTAGAAATGGTTGAGGGAATTCAGAAACTTGGAGCGTCTGGACTTGAGCCGGTGAAATATCCAATCGAAACGCTGCATGAAATTGTTGCCAATGCCATTCTCCATAGGGATTACAGCGTTGCAGCCGATGTATTAATTCGCGTTTTTGACAATCGCGTTGAAATCGAAAGTCCCGGGCTGCTTCCTGGGCAGGTGACCACCAGGAACATTTTGAATGAACAATTTGCAAGGAATGGAATACTCGTGCGCCTTGCAAACAAGTTCCCAGACCCGCCGAATAAAGATGTCGGAGAGGGGCTCAACACTGCGTTTAAGGCCATGCAGAAACTGCGGCTAAAACCACCGGTAATCGAGGAAACAGAGAATGCATTTCTTGTGCAAATCAGGCATGACCCATTAGCCTCACCAGAGGAATCGGTGATGGATTATTTGCAAAATCACGCTGAGATTACCAATCGAATAGCCAGAGCTCTAACGGGAATAACTTCGGAGAACACCATGAAATTGGTGTTCTTGAGGCTGCACGGGCGCGACCTTATTGAGCGCGTACCAGACAAAAAAGGACCGGCGGCTGCCTGGCGTAAGAAGGTGTGAGTTCGCCGATGGATAACACGATTAATAAAGCGCCTGATATCTGCTGCCCTCTCATTGGGTACGCAAAGTGTAGTCTCGCCTTAAAAAACCGCCTGCGGCAGCTGGGATTGGGCGACTGACTTTTAGGTGCCAAATCTCTTTAGGAGTGCTGGCAGCAGCGGCGCAAGAGGCGTCAGGGCGATCAAGCCCCGGATAAAATTATCCGTGGTCGCAGGACGTTGGTTTCACGATTCACAGATTTATGAGCGGTCGCTCCCGAGAACAGGGGGCGGGAAGCCGGCGCAGGGTTTTTACGACTTCCTCGTAATACCGCGATTGCGTAAGCACAGAGGGGTGTACCCAGTTCTGGAGACACCTGCATTCAAGCACGCTTCAATTTCGACCTCTCCCACGAAAAACCGGTCTTAGATTCGTCAGGCCTTGGGGACGCCAGCATGATGCAGGTCTTTGTGTCCAATGCGATATCATCGACGTGCAGTAAAAGAGAAGGCCGGGCTACACCGTCACGATACAGCGACGAGGTAGCCGGCCTCTTTTTTTGCCTATAAAAAGCGTGAGGCACTGCTGTACACGTCGCACGGACGCCTACTTCGGGCTAAGCCGATTGCACCCGAACCGCTGTCAAACTGCGTGAGCGAAGGCGAGGCCTTCGTAAAAAATTTCAAAGCGCCCCTCTGCGGCAACGACACGTTTCTTGAGAGCCAGTCGCGTTATTTCAGATAGCGCGTTACTTAATGCGCGGCATCGCTGTCGAAATCTCGACACGAGTGCCGTGCTCCGTAAAGCGCTGGAAAACGCATGCTATTGCGTAATCTCCAGATACACCACATGCCCCTCGGCCGCCGGCCACGTCCGGCCGACAATGCGCTCACCGTTAAAGTCGGCAATCATGCCGCGCTGCGTGTCCTCGTTCAAAAGCAGCTTGCTGGTCGAGAGGCCTGCGCCGCTTGGAGGCAGGCCGGGTGGCAGTTTGCCGTCAAGCCGCATGCGGTCGCGCCCTGCATCAAGATAGCCGCGGGGCCGGGTCAGCACCACAATCTCCTTGGCGCTTTTGTCGCTAGCCGCGATCCGTTCCGGTCGCATGTTGATCAGGTCACTGGAGCGCGGGAGCGGGCTGCGGTAGATGTGGGTCGTCGCATAGCCTGGCGCCGAAATCACGAACTCGTACGGCGTGTCGGAACGTGCCGCGAAAGGCCCCCAACGGCCGTCGTCGGCGACGGTCTGGCTATAGTCTGCGTCGCCGAGACGGCGGCCCGCGCTGTCGTCGTCGACTCCGCTTACAGCATAGATATCAAGCTTCGCACCGGGTAGCGGCAGATTGTCGGAATAGTCGCCGGAAGTCGGGTCCGCAGGCTTCAGTCCCATGCCGTTAATCACGCCGGAAAGGTTTATGCGAGATTCTTTGCGGATGCCAGCGTTGGTCGGCGCAACGCCGGTGATGAAGCGCCAGGTTGCCTCAAACGCCGGCTCGCTATAGGAGGTCTCGCGGTGGTCGATGCGTGGTATGACTACGTTGGTTGCACCTTTTAGCGCTGGGCCGTCCGCCTTGATGTTGGTGGGAGTGCCTTTCTTTCCGAACCATACGCCGTCGGGACTGGCGTACTTGTCGTTATCCTCGGAGCGAATTACGAGCCATTCAACTGGTCCAATTACCTCGCTGCCTGCGGCATCCTTTGGCGCATTCAACGCCTTCAGGAACGGCCCGGTTCCAGAGAATTCGCTGCCCTCGTTGTAGCCCGGGATCGCCCATACGCCGTGGTTTGGTGTGCCACCAAGGACGGCTTTGGAGACGGTCCGTACGCCCTCCGGATCATTCTGTATGTAATTGCGGATCGCATAGCCGCCTCGCGAATTGCCGACCAGGATTACCTTGCTGGCGCCGGTGTTCTTGAGTACCGTGGCGATTTCAGACTTCAGGAATGCGGTGGCCTCCGCAATCGACGTACGGCCCGTTTCTGGCTTGCTGTCGTCGTTTCGAGCAAGCGGATAGGGCGGATTGACGGCATGCAGTTTGCTGCGCGGCCAGCCATTGCTCTCGAAGCGCCAGAAGGTGGTTTGCCATAGCGCGGCGTTGTCTCCGTTTCCTGGCATGAAGACAATAGGCAGGGCTTCGTCCGGTCTGAATTTGTGCTCGGTGGAGGCGCACCCGGCAAGGAGCAACGCGATGGCGAAGGGTAGCAGCCGCAGGTTTTTTGGCATTGTTGTGTCGCGTGTTGACGTAAGTGAGAGGGCCGAGTTTGAGGGTGACTCAGAGCGTAACTCAGAGCGTGATTGAAAGCATAACTGACAGCGTAACTGAAAGCGTGGGCCAGGGCGTAATGCAAGGCTTGCTCGGCCCAAGAAATCACATCGAGATAATCTGCACCGGACCGGTATGCGTTTCGAGGGGCGACCAGACATGTGGAGCGGCTTCGAGGCCGGTTCACCGGCCCTTCGACATGCGGACCAACGTTATCAGAAGGCCGCTACTCCAACTACTACAGAACGCCATCAAGCCGGCATCAAGCTCTCAGGCGGCCTCATGCATAATGCTCGACACCACGGCGCTATGCCTCTGCATGCAACGTGTGCAGGGCACCGCCGCCTATACTTGACGATGTCCCCCGATGTCGATATCGCGATTCGCATTTTCATCCGCCAGCCGATCTTCAATGCCGTCAAAAACCAGTATTCACCTGTTCTGTCGCGTGGTCGACAATTTCGGCGACATTGGCGTCAGCTGGCGCCTTGCTCGCCAGCTGCAGGTTGAACACGAGTTCGAGGTCACGCTGTGGGTCGACCACCTGCCGAGCTTCGCGCGCATTTGCCGAAATTTGAATCCGGAACTCGCGCGGCAATCGGTGGAGGGCGTCAACGTCAGGCATTGGAATAGCGATTTTGAACGCGGCGGCCCGCTCGATGTAGGCGATGTCGTGGTTGAAGCCTTTGGCTGCGCCTTGCCGCCGCCATACCTGCTTGCCATGGCCGCGCGACCAATAAAGCCGGTGTGGATCAATCTTGAATATCTAAGCGCTGAAGCCTGGGTAGAAGGCTGCCATGCAATGCAGTCGGTCCACCCGTCACTGCCGTTAATTAAATATTTTTTCTTCCCGGGCTTTACGCCGCGGACCGGTGGTCTGCTGATGGAGGTGGACTTGCCCCGCGCGCGCACCGCATTTGCCGCCGATACAAACGCTGCAACCGCATTCCTCCAGGCGCTTGGTTGTTCTCCCGCGCCAGGCGCGCTGCGCGTGTCGCTCTTCTGCTATCCCGATGCGCCGGTTATAACGCTGCTCCACCTCCTGGAGGCCGACGAACGGCCTTCGTTCTGCATGGTGCCGGAAGGCGTTGCAACTGAAGCGGTGTCAGCGTTCCTGGGGAAGGCTGCCGCGGCCGGCGTGAGTGTTACCCGGGGCAGCCTGACCCTGCGCGTTATACCGTTCCTGGATCAGTCTGAATACGACCGGCTGCTCTGGTCCTGTGACCTGAACTTTGTACGCGGCGAGGACTCCGCGGTCCGAGCCCAGTGGGCCGAGCGGCCGTTTGTCTGGCAAATCTATCCGCAGGACGAATTGGCGCATCTGGTCAAGCTCCGCGCATTCCTTGCGCGCATGTGCGCCGGAATGTCGCCGCCAGTCAGCGAGGCCTTGCACAACCTCTTCCTGGCATGGAGTGGCGTGGGGGAATTCGCGCAAGCCTGGCCCGCCTTCCGGGATGCCTTGCCATATCTGCAAGCGGAAGCTTCACACTGGGCGACGCTATTGCGCCGGAACGGCGACCTGGCGGCCAACCTCGCCCGATTCGTCCGCAAAGTTGGAGGGATCAGTTAAAATACGAGGCTTTGATTTTTCTGGCGCGCAGCTTGCGCGTTCCTTCCGTCCACCTATCCCCGCTATGAAAACAGCTCAAGAAATCCGCGTTGGCAATGTCGTCATGGTTTCCGGCGAGCCTATGGTCGTCTTGAAGGCCGAGTACACCAAGTCCGGTCGCAATTCGTCCGTCGTCAAGATGAAAATGAAGAATCTGTTGACCGAGTCAGGCCTCGAATCGGTCTATCGCGCCGACGACAAGTTCGACGTCGTTTCACTCGATCGCAAGGAAACCACATACTCCTATTTTGCAGATCCGCTTTATGTCTTCATGGACACGGACTACAACCAGTATGAAGTCGAGGGTGAAAACCTCGGCGATGCCATCAACTACCTGCAGGACGGCATGCCCTGTGAAGTCGTTTTCTACAACGAGAAGGCAATTTCAGTTGAACTGCCTACCACCGTGGTGCGCGAGGTGATCTACACCGAACCAGCCGTCAAGGGTGATACTTCAGGCAAGGTTCTCAAGCCCGCCAAGATCGCTACCGGCTTTGCGGTTTCGGTGCCGCTCTTCGTAGAGCAGGGCGACAAAATTGAGATTGACACCCGTACGGGCGAATACAAGAGCCGCAGCAAATAGGGTTCACGATTCTGCCTCTTAGGGCTTCAACAAAACGCCGCGAAGTTTCGCGGCGTTTTGCTGTCTGGCGGGCTCGGCGGACCGCTCTGCCAACTCCCGGATCGTTCGTTCAGTAGACGCTCGCCCGCTTGTACGACGGGCAATCGTTCTGGCCCCATCTGCCGTCACAAACCTGCCACTTGCATTGCTCGCGCTCGAGGAAACTGCCGAGCCGCTCGCACTGCGCATAGGCGCTTCGCGCAACGTGGCGCGTCGGGCGTTCGGGCGTGCGTGCGGATTGTGGCTGCATTTCCGGGGACAAGCGGGGTGGAGGCGGTGCGCGCCCAACTCGGTCCCGGCTGGTTTCTGAAAAGGCCTGAAGCTGTAGCCGGTCCATTTCGTTGAGGCGCTCTTCGCGCGGACTGCCAGCTGCCAATTGCGTCGCTTCGGTCGATCGACGTTTCGCCCGTTTTGCGTAGACACCCTTTTGTTTCAGGGCTGCCTGCTGCTGTGCGCGACGAACGTCCAGCGTTTGCACCTGCGCTCGCGCTGCTGGTGCCGTTTGTGCTGTTGCTGCGGTTGGTGCCGCCCCTGCTCGAGCAGGCACATCACCCCGCTTGATCGGCCGTACAGAAGGCGCTGCTGTCGCCACAGGCGGTGCCGCTTCAACCGGTGCTGCTGCTTGCGGTGGATTCGGCATGACGGGTGCCGTCGCTTTCAATGGCAGTGGCTCGACCGGTGTTCCTGCTTTTGATGGCGCAGGCTCGGCTCGCGCTGCCGCGATGCCTTGGGTTGGCTCGACCGGCGCCGCCATGGCCACTTGATTCGACTCGGCCGGCGTTGTCGCGAGCGATTGGTTCGCCGTTGGATATGCAGCCGCGACTGGCGGCGGCGTTTCTGATTCAAGCATCGGTAGAGCCAGCGCAACAGAGCCCGGCTTCTCGGATTCCAGGAGCGACGCGCTTGACGCTTGCTCGCTGCCAGAGGCCGCATCGCCCGGAGCGCTGGACCTGGCGACTTTTGCCACCGATTTGGATTTCGCGGCGGAACTGACCCCAGCGGCATCGGAAGGTTTTCCAACACCAGTCCACCACTCCATCGAAAAGCCGAAGGCAACGGCGCCAGCGACCATCAAACTTATGATGGCGCGATTCAGGTTGCTCGATTCCCGAGCGGCGACCTCAATTTGAGGCGTAGCCCACGGCGGGAGAGCAGTTTCCCCGTTCGAGAAAAACGGTTCCGCTGGGCCTTGCTGCTCACCATTGTGCCGAGGCGTGGGAGGAGCAGATGGCGGGATGCCGGGCATCCCCGGAGGCGGAGCTTCGATACCGGACGGGCGTGGGCGCCGTGGCTCAGCCGGCCTCAAAGGCGTCGCCGCCGAAGCGGTCCGCACTGGCGGCATGGGCAACACGTCGGTTTCCAACGGCAATCCGGAGACGGTGTGGAATTCCGCCTTGGCGAAGGCGCGTGCAGATGTTTCCCGCAGGTCGTCCGGGCCCGCGTTGGACGCGCGTCGGCGTGGCACTGCATGCGTGCCACAGGTATTACACACCAGATCGGAACCGACGTTTTCTCCGCCGCAATGTTCGCACTTCATTCAAGGGGCCTCAACATGCCGCGATGGTCACATGGAACTGACGTCACAACATTGACGAAGTTCCAAGAACCAACGCGTTGCGCTGCCTGAAAAGCGCTGCCCGAAAATGCTGCCTACGCATACTCCTACGCATACTCCTACGCATACTCCTACGCCTACGTCTACGCCTACGCGGCGTAAGGTATTACTCCCCCGACACCTGAAGGATGAGCTTCCCGAAATTCTTGCCCTCGAAAAGCATCAGCAGCGCCTCGGGGAATTTTTCCAGACCCTGCACGATGTCTTCACGCGACTTGAACGTTCCGTCCCGCATCCATTTCGCCATTTCTGCAATGGCCAAGGGGTAGCGGTCCGCGTAGTCGAACACGACGATGCCTTCCATGCGTGCCCGGTTGACCAACAGGGAGAGATAGTTCGCGGGCCCCTTGACTGGCGTGGTGTTGTTGTACTGGGAGATGGCGCCACAAATGATGATGCGGGCCTTGAGATTGATACGGGTAAGAACCGTGTCGAGAATCTCACCGCCGACGTTGTCGAAATAGACGTCGACGCCTTGGGGGCATTTGGTCTTCAACTCCTCACGCAGCGAGCCGCTCTTGTAGTCAATGCAGGCGTCGAAACCCAGCTCGTTGACCACAAAGTCGCATTTGTCCTTCCCGCCTGCGATGCCTACCACGCGACAGCCCTTGTGTTTGGCCACTTGTCCGACAGTTTGGCCGACCGCTCCGGCCGCTCCGGACACGACCACCGTTTGGCCTGGCTTGGGCTGGCCGACTTCAAGCAAGCCGAAATAGGCGGTCATCCCGGGCATGCCGAGAGCATTCAACCATTTGGGCAACGGCGCAACTGCCGGGTCGATCTTGGCCAGCGCAGCCGATGCATCGTTGGCGGCGCCCGTCCAGAACTGCTGAACGCCGAGCACCCCGCTTACGTAGTCACCGACTGCGAACAACGGCGACTTCGATGCCACAACCTTTCCAATGCCGCCGGCGCGCATTACCTCGCCGATGCCAACTGGCTTGATATAGGATTTGCCCTCGTTCATCCAGCCGCGCATCGCGGGATCGAGCGAAAGGTAGAGGGCCTTTACCAGGATTTCACCGTCCCGGGGCTCCTGCACCGGTTCGGAAGTTTGTCGCCAGTCGGTGGGTTTGGGCAGTCCGACAGGCCGCGCGGCGAGGCGAAATTGCTGGTTTGCGATGACGGTTGCGTTCATGTCGTACTCCAGGAATGGATGGAAAACTAAGTGATTGTTCGGCGCACAGCAGGCGGCCGACGCTTGAAAGAGGACTATAGCGCAGCGTGGAACGGTCGTGCTTTTTTACAAAAGTGTAACCGCCAAGGAACTTTCCACTGTTGCCAATGACCAATGGGGAGCCGGCTTGCTGGCAATCAACAACCTTACCCCCTTTCAGGAGATTCCATGCTTCGATCCGAAACCCTGTTTGGCAAACGTGATAACACGGCGCCAAACTCCTCCCTAAGCTCGACCGGTTCCGGCACCGGCTCCACGATGACCCCGACATCACCGGCACAAAAACCCGCTGGTTTCTCCTCGCTGTCCTCGGCTACGTCCTCTAACAATACCAATTCCACCTCTGGAGTGACTCCCGTGACCGCGACCGCACAGCCCAGCAGCACCAATGAAGTCGGCAGCAAACTGATCGTTGGGCCAAACATCAAGCTCAAGGGCGTTGAGATCACCGATTGTGACACGCTTGTGGTTGAAGGCCGGGTCGAAGCAACGATGGATTCGCGCGTGATTCAGATCGCCGAATGTGGCGCCTTCAAAGGCTCCGCGGAAATCGACATCGCTGAAATTCACGGCGAGTTCGATGGTGAAATCACCGTACGCCAGAAGCTGGTCATCTACGCGACGGGCAAGGTCTCGGGCAAGATCCGCTACGGCAAACTGGTTATCGAAGAAGGCGGCCAACTGTCTGGCGACGTGCAAGTCGGCACTACCGCCGCTTCCGCACGAAACCTGACGGTCGCAAAAGCCGTTTAAGTACCACGCTCCTCTACGCCGTCCGGCTCCGCCGGGTGGTGCTGCCGCCGACGCACCAAGCCGTGCGTGGCGGTTTTTTTCGTTGGCGACGAGTCCGGATTCAACGCTTGAAACGGCGGCCGCCGACGGCAGTGGCGACGCGCTCTAACTGCCGGGAAAAGGCATGCGACAATGGTCGGCTTCTTGATACAGCGACCTGGCTCGCGCCGCCTGCCGCCATGACCGACATAGTGACACCACTCGATAACTCCATCAGCAATTCTCCCGAATACATCCTGACACTGTCTTGCCTCGATCAACGCGGCATCGTGCACCGGGTCTCGGGCCTTTTGACCGAGCATGGTTGCAACATCATCGATTCAGCACAATTCGGCGATTCCCATTCGAAGTTGTTCTTCATGCGGGTTCATTTTTCGGTTGAAGATGGCGGCATCACCGACGCATTGTTGCGTGACCATTTTGCTGCGCTCGCAGCGAGTCTTCAGATGAACTGGCAATTGCATGACGCGCGCAAGAAGCCGCGCCTGATGCTGATGGTCTCGAAGATTGGACACTGCCTCAACGACCTGCTGTTCCGATATCGCAGTGGCCTGCTGCCGGTCGAGATTCCGGCGATCGTATCCAACCATTCCGACTTCTACCAATTGGCCGCCAGTTACAACATACCGTTCCATCACCTGCCGCTGGCCCGCGGTGCTTCGCCGGATGCCAGACGGACCCAGGAAGGAAAGATCCTGGAAATCGTGGAGACCAACCAGGTAGACCTGGTGGTGCTGGCGCGCTACATGCAGATACTGTCTCCGGAAATGTGCCTGGCGCTGAAGGGGCGCGCCATCAACATCCACCATTCCTTCCTGCCGAGCTTCAAGGGCGCCAAGCCGTACTACCAGGCGCATGACCGCGGCGTCAAACTGATCGGCGCGACTGCGCACTTCGTTACTGGCGAACTGGACGAAGGTCCCATCATTGAGCAGGGCGTTGAGCGGGTCGACCATGCCATGGGACCGGATACCCTCACGGCCATCGGCCGCGACGTGGAATGCGTCGTGCTGGCACGCGCGGTGAAGTGGTTTGTGGAACAGCGCATCCTGCTGAACGGGCACAAGACGGTGGTCTTCAAGTAAGTCAGGTTTGGCTCAGCAGACTTGTACTGGCTTTGGTCGGCTAGGCGAATGCCGCCTAAGGACTTGTACGATGGTATAAAAGTTGACGTTAAATTTATACGGAAGAGTAAAAAAGCACGCGCAGAGGTGGGTGGTCCATATATTTTCGTATAATATTCAGTTTCGTCTTATGTGGAAGAATAATGACCACTTTCGAGCAACTTAGAATCCGCAAGACGGAGCTTGGGAAAAGTCTTGAGGACATCAGTCACCTGACTGGCATCTCCGCTCCGCACCTGAGCAATATATTTCGGGGAAAGAAAGACGCGCAGGCCAGCACCCTTGACGCCGTAGCGGACGCGCTTGACGCCAAGTGGGTCCTGGTCCCACGCCACCTCCAATCAGAAGTAGCGCGCCTGCTGTCCGGACAAACGGTCGGGCCAGACAATGTGCCTTCAACCGTCGATCGACTGTTTGGAGGCGACGCAAATGAATGAGCCGCTGGCCCCGCGCTACCTCGAAGTCTGGCTGCATGGACACCATGCCGGCTGGCTTTGTGAAGCAGGCAGGGCAACGCGCTTCGTCGCTGCTGAGCCCTATCTGGCGAACATGCAGCGCCCGACAATCTCGCTTTCGATGACGGTACCGAAAGAAGAAAAGCTCACGCAGGAAACCCTGGCCAATCGTTTTGACCCTGCGGTCTACCGGGAACGCGGTGAGCTGCCTCCTTTCTTTGCCGGCCTGCTTCCAGAAGGCGCTTTGCGCCGACGCCTCGCCGCCACCCGCAAGCATCAGCGCGACATGGACGACTTCGGCGTTCTGGCCTCCGCAGGCGAAGACCTGCCGGGGGCAGTCAAGGTGATTCCGGCCAATCTGAACAAGCTGACTGCGGCTGCACGCACTTATGGCGTCACCGGTGGCGCCGACAACCTCGAGATTTGCGTTCCCGAGGAGGCGGCCGAAGGCGCCGCGTCCCTGTCCGGCGTTCAGGACAAGATTGCACTGTCACATGCCAGGAATGGCAAGCGCTTTTGCCTACCGGTCAGGGGCACCTTGTCGGACTTGATCGCAAAGCTGCCGTTAGCGGGGGACGACTCGCAGGTTTTGAACGAGTACACCTGCATGCAGTTGGCGGCGATGGCCGGGGTCAACGTCGCCCATTGCCGCCCGCTGCCGATGCATGAGATCGGCGACCACCCGGAGTTGGTTAATGCACTCGGCCCGGATACGCGCTTCCTGGCGGTCGACCGCTTCGACCGAGGGCCGGGTGGCCCGGTGCACATGGAAGATGCCTGCCAACTCCTTACGATGATGCCGAGCCAAAAGTACGCGGGTGCAGCGCAGTTTGTGAAACTGGTGCAAGTCCTCAACCGCTTCAGCAGCCGCGGCATCGAAGACGTGCGTCAATTCTTCATTCGACAGGCGGTCAACACCCTAATCGGAAATTCCGACGCGCACTTAAAAAACTTCAGTGTGTTGTTCACCGACGGCATCATGCCGGAACTGTCCCCTGCGTACGACATTGTCTGCGTGGCCGCACTGACCGGTTTCAGGGGCTTTGCGACTAACGTCGCCATAGACAAGCTGCAGCGAGAAGAAACCCTTGATGCCTATGCCGCCATCGCAAGGCGCGCCGGCATCTCGGAACGCATTGCCAGAGCGGCCGTCAAGCAGACCGTCAGCCTGGCAAAGGAACACTGGCCGAAGGCCCTTCGGGAGATGGAAGTGGGAGACGCGGTACGGACCCAAATCCTCGACCGGCTTGCAACCCTGCCGCTCGCAAGATAAGGGCTTTATCAGGCAAGAATCCTGCGCATCCAGGCGCCGATGTCGGCCAACTCCTGCGGGCAGACTGAATGCGGCATGTTGTACTCGTGCCATTCCACGTTGTAACCGAGGCCCTGCAGCAGGTCGCGCGATTGCTCGGCGCGGATGATGGGTATCACCGGATCAGCGCGTCCATGGGCCATGAAGATGGGAGTTTCATGGTTGGCGCCGTGCCGCTCGGCTTCCACCGTCGTGTGGATCGGTACATAGCCAGACAGGCACAAGAGTCCGGCAAGCTTTTCAGGATGGCGCAGGCCGGTTTGTATGGTCATGGCACAGCCCTGTGAGAAGCCGGCCAGCACAATGCGGTGGGCCGCCACGCCGCGTGACTTTTCACGAGCGATAAGATTTTCGACTTCGGCCTGCGACCTGCGCAAGCCCGCTTCATCTTCACGCTTGGCCAGGTCCGTACCGAGAATGTCATACCAGGCCCGCATTACATAGCCGCCATTGATGGTGACGGGCATGGTCCGCGCGTGGGGGAACACGAATCGAATGGCGGGGCAGCCAGAAAGATCAAGCTCATTAACGATCGGCACAAAGTCCGAACCGTCGGCGCCAAGGCCGTGCAGCCAGATGACGGAAACTGTGGGATTGGGCGCGGTTTCGACTTCGATGGCGTCTAGCAGGTCGTTAGGGTTGTTCATTGGTTGGGAAGCAGTTCAAGGATTCTTTGCGCGGATCGCGGACTTTGGCCGAAAGGCCTTGCACACCGCGTCGTTGGTTTCGATATAGGGTCCGCCGATCAGGTCGATACAGTAGGGGACCGCGGCAAAAATGCCAGCCACGACCTGCTTGCCGGATTCATCCTTCAAGCCTTCGAGCGTCTCGCGAATTGACTTCGGCTGTCCGGGAAGGTTCAGGATCAGCGCGGCGTGACTTTCGCATTCGCGAATGACGGCGGTCTGTCGCGATAGCACGGCGGTCGGCACGAAGCGAAGACTGATCTGGCGCATCTGCTCGCCAAACCCCTGCATTTCTTTCGTGCCGACTGCAAGCGTGGCGTCCGGCGTCACATCACGCCGTGCCGGGCCGGTGCCGCCGGTCGTAATGACGAGATCGCACTGCACCGCATCCACCAGTTCAATCAGAGCTTTTTCGATCGCTTGCCGCTCGTCGGGTATGAGGCGTGTCTCGATCCGAAAAGGGCTGCTCAATGCGCTGGCAAGCCATTCACGCAGCGCGGGTATGCCTTGATCCTGATAGGTTCCTGAAGACGCCCGGTCTGAGACGGAAACGAGGCCAATGGTGACAGTTTCGTCGGCCTTTGCAGCGCCACTGGCGTCGCTCGCCGCGGACTTGTTCGGCATGTTGTCGTTGCTCACGCTGTGGTTCCCTTGGCGGTCATTTACGCTACTGTCACTCGTCCTCAGATTCGTCATGCTCTTCGGTCACATCGCGAGACACCGGTGCCTGAAGCTGCTTCAGTATCTGGAAAATTTCACGATAGGCTTTTGGCGGCTTGCTCTCCGCCTGCTCCTTGCGGGCATTGCGGATCAGGGTGCGCATTTGCTGCACGTCGACTGCCGGGTATTGCGCCTTGAGGTCCGTCAGCGCGCTATCGTCAGCGAGAAGCTTTTCACGGCGGCGTTCCAGTGCGTGCATGGACGCCGTCTCTTCCTTCGAGGCGCCTTTCCAGCTGTCCAAAGTTTTTTGGATCAGGGCCACTTCCTCTTCGTTCAGGGAGCGCATCATCTTGCCGACGTACTGCAATTGACGACGGCGTCCTTCATGGTCCTTGATCAACTGGCATTCGAGGATCGCATCCCGTACGTCCTCCGGCATGGGAACGCGCTTGACGCGGTCGCGTGCTTCGTCGATCAGTTCCTGACCGAGTTTCTGCAGTGCAGTGGATTCGCGTTTTAGCTGCGACTTGGAAGGCCGGCTGTATTCCTGTTCAAACTCACTGGACTGGAAACCGACCGAGCCACGATTTGCGTTGGGCATGGTGTGTGGTAAAGAGGCGACTTGTAAACGACTGCTATCATAACTGTTTTACTCCACCGAAGACGAAAGCGAGAAGCGAGCGCCCATGAATGAATCCGCATTTACCTATAGCCAGGATGACCTGAAACAGATCGCGCGGGATGTCCTGCGTTTCGCCAAAGAAACGGGCGCAAGCAATGCGGCAGTTGAGATCAGCGAAGGTAATGGGTTGTCGGTGTCGGTACGCAAGGGACAGATCGAGACGATTGAGCAAAACAAGGACAAGGGTATGGGCGTCACCGTCTATATCGGCGACGAAGGCAAGGTCCGGCGCGGTAACGCCAGCAGTTCTGATTTCTCCGCCAAGGCGCTGCGCGACACGGTCGAGGCCGCTTACAACATCGCGCGCTTCACGGCGGAAGACGACTGCGCGGGCTTGCCAGATGCCGACATGCTGGAACGCGCGCCGCGCGACCTGGAGCTTTGTTATCCATGGACCATCAGCGCCGAAGAGGCTGTCGAACTGGCGCAGCGCGGTGAGGCCGCCGCTTTCGCCGTTGACAAGCGCATTACCAATAGCGAAGGGGCTAGTGTGTACGCGCAGCAGTCGCAGTTTGTCGCCGCCAATTCACGTGATTTTATCGCCGGTTATCCCTACTCGCGACACACCATTTCCGTTGCGCCGATTGCCGGAAAGGGCAATAACATGCAGCGCGACGACTGGTATTCGTCCATGCGCGATCCACGCCAGCTGGCCAAGCCAGAAGACGTCGGCCGCTACGCCGCGCAGCGCGCATTGGCAAGGCTGAATGCCCGCAAACTTGACACCCGCAGGTGTCCTGTCCTGTTCGAAGCCCCGCTTGCCGCTGGCCTTCTCGGCGCCTTCGTGCAAGCTGTCTCGGGGGGAGCGCTGTACCGCAAGTCAAGCTTTCTGCTTGATTCGCTGGGCAAGCAGGTGTTTCCTTCCCATATCCAGGTTCTCGAAGACCCGCATGTACCCGGCGCGGTTGGATCGTCACCATTTGATGAAGAGGGCGTTCGCACGCAGAAGCGAAGCGTGGTTGAAAATGGTGTGGTCCAGGGCTACTTTCTTTCAACCTATTCGGCCCGCAAACTGGGCATGAAAACGACCGGCAATGCGGGCGGATCGCATAACTTGTCGCTGACCTCCAGCGAGACGCGCCCCGGCGACGATTTCGAAGCCATGCTGCGGAAGCTGGACACCGGTTTGCTGGTGACGGAATTGATGGGGCAGGGCGTCAACTATGTGACCGGCGACTATTCCCGCGGCGCTTCCGGATTCTGGGTAGAGAACGGTGTCATTCAGTACCCCGTTGAGGAAATCACGATTGCCGGCAACATGAAGCAGATGTTCGAGCAAATCGTCGCGATCGGGGCCGATACGCTGGTCCGTGGCACCAAGCAAACCGGCTCCATTCTGATTGGAAGCATGACTGTCGCCGGCGGGTGATTTACGAGGCGCATCGTGTTCGAACATTATCGGCTCAATGACTGAGCCGATAATTGTGGTGGTGAGCCGATACCCCGCAATTTGAGCCGATACTTCGGAATTTGAGCCGATACTTGCTGATTCTGTGAAAAATAGGCAGAATCGGCTCAATCCGTTGAGCCGATTTATGCCAAACCACGACCGCCTAAGCACTCAGGTATTAACAGAAGCCTTCACCCTCCCCGGTGTTTCGCAGCCATTAGTCTCGTCTTCCGAGTTGGCTGCCGCTACCGGCTTGAGCTTGCCGTCGGTGAAGCGAGCGTTGTCCAAGCTGATATCAGATGGCAAGATTGAGGTCGTTGGCAAGGCGCGTGCTACGCGTTATCGGCTCCGGGCTTCGGATGCTGCCGTCGCGGCGGAAGAGATTACAGCGCCGTCCTCGTCAAAACAAACGCTAGTCAGTATTCACCCGGAGTGGCGTGTTGAAAGCTTGAAATCGCGGCAAAAAGTGACGCAGCCGCTTGGCGCTCGCACACCTGTCGGGTATCGCCGCGAATTCGTTGACAGTTACAAGCCCAACGAGACTTTCCTGCTGCCTCCCACGCTCGCAGAAGAACTTGTTGGGCTTGGTCGTCTGCCTGGGCGACTTCCGGCCGGCACCTATGTTCGGAAGGTTCTGGAGCAATTGCTCATCGACCTTTCATGGTCGTCATCGCATCTCGAAGGCAACCGCTACACCATCCTTGACACAGAAGAGCTATTCAAAAGCGGCGAGGCTGCTTCGGATGCTGATGCAGTCATGCTGCTTAATCACAAAGCTGCCATTGAATTCCTTGTGGACGCCGTACCTGTCCAGGGGCTCAGCCTTAGCGTCATTCGCAATTTGCACGCAGTGCTGATGCAAGACCTGTTGGCGGACGTCGCATCACTCGGGGCGATCCGCGACAAAGTAGTCAACATCAGCGGTACCACCTACATTCCTGTTCAGGTACCGGCAGTGTTGCAAGAGATGTTTGAACAAATCATCACGAAGGCACAACGCATTAATAACCCATTGGAGGCCGCCTTCTTCCTTTGGGTAAACCTGGCGTATCTCCAGCCTTTCGAGGACGGGAACAAGCGATTGAGCAGGGTCGCCGCCAATATCCCCTTGATGCTCTATAACCAGGCACCATTGTCGTTCCTCGATGTCGACCGCGAAGATTATGCGCTGGCCATGTTGGGCGTTTATGAGGCCTGCGATGTCTCGATGGCGGTAGACCTTTTTGAATGGACGTATCGCCGATCCCAGACAAAATACAACGTTGTATCGGAGTCCCTGGGTTCGCCAGACCGCTTCCGCATCAAGTACCGTGAAGCACTCAACGAGGCCGTATGCATGGTGGTTCGAGGGCGTCAGCCAGTGACAGAAGCCCTGGTCGTTCTAGGATTGCCGGACGAAGACGCCAGCAAGTTCCAGAAAATGCTGGCCGAGGAACTATCCGTGCTTGCAGCTTTCAACTGTGCTCGCTACCGGTTGGGCATGAAGGAAACGCAGGACTGGATCGACGCCGGACGCTTTGGCCGGTCGCTTTAGCCAGTGCATCCCTCAAGAATCTGCACTTGAGTAATTCGACAGGAGCAGACCGAGACTACCCACGGTGCAGTGCTCTAAAATCCCACCGTGGCAGCCGCTAGCGGGTGCAATCGTTATGGCTAACCGCCGAGATAGGCTTCAATCACGCGCGGACTATGCAGCAGCGCGGCGCCGGTATCGGCCAGCACGATCTTGCCGGTTTCCAGCACATAACCACGCTGCGCAATGCGCAATGCTTGCCGCACGTTTTGCTCTACCAGCAGGACCGTCAGGCCGGTTCGGTTGATTTCCTGCAGGGTGCGGAAGATGTCCTGCACGATGAGTGGCGCAAGGCCCATCGACGGTTCATCGAGCAGCAGTATGCGCGGCTTCGCCATCAGAGCGCGCGCAATTGCCAGCATCTGCTGCTCGCCGCCCGACAGATTGCCCGCTATACCGGTCGCGCGATTTTTCAGCACCGGGAACAGGGAAAAAACCCATTCCAGGTCCTGTGCGATGCCGGTTTTGTCGCGCCGGGCATAGCTGCCGAGATCAAGATTTTCGGCGACCGTCATGGTGGTCAGGATGGCGCGCCCCTCCGCCACCTGCACCACGCCGCTACTCACGATCTTGTGCGGCGGAAGCTTCGCGAGGTCCTTGCCATCGAACAGGATGGTCCCACGCGTCGGTTTAACCAATCCGGAAATCGCCAGCAGGGAGGTGCTCTTGCCGGCGCCGTTGGCGCCCACCAGCGCGGTAATCTCTCCTTCGTTGAGCGTCAGGTCGATGCCCTTGACCGCCTCGATATGGCCGTAAGAGACCGCGAGATCCTTGACTTCGAGGATCTGTGTCATGCCGGTTCTTCCTGGCCCAGATAGGCTTCGATCACCTCGGGATTGTTCTTGATCTGGTCAGGCGTTCCTTCCGCGATGATCTTGCCGAAATTGAGCACCGCAATCCGTTCGCACAGCCCCATTACGAAACGCATGTCGTGCTCGATCATGAAGACGCTGTAACCGCGCTTCTGAATGTTGACGATCTCGCCCATCAGCTCGGTTTTTTCGGAAGAGTTCATGCCAGCTACCGGTTCGTCCAGCAGCAACAGTTTTGGCTCCGTCGCAAGCGCGCGCGCCAATTCCAGTTTGCGCTGCTCGCCGTAAGAAAGACTGTCCGCCAACATGTGGGCCTTGTGATCCAGCCTCACCCACGACAGCAGTTCCAGCGCGCGCTCGCGCGCCTTGGCTTCCCGCTCCCGGAACGACGCAAGGTTGAACAGCATGCTGGCGAAGCTGTAGCCGAGATGGTCGTGCATGCCGACCACGACGTTATCCAGCAAGGACATTTCCTTGAACACGCGAATGTTCTGGAAAGTGCGCGCAATGCCAATGCCGGTGATGCGGTGCGGCGCCACGTTGCCGATGTCCCGGCCATTGAATTTGATGCTTCCGCTTGTGGCGCGCAGCAGTCCGGTGACGAGGTTGAATACCGTGGTTTTGCCGGCACCGTTCGGACCGATCAGGCCGAAGATGCCGCCGTCCGGCACCGTAAAGTTCACATCCTGCAGCACTTTGAGGCCGCCGAAGTTTTTGCTGATCTGACTGAATTCGAGCATCAGTTTGCTCCCTGCGCTTTACGTCGCGCCCAGAAGCCGCGAATCCGGCGCGGGTCCCAAATGCCTTTAGGCAGGTAGAGGATTACGAGCACCAGGATCAGCCCGTTGGCCGCCAGACGGAAATCCTTGAACTGGCGCAGCACTTCCGGCATCAGCGTAAGGATGGTGGCGCCGAGCGTGGGGCCGATCAGGCTGCTGGTCCCACCAAATACGGCCATGGTAAGGATGTCGACCGCGTTTTCAAACGCATAGTTGCCGGGCCCGATGGTGAAGGTGTAGTGGGCATTAAGCCCGCCTGCGACGCCAGCAATCGCGGCGCCAAGCGTGAACGCCAGCAGCTTGTAGCCGGACACGTCGATGCCCATCAGTCGCGCCGCTATTTCATCTTCCTTGATCGATTCGAAGGCGCGTCCAATGCGGGAGCGGCGTATCCGCCCCAGCAGGAACAAGGTCGCTCCCAGCAGCAGCAAGATGTGCCAGAACTCGGTCTTTTGTGGAATGCCATTCAAGCCCATCGGGCCGCCCGTGATATCCATGTTGAGGATAATGACGCGCACGACTTCGCCGAACCCGAGTGTGGCCATGGCGAGGTAGACCCCCGACAGGCGCAGGGTCGGAATGCCGATGATGAGAGCAACCACCGCCGGGAACACGCCAGCGGCCAGCAGCGCGACCGGGAACGGCCAGCCAGTCTGCATCGTGATGAGCGACGCGGCGTAGGCGCCAATGCCCATGAAGGCCGCATTGCCGAGCGAAAGCAGGCCGCATGATAACGTCAGGTAAATTGACAGCGCCAGCATCGCATTAACGCCGACGCCGAACACGACCGCGCTGTATGTGGCCCAGAAGCCATCCCACCACTCAAGCATGACTCAGGCCTTTCTTTCGAGGATCTTGCCGAACATGCCTGAAGGCCGCACCAGCAAAATCAAAAACAGCAATCCGAAGGCAACCGCGTCGCGCAGGTCGCTGGAAATATAGGCAACGCTCATGACTTCGGCAAAGCCGAGGAACAGGCCGCCGATCAGGGCGCCGCGGATGTCGCCCATGCCGCCAAGGATGATGACCGCAATGCCCTTGTGCAGCATGGGCTGCCCCATGAAAGGCGAAATGGCATTAAACGAGAGTCCAACCAGGACGCCCGCCGCGCCACCGAGCGCGCCGGCGGCGAACGAGGTGAGGTAGAACAGGCCCTCGACATTAATGCCCAACAGGTAAGCGGCGCGCGGCGATTCGGCGATCGCGCGCAGTGCGCGGCCAAGCTGGGTGCGCCGCATGACTGTCAGCAGCACGATCATGAGAACGAAAGAAATGACAACGATATCGATCTGCAGGGCGGTAATGTGCAGATGGCCCCAGTTAAGGCTCTGGTCTGGAATCGTCCCGATCGGGAAGCGCTTGTTCTCCGCGCCGAACAGGCCCTGCGCCAGGCTGGTCAGCATGATTGCCACGCCGATGGTCGCGATCATGGGAGTCAGGTGCGGCGCATTGCGTGCACGGAGTGGTTTCAGTACCAGGTAGTCGATGACAAGGGCGATGCAGCCAGTGATAAGCATTGCTGCCAGCATGGCGAGCCACAGCGGCACCGCGAACTTGTCTACCAGGAGCAGGGCAGCATAACTGCCCAGCATGAAGAGGGCGCCGTGCGAAAGATTGATGACACCAAGAACACCGAAAATCAGCGTGAAACCCAGCGCGAACAGCGCGTAGACGCTGCCAAGCGTGAGGGCATTAATGAATTGTTGTTCAAGCATGGCGCCTGCTGAGTGATCGGTAGGACCGGAAGCTTGCTGCTACCGATCGGGAAAACGATGTTGCGAATTCGTTGATGCTGGCGCTTGTCGCCTCATGCTGCTTGTGGCGCTTCCAAATTGCTGAAAGCGCCACTTGCAGCTTTCTTGATATTTCCGCTACTTACTTCAGCACGACGAACTTGCCACCCTTGGCGATATTCACCGTCGCGTCCTGCTGCGCATCGTATCCAGCTTCCTTGCCATCCTTGGCAGGCGCGCGACGGAATGCGAACTTGCCGGTGGCGCCGTCAAAGCTTACTTTAGGCAGGGCGTCGCGAATCGCCAGGCGGTCTTTCTCAAGGTTGCCGGAGATGGTTACGTTTTTCAGCGCTTCAGCCACGATATGCATCGCGTCATAGGCCTGGGCCGCGAACTGATCCGGGTCGGCGTTGAACTTTGCCTTGTAGGCCGCGATGAACGCCTTGTTGGCTGGGGCGGTGTTTTCCGCGGACCATGGGCTGCCCATCACGGTGTTGTCGCCAGCGTCCTTGGCGATATCAAACAGCTTCGGCGAGTTCAGGCCGTTACCGCCGATGAAGGGCTGCTTCATGCCCAGCGAACGGGTTTGCAGAATGATGTTTGCCGCTTCTTCGGCGAGACAGGAGCAGACGATTGCATCAGGATTGGTTGCCTTGATCTTGGTCAGTTGCGCCTTGAAATCAACGTCGCCCTTGGCATAGGTTTCCGTGTCGGTCACAGGAATTTTTTGCGATTCCAGGGTCGCCTTGAACACGTCATAGCCATTCTTGGTGAAGGCGTCGTCATTGCCATAAATTACCGCGACTTTCTTCAGGTTGAAGTGCTTGACGGCGGCCTTGGTCGTGACTGGCAGCACGTCGGCTTCCATGACCGAGTTGCGGAAGGTGAACGGGCCCATGTTGGTGATGCCTTCAGCGGTGTTGCTGGTGCCGAATGCAACAACCTTGGCGGCGTTGGCGATCGGGTCGGCAGCGAACGCGGAATTGGACAGTGTCGGTCCAAAGACCAGCAGAACCTTGTCCTGGAAAATCAGCTTCTTGAAGACGTTGATCGCTTCTTCTTTTTTGCCCTGCTCATCTTCAATAACCAGGGCGATCTTGTTGCCCTTCACGCCGCCCTTGGCATTAATTTCGTCGGCGGCCAGCGTAAAGCCATTCTTGATGGCGATGCCATATTTTGCCGCTGGCCCTGTCAGCGCTTCAGCGGCACCGAGTTTGATGTCGGCTGCCGATGCGGCGGAAGCCAGTCCGGCGCAAAGCAGGAGCAGGGGAAGTGGTTTCAACACGGTTTGGATATTCATTCTTGTCTCCTGGGGTAAGTCGCTTGACATGCGCCTTGCGGCCGCTCTTTGCGGCTTTGTCGCATGCACGTTTATAAACTGATGCGCAGATCGATGCGCCAACCGGTACTGTGATTCAAGCTACATGGTTCAAGGTACATGCCGCACGGACCGATTTGAGGTTCATGTACCGTTCGTTTTGCCAATGCAACTTCCGTCCGATCCAATTGCGATCCGCACACAGGGTCGCGCTGAACCTCGGACGATGCCGGCGGACCATTACTGACAAACCCGTCAAGTATAAAGTATTTCGGCGCGGGAACAGGTGTCGGATTGACCATTCAACACGCTGCATTGTGCGCCTCGCTTGCCGTCAACCCAAGTGCTTGCGCGCCTCATCGATAGCACGTCGTACTTGCGCTGGCGCCGTACCGCCGATATGGTCGCGCGCCGCCACCGAGCCTTCCAGGGTCAGCACCGTGAAAATGTCGGCCTGGACAAGCGGCGAGAATGCCCGCATCTCTTCCAGCGACAGGTCCGACAGGTCGCAGCCGCGATCAACACAAAGTCGCACCGCTCGGGCAACGGCTTCGTGGGCGTCGCGGAACGGCAAGCCCTTCTTGACCAGGTAATCCGCCAGATCGGTTGCCGTGGCATAGCCTTGCAATGCAGCGGCCCGCATTGCCTCCGGCTTGACGGTGATGCCGCCAGCCATGTCGCCAAAAATTCGCAGCGTATCAACCACTGTGTCCACGGTATCGAACAGGGGCTCCTTGTCTTCCTGGTTGTCCTTGTTGTAGGCCAGCGGCTGGCCTTTCATGAGCGTCAACAGCGCCACAAGGTGGCCATTCACCCGGCCGGTTTTGCCGCGCGCCAGTTCCGGCACGTCGGGATTTTTCTTTTGCGGCATGATCGAAGAGCCGGTACAAAAGCGGTCGGCGATATCGATGAACCCGACGCGCGGGCTCATCCAGATCACCAGCTCTTCCGACATCCGCGAGACGTGGGTCATGATGAGGGCGGAAGCGGCGCAGAACTCAATGGCGAAGTCGCGATCCGACACGGCGTCCAGGGAATTGCGGCAGACCTCATCGAAGCCAAGTGTGCGGGCGACGCGCTCGCGGTCGATCGGGAAGCTGGTTCCGGCCAGTGCAGCCGCACCGAGCGGCAGCCGGTTCACGCGCTTGCGGCAATCCTGCATGCGCTCCGCATCGCGCGCAAACATTTCGACATAGGCCAGCATGTGATGGCCGAAGGTCACCGGTTGGGCCACCTGCATGTGGGTAAATCCAGGCAGGATGGTATCGGCATGCTGCTCAGCCAGGTTGATGAGGGCGGCGCGCAAATCTCGAAGCAGAATGACGATGCCGTCGATGGCGCCGCGCAGATAAAGTCGGATGTCGGTTGCAACCTGGTCGTTGCGCGAGCGTCCTGTGTGCAAACGCTTTCCGGCATCGCCAACGAGTTCGGTCAGACGCCGTTCAATATTAAGGTGGACATCTTCCAGGTCGAGCAGCCATTCGAATTTGCCGGCGGTGATCTCCAATTGGATCTGCCCCATGCCGCGCTCAATGTCCGCCAGGTCTTCTGGCTTGATGATGCCCTGATGCGCCAGCATCTCTGCATGGGCAAGCGAGCCCTGGATGTCAACCTCGGCCAGGCGCTTGTCGAAAAACACCGAGGCGGTATAACGCTTGACCAGATCTGAGACAGGCTCGGCGAATCGCGCCGACCAAGCCTCGCTTTTTTTAGAGAGTTGTGCTGTCATAATCGTGTTCCGGTGAATTTGCAGATTATAAGACAGGCAGCAGACCGGCTTGCCGGTTCTTTTTCGGCGCAACGGGATTCGACGGGTTTGTTCCGACGCCCGCGACCGGCATCTGGCTTCGTTCAGCGAAAGGAATGCATGGCTATTGAACTCTCCAAAGAAGATCGCAAGCAGGCAATGGATTCCATAGAGCGCTATTTCCGTGAAAATATGGAAGAAAAAATTGGCAATATCGCCGCGATGGGCCTGCTTGATTTCATCTTGAAAGAGATTGGACCCAGCATATACAACAAGGCGGTGGGCGACGCTCAAGTTCATCTCACGGCGCGTGTTGCAGATCTCGATATCGACATTCATGAAGAGACATTCGGGTATTGGCAATCGAGCGGCAAGAACAAGACTCGGCAGCCCTAGTCGGATGCGCATTCACACAGTGTCAAACCTTGCAACGCCATCCCTGCCCGATTATCCGACCGTCGAGGTCGTGATACCTGATTGCTGCAACATCGGCGTCATCTTCCGCTCGGTGTTGATCGCCAACGTCAGCGTACTGCTTGCCTGCCTTGCACGGCAATCCAGCCTGCGCGGTGGCCTCGCGGATTTCGTCGAACTCTCCCTGCTGCTTGAGCTTGCGGTGCTGTGTTCGCTGCTGGCGCTGTGTGCTTTGCGCAGGGCGATAAAGACCGCTGCGCCGTGGGTTCAGCGTGCCGGCTGTGCGCTGGCGCCGGCGGCCGTCACTGCGCTGCTGGTGCGCTTCCTGTCCTCACTCGACCTTTTCGGCGAGCGTTTTGGCAGCACGAGCATGGTACCGGCTGTCTTGTCTGCGGCCTTCTTCGGTATCCTGCTCCAGCACTATTTCGAGCTGCGCACACGCGCATTCTCTCCTGCGCTGGCCGAAGCCCGGCTGCAAGCCTTGCAGGCTCGAATCCAGCCGCACTTCCTCTTCAACAGTCTCAATGCCGTCCTCTCGCTGATCCGCTCCCAGCCGCGCGCCGCGGAAACTGCCCTCGAAGACCTGGCCGACCTGTTCCGCGTACTCATCCGCGATGCTGGCGCCATGAGCAGCCTGCAGGAAGAGCTGGCGCTGTGCCGCAAGTATCTCGCCATCGAGCAGATCCGCCTCGGCGCTCGGCTGCTGGTTGACTGGGACCTTGCCGGTATTGACGATAAGACTCTGCGTAGCGCACGGATTCCATCGCTCCTGCTGCAGCCGTTGCTGGAAAACGCGGTGCACCACGGCGTCGAGCCACGCGCCGACGCCACGCCGATCCGCATCCGGCTCGGCCGTACGCTGGACCGGATCGACATCGTCGTCACCAACGCTGTTCGGCCCGATGCGCTTGCAACCGGGGGCGTCTGGAACGGCGGTAACCACATGGCGCTCGATAACATTCGCGAACGGCTGCTCTTGCTGTACGACGTCGAGGCGCAATTGAACACGAGGGTAGCCAACGGCATGTTTGAAGTACGGCTCCACATCCCTTACCGCAAGGCCGCATGATGGCGCCGCGGATCCTGGTCGTTGACGACGAAGCGCCGGCCCGGGAGCGGTTGCGCATGCTGCTCGCCGACATTGCGGCCGAGTGCCCGCACGAGCAGCTGGGCGAAGCGGCCGATGGCGCATCCGCAATGGAAGCAGTGCTTACACTGGCGCCGGATATCGTTCTGCTGGATGTCCACATGCCCGGAATGAACGGGCTTGAATTCGCCGCGCAGTTGCGCACGGCGAGACCGGCCGTGGCGGTGATCTTCATCAGCGCCCATGAGGAGTTCGCCCTGAAGGCGTTTGAAGTGCAGGCGCTGGATTACCTGCTGAAGCCGGTGCGGGCCGCGCGCCTGGCCGAAGCTATTCAGCGCGCGTCCAGCCTGCGGCGACCGGCTGTCGCGGAACCGGCCTCAGCCCCAGTGCCGAGCGAGCGCCGGAAGAATTTCCCTGTGCAGGAACGCGGCCGGTTCCTGCTAGTTCCGGTGACCGACGTTCTCTACCTCAAGGCGGAGCTGAAATACCTGACGCTGCGCACCGCGTCCGCTGAGTACCTGATCGAGGAATCTTTGCAGGCGGTTGAGGAGGAGTTCGGCGACGTGTTCGTCCGGGTCCACCGCAATGCGCTGGTGGCGCGCGCGGCCATCCTGGGCGTCGAGCGCAGCCCCGGCCTGGCCGGCGAAAGCGGTGCCGGCGAATCGGAGAGAGCAGGCGAAGCGTGGCAGGTCATTCTGCACGGGCTGGACGAACGGCTGCCGGTATCGCGCCGCCAATGGGGCACGCTCAAGGAACTTATCAAGCGCCAGGCATGACTCGCCTCGGTTTACCAGCAGGCGGGCCGACCGAGCCAGGTGCCGGTATAAGCGACGCAGATGGCGGTTCAGCCGGTATTGCGCAACCCGGCCGCCACCCCGTTGATGGAGAGGTGAATGCCGCGATGCACGCGTTCATCCACCGGCTCGGACGCTGCGGCCGTGGCGCGGTTGCGCCGGATCAGTTCAACCTGCAAGTGATTGAGCGGATCGAGATAGGCGAACCGGTTCTTGATCGAGCGCGCCAGCAGCGGATTACCCGCCAGCCTTTCTTCCGAACCCGTAATAAGTTCAAGGCATGCAATCGTCCGAGAGTGCTCACCAACGATGCGACGGAAGATGGTCACGCGCAGCGCTTCGTCTTCCACCAGGCCGGCGAAACGCGAGGCAACCGCCAGGTCGGTCTTGGATAGCACCATGTCCATGTTGGAGAGCAGGGTCGCGAAGAAAGGCCATTCGCGCAGCATCGCCTGCAGGGTGCCAAGGCGCTGGTGGCGCTGATCGCCAGTGGCATTGGTGCTGGCAGCGGCCGGTTCTTCCAGCCACTCTCCCACCGCACTGCCGAAGCCATACCAGCCGGGCAAGAGCAGCCGACATTGGCCCCATGAAAAGCCCCAGGGGATTGCCCGCAAGTCTTCAATGCGGCGACTCGCCTTGCGCGATGCGGGGCGCGATCCGATATTCAGTTCCGCGATTTCGGCGATGGGTGTGGCTGCGAAAAAATAGTCGGTGAAGCCAGGCGTTTCGTACACCAGATTTCGGTAGGCCGCGTAAGCCCGGGCCGAAAGCTTTTCCATGACGGCTTCGAACTCGCGCAGCCGCTGCACCTCTTCACCGTCCGCGGAAGCCGGCATCAGGCTTGCCTCTACAGTGGCTGCAACCAGCAACTCGAGGTTGCGACGTCCGATCTCGGGATTGGAAAATTTAGAGGCGATGGTCTCGCCCTGTTCGGTCAGGCGGATTTGCCCGTTCACCGTGCCCGCGGGTTGCGCCAGGATCGCTTCATGGCTCGGCCCGCCGCCACGGCCCACCGTGCCGCCGCGTCCGTGGAACAGGCGCAGTCGCACGCCAGCACGGTCAAAGACCTGTACCAGCTCCGTTTCAGCCCGGTACAGCTCCCAATTAGAAGTGAGGAAGCCACCATCCTTGTTCGAGTCGGAATAACCCAGCATGACTTCCTGCAGGTCGCCACGTGCGTGGATCATGGCGCGTATCGCTGGCAAAGCGATCAGCTCTTCCATGATGGGGGCGGCCCGCCGCAAGTCCGGTATGGTCTCGAACAACGGGATCACCATTAACTCGGAGCGCAGGGCCGGCGTGCCGCTGCCCGCCTCCGGCTTATCCCACTGGCCGCGGAGCAGCCCGGTTTCCTTCTGCAGAAGCAGTACTTCAAGCAAGTCCGACACGGTTTCTGTATGCGAAATGATGTAGTTGCGTATGGCGCGTTCACCGTAGCGCTTGCGGATTTCACGCGCCGCGTGGAACACCCCGAGCTCCGAATTTGTCTCCTCCGAATAGTCGATCCATGGCGAATGCAGCAGACGCGGGCGGGCGAGCTCGCTTTGCAGCAGCGCGACTTTCTCCGCCTCGGTTCGCGCGGCGTAGTCCTGATCAACCCCAGCGCAGCGAAATAGTTCGCCCAGCACCCGCTCGTGTACGTCGGAGCTTTGTCGCAGGTCGAGCGTGGCAAGGTGGAACCCAAAGATGTCGGCGGCGCGGCGCAGCAACGCCAGCCGCGGCTTGATCAGTGGCGCGCCATGGTGAGAGGTTAGTGAATCGACCACAACCTGAAGGTCGTTGCGAAATCCCTGCGCGTCGAGATACGGCGCAGCCGAACCGACTTCCTTGCGCAGGATGTCTCCAGCGCCAAGTTCGCGCGCCGTCGCGGCAAGTCGTGCGTACACGCCAATCAGGGCGCGACGGTAGGGCTCGTCGATCCGGTGCAGCGACTTGTCTGGTGAGGCTTCCGCCAGTGCCTCCAGTTCGGGCGTAACGCCGACCAGCATCGTGGACACCGATAGCTCGGCGCCGAGCGCATGCACCTGGTCCAGGTAAAACTCAAGAATGGTGGTGGACTGGCGCGTGAGCGCGTGCTGCATCGTGGCGGCGTTCACGTTGGGGTTGCCGTCGCGGTCGCCGCCGATCCAGCTTCCCATCTGAAGAAACGGCGGCAGGGCGGACACGGTAGAAGATGCCGAATCGTCCAGTCCGGCCATTTCATGCGCGATATCGTCGTAAAGTCCCGGTAACTCGGAGAGAAAGGTAATACGGTAGTACGACAGCGCGTTCTCGATCTCATCGGCGACGGTGAGTTTCGACGAGCGCAGCATGCGGGTCTGCCATAGGGTTGCTATTTGCGCCAGAAGCAGTTCTTCATTGTGTGCCCGTTCTCGCGGCGTTAGAGGCAAGTCCCGTTCGGCCAGAAGCACAGCGATGGCGCGCTCGGCGTCCAGAATGCTCTTGCGCTGCACCTCGGTCGGGTGGGCGGTCAGGACCGGCGCAATCAAGGCGGTCTTGAAGAAGGATTGCAGTGTGCCCGTCGAGATGCCGGCCGCCTTCAGGCGCAGTAGAGCGAAGGCGATGCTGCCCTGCCTCGGCACCGACCCAAGCAGGGCGTGCGAGCGGGTTCGCCGGTTGTGATGCTGGTCTTCTGCAATATTGGCAAGGTGCGAAAAATACGAAAACGCCCGCACCACCGAAATCGTTTCCTCGCGGGTCAGCCGTCCGAGCAGTTCATCCAGCGCTGCCCCCGCAGCGGTGTCTGATTCGCGCCGGAACCGAACCGCGGTCTGGCGAATGGTTTCCACCACGTCATAAACCGCTTCGCCCTCCTGCGCTCGCAGCACATCGCCCAGAAGTCGCCCGAGCAGGCGTATGTCTTCTCGCAGCGGCTCGTCCTTTTCATTGGCTTGCGGCTCGGATTTCGTCAGGCTGTGGTTTGGAGGCGGGCTGGTGGTCATGGCTTGGCTTTCGAAGTCGGCATTGTCTAGGCGGCACGGCGCAGATCGCGGATTTTAAGTTGGCAACCTGCAAGCGGTATTGCACGATGAGTCATTTTGCAAGCGAAAGGCGCGGTCCGCTTGCAGGCCCCGCAAACTGCAGGAAGAAGGGCAGAACGAAGTGCAGAACAAAGTGTAGAGCAAAGGCCAAGGCAGAGGGCAGGGCAGAGGGGCAGAGCAGAGGGCACGAAAAACGGTACAGAAAAGGCCAGAAAAAGGGCGTGGTAAAAGGGTGCCACGGACTGCACTACAAACCGCATGAAAGCGTGCGATGCCCCATGATAAAATTCGCGCGCCAGCGATGCGCTGGCCACCACCTGTTTCCTTCGAAAAGAGTCCCTCTTGAAAGTCCCGTATTCTGGAAAATTGGTCATCGCGTCCCGCGAAAGTCGTCTGGCTTTGTGGCAGGCGGAGCATGTTCGCGCAAGGCTCATGGAATTATATCCAGACAGCACAGTCGAGATTCTTGGCATGACCACGCGCGGCGACCAGATACTGGACCGCACCCTGTCGAGCGTGGGGGGCAAAGGCCTTTTCGTTAAGGAACTGGAAGTCGCCATGGCCGAAGGGCGGGCCGACCTTGCGGTGCACTCGCTGAAAGACGTGCCGATGGACATGCCTCCCGGCTTTGAACTGGCCGCCGTGCTGGAGCGTGAAGATGCGCGTGATGCCTTCGTTTCCAATGACTACGCCGGCCTGGAGCAGTTGCCAGACGGCGCCGTGGTCGGCACTAGCAGCCTGCGCCGCCAGGCGCTGATTGCGGCCCGCTTTCCCCGCCTCGTCATCAAGCCGCTTCGTGGCAACCTCGACACCCGGCTGGCAAAGCTCGACCGCGGTGAGTATGCAGCCATTATTCTCGCCGCTGCCGGCCTTAAGCGCCTGGGATTACCGCAGCGAATCCGCTCTTTCCTGGACCCGTCGCAAAGCTTGCCGGCGCCCGGGCAAGGTGCGATGGCAATCGAAATTCTTTCAGGACGCAGCGAACTGCGCGCGCTGCTCGCACCCCTCAATCATGCCCCTTCGGCGCTGGCCGTTAGTGCAGAGCGCACAGTGTCGCGCGCCTTCGGCGGCAGTTGCCAGATTCCGCTCGCAGCCTACGCCACTATTGAAGAAGCGGGCATGCGCATGCGCGCCATGGTCGCCACGCCTGACGGCAAGCAGATCGCCAGCGCCGAAGCCGCCGGGCCATCCAGTTCGTCAGAGCTGCTGGGACAGCAAATCGCAGAGATGCTGCGCGCGCAAAACGCTGACGCCATCATTGCGGCGTGCAAGCAAGATGCCTGACCCGGTGTCCGCGTCGCAGGAGAACCCGGTTGGGCCGCCAGTCGTAATTACGCGTCCTCTTTTGCAGGCGACCGGGCTGGCGCAGCGCGTTGAGTTGCTCGGCCGGCAGGCAATCGTTTTTCCGCTGCTCGACATCCTTCCGCTACCCGACACCACGATGCTGCAGCAGTCGCTCGCCGCGCTGGACCGCTATGCAATGCTTGCTTTCATCAGCCCCAACGCCATCGACGCCGCCTTCGCCGCAGCGCCCGACTGGCCAGCGGCCCTCCCGCCGGACTGCCCGCTGGCGGTAATGGGGGAGGGCAGCCGCGCAGCCCTGGCACGCTACGGACTCACTAACGACAATCGTCGGATCATTAGCCCTCGTAATCCGCAGCGCACCGATTCCGAGACGCTGCTGGAAGCGCTCGACCTGAACGCGCTTCGGGGCAAGCGCGTGCTCGTTCTGCGCGGCGAGACCGGTCGGGAACTGCTCGGCGTCGCGTTGCGTACCGCGGGCATTGAAGTCGACCAGGTTGCGGCGTACCGGCGCATGGCGCCGCACTGGGATTCCGCACGTGCGACCACGCTGCGCCAACTAATGGGGCAACGTGCCGACTGGGTCGTTACCAGCTCCGAAGCGCTGCGGATCCTGCTGGAATGGGTGCGGGAGGCCGACGGCGAAGCCGGTGTCATGGCGATGCAGCGACAACGCCTCTTCGTGCCGCATCGGCGCATTGTGGAAAGCGCGCGTCAGCTCGGCATTTCCCGTGTTGTTCTCACCCAATCCGGCGACGACGGACTGCTTGCCGCGCTACAATCTCTCCGATGAACGACACGAATTCCAATCCTTCGCCTTCCCGCACGTCCGACGCCACCAATCCGGCGAACGAAAACGGTTTTACGGCTCCCAGTCGCCCGGGGTCGAGCCGGCCTGCGCCCGGCGGCGTGCTGATTGCGGCACTGGCTTTGCTCGCAATCGGCCTGGTCGCGTTGTGGTGGTTCGTCCGATCGGAAACCGGCGATGTACGACGCGAGGTCGCGCAGCGATTGCAGTCCGGCGATAGCTCCAACAGCGAAACCCGAATCATCGTCAAGTCGCTGCAAGAAAGCGTGAAAGAGTTGCAAGCCAAGGTGGCGGTGCTTGAAGGTAAGCAGGTGGAAGGCCAGACGCAGCAATTGGCGCTCGAACAGCTTTATCAGGATCTCTCCAAGAATCGCGACGACTGGGCCCTGGCCGAAATCGAGCAAGTCCTGTCGACCGCCAGCCAGCAACTGCAACTGGCGGGCAATGTGCGCGGCGCGCTCATAGCGCTGCAGAACGCCGATTCCCGACTTTCGCGTTCGGACAAGCCACAGTTCATCGTCATCCGGCGTGCCG
>JAQGMR010000021.1 GCA_028292265.1 Herminiimonas sp.
CGAGAACGAAGAGCCGCAGCCGCAGGTGGTAGTGGCATTCGGATTCTTGATCACGAATTGCGCGCCTTCCAGGTCATCCTTGTAGTCGATTTCCGCGCCTACCAGATACTGGTAGCTCATCGAATCGATCAACAAGTGGACGCCGTTCTTGGTCATGGTGGTGTCGTCTTCATTGACGATTTCGTCGAAGGTGAACCCGTATTGAAACCCAGAGCAGCCGCCACCTTGCACAAAGACGCGCAATTTCAGGTCGGCGTTACCCTCTTCTTCAATCAACTGAGCCACTTTACTGGCAGCGCTGTCGGTGAAGACGATCGGCGCAGGCATTTCGGTAATGGCATTCATTCAGACATCTCCTGCTCATCGAGCAAAACTACATTATAGGACTATCCACGGCTAGACGTTGGAAGCTGCAAGCTTAGGAGGCGCGAGCTTCAATACTTGCTCACCGGACTGGTCATGGGAAAGCTTTCCCGCAACGAGTGCACCGCCGTGCATCTCCAGAGCTTTGTAGTACACATCACCAGTTATGCGGGCTTTGGGCTGCAATTCAAGGAGCTCGGACGAGTGCACGGGGCCGTTGATCTCTCCATTGACCACCAGATGCGCGACACGTACCTCGCCGACGATGCTGGCGTGCTCCGAAACCACCAGCATGCTTGGCTCGGACGGGTCGGCTATGACGCTACCTTTGACATGCCCGTCAATCCGCAGGCCACCCTTGAAATGAATGCTTCCTTCAATCCTGGTCGAGATACCAATCAGGCTTTCTATGGTGTTCCTCGTCTTGTGCCCAAACATGATGAAAACTCCTTCACAGATTTGCCGACTGCTGCGCTCGTATTTGACCTTTTTGCAGGATTCGCGCCTGGACGGACTTGACGATCAGCCCTTCCGGCAATGCCAAGATCCCTTCCAGACGCTGGTAATGCTTGAACGAGAGCCTGAACTTTTCGACATCTTGCGGCGTGGAATCCGGAAAAACCATCATAGCATTCCTGCCGTGATCAACCACCGCCACAGACAGCTGCAAATTCCCGACAAACTCCTGGTCGCCCTTGCCACCTTGCATCAGCAATAGCGCGTATCTCAATTGGGCCGGACCGGGAGAATCAATTCGCAGCCGTTTTATCGAAACGCCGGCTTGCGCCGGACCTGCCGGAAGCAGGCTCTCGAAAAACATCAGGTCTTCTTTAAGTCTGGCAGTTTCTGCTTCCAAAACCTTGACCTGCGCCACAAGTTGTTTCTCGGCGGAACGTTCGATATCAAGGCGACTCTCGGCAGCATTGACCGTTGTTGCAAGCTGGTCACGTTCAGCCGTCAGTTTTCGAAGCTTGTCCTGATACAGGGCTGCATCGCCCGACGGTTCTCTCGTGGCACCCACCGAAGCCCGGCCGAGTTGATACGCTCCCGCCAGCAAGGCAGCGGCGACCACGACATAGATCACCCCTAATGCGACTTTGAACGGCCAGGACAATGGCGTTCTGACCGACATCGGTGGCCCCGAGGTCGAGTGCCGGCGCAGCCACCGTTGAACCATTACGCAGTCTCCAGCGAAAAAGACAGAGCCGGGATCAAGGCATGACGGGCACTGCGGATAACCCCTCCGCTTCGTCCAGCCCGAACATGATATTCATGCATTGGACGCCCTGCCCTGCAGCGCCTTTTACGAGATTGTCTTCCACCACGAGGATAACCAGCAGATCGCCATTTTCCGGACGGTGTACCGCGATCCTCAGCATGTTCGAGGCTCGTACCGAGCGCGTTTCCGGGTGGCTTCCTGGCGGCAGCACATCAACGAATCGCTCGTTGCGGTAATGGTTCTCGTACAGCGCCTGGAAATCCACCGTACGGGCTTCCGGCAAGATCGTGGCATACAGGGTGGAATGAATTCCGCGAATCATTGGTACTAGGTGCGGCACAAAAGTAAGGGCGGCTTTGCGCCCAGAAATGGCTTCCAGTCCTTGCACCGTTTCGGGCAAGTGGCGGTGCCCCTTGACGCTATATGCCTTGAAGTTATCGGAGGCTTCAGAAAGAAGCGTGGAAATCTCGGCCTTGCGCCCAGCTCCTGAGACGCCGGACTTGCAGTCGGCTATAAGCGCCGTTTCATTGACCAGTGGGTGCCCCTGCGCCAGCAGCGGTGCGTAGCCCAACTGCATGCTGGTCGGGTAGCAGCCGGGAAGTCCGATAAGGCGCGCCGACTTGATTGCGACCCGATTGACCTCTGGCAAGCCGTAGACTGCCTCCTCAAGAAGGTCTTGGCATCCATGCTGCATGCCGTACCATTTTTCGAAGGTGGCGGGGTCTTTCAATCTGAAGTCTGCAGCAAGATCGATGACCCGGACGCCCGCAGCGAGCAACTCTCTCGCCTGCGCCATCGCTACGCCATGCGGGGTGGCGAAAAACACCACGTCACATTCGCTCAGTTTTGCTTTTTCGGGGCTGGAAAATGCAAGCGAAACGTGCCCACGCAAGCTGGGAAACATTTCTGCAACGGGAAGACCATCTTCTTTGCGGGAAGTGATGGCAACCAGCTCCACAGAAGGATGGGCGCTTAACAAACGCAGAAGCTCGACCCCGGTATAACCGGTCCCGCCAACGATACCGACCTTAATCATGGGTTCCTCAACGCGTGGACTATTTCCAGTGAGTGTAGCAGGCCGACACAAACGAAAAGAGCCGCCTGGCGCAAACCGGGCGGCTCTTCAAAATGCCGACTTCGATTAGCGCTTGGAGAACTGTTTCGCGCGACGTGCACCGCGCAAACCAACTTTCTTGCGCTCGACTTCGCGCGCATCGCGGGTTACAAAACCGGCACGGGCCAACGCAGGCTTGAGCGCCGCGTCGTAGTCGATCAATGCACGCGTGATGCCATGGCGAACAGCGCCAGCTTGCCCAGACTCGCCGCCACCATGCACGTTGATCATGATGTCAAAGCGCTCAACGTTTTCCGTCAGCTCCAAAGGCTGCCGGATCACCATCAAGCCGGTTTCGCGCGAAAAATATTCATTGGCGGGCTTGCCGTTGACGACAATCTGTCCAGAGCCTGCCTTGATGAATACGCGTGCGACCGCACTCTTGCGCCGCCCGGTTCCATAGTTGTAGATACCGATCATGTGATTTCCTTAGAATTCCAGCGCTTTAGGTTGCTGTGCAGTGTGCGGATGCGTTGCCTCGGCATACACTTTCAGCTTCTTGATCATTGCATAGCCAAGCGGCCCTTTGGGGAGCATGCCCTTGACAGCTTTCTCAAGCGCGCGCCCAGGGAAACGCTGCTGCATCTTGAGGAAGTTCGTTTCGTAGATACCGCCGGGATAGCCGGTATGACGATAGTAGCTGCGGTCCGTTGCCTTGGAACCGGTAACGCGAAGCTTGCCTGCGTTAACGACAACGATAAAATCGCCTGTATCAACGTGAGGAGTGAACTCGGGCTTGTGCTTGCCGCGCAGTCGGCGTGCCACTTCGCTGGCAACACGTCCGAGGACTTTGTCCGTCGCGTCAATCACAAACCAGTCGCGCGTGACCGTTTCGGCTCTTGCGGAAAATGTTTTCATGATGACTTTCTTGTAAATGAGAGAACTTGAATGGTGGTTCCAGTTGCATCAGCGCCTTGAGTAACTCGCTGAAGAAAATGGACTCTGCCTTGTAGATATCCCCTGGCCGAACGAGGAACCTGAAAGTATAGCCTTTTCAAAGGGTTGCGGTCAAGCTGTTGAGGCTATCAGCACTGCTCTTCAGCTTCGGACGTGCCGGCGGTCGACGAGATCGAACGAGAAACCAAGGTAATATTTGGTGGTCGCGACGCTCAGGAGTTTTGGAATGGAATGTACCGTACGCTGGACCGGACTTTCCGGCATGACGTTTATCGCAGAAACCGGCTCAGGCCATCTTGTTTCAATGGATGGCGCACCGGAAGGCGGAGGCAGGAACCTGGCACCGCGGCCGATGGAGGTGGTGTTGGCAGGGACCGGGGGCTGCACGGCCTATGACGTTGTGTTGATTCTTCGAAAAAGTGGCCAAGATATCCGTGGGTGTGATGTTTCGCTGAAGTCAGAAAGGGCGGAGAAAGACCCTAAAGTATTCACCAGCATTCATTTTCATTTCACGGTCCGCGGCCGAAACTTGAAGCCAAACCTGGTTGAGCGCGCCATCAAGCTATCGCATGAAAAATATTGCTCGGCATCGATCATGCTGGAAAAGACTGCAGTCTTGACCCACTCCTTTGACATTGTCGAAGACGCAACTGACGGCGCGCCCGCTTGACCGGACGCCGGCGGTTGCGGCCCATTGCGTCCGTGCTGATTATCGCAACTAAAGGTAATACGCTGTTGTAGTCATTACCTTGGCCATGATTCGCATGCCCATCCGCTCCAAGAGGCCCAGCGGCTGACTTCCCAGCGCCTGAGCGGCGGCGCCATGCGCCGCTTCGTCGCTCTGCATTTCCGCAACGATTGCCCGTGATTTGAAATCCATTGCTGGCAGACTCTTTAAGTGCTTCGACAAATGCTCCTCCACCTGGCGCTCGGTTTCCACGACGAAGCCAAGGCTTCGTGCATCGCCCTGCTTCGCGGCGATAAACCCGGCGAGCCAGGCTCCCGCATACCATATTGGATTCAAGACGCTCGGACCTGAATCGAGCTCGCGCAGCCTTTGCGCGGTCCATGCAAGGTGATCTTCTTCTTCACGTGCAGCCGATACGAACTGGTTCCTTGCCAGTAAGCTTCGCGCGAACGCAGCTTGAGAACTGTAGAGCGCTTGCGCGCAAACTTCCCCGACGTGATTCACCCGCATCAAGCCGGCACTGTGACGGCGATCCGCGTGACTTAGCGCACCGTCCACAAGTTCATGCGCCGGATTGACGCGTGTCGAGTTGGCAACGCCACTAATTGCGCGCAAAGCGCGGTCAAAACCAGTTATCAAGTTATCCATTGTCCAACCCGTCATTAGTTGTGTGTTTGTCACTAGTTCCGCACGATTCGTTGCATGAGCACCACAAACTCGCTGCGCTACTGCCACAAAAGCCAAAATGTCTTTGCCCTCGGAAGTGGAATTTGATGAAATGACTACTAGCTTCTTGATCCGAAGGTTCGGAAGTGTCGGCAGGGACGTACACCACTAGTGGCCTTGCTGAATGCAGCAACAATCTTAGCATTACAACTTCTGGAGATTAATCAATGAAAAAATCGCTCCTCGCACTCGCAGTTCTGGGTGCTTTCGCAGGCGTCGCTCAAGCGCAAACCAGCGTCACAATCTATGGTTCGTTTGACGGTGGCGTTCGCAACCTGACCAACGTCAACGCCGGTGGCGATACCCGTTTGACCGTTGGCTCCAACGGCACCTACAACTCCAATCGTCTCGGCTTCAAAGGCGTTGAAGATCTCGGCGGCGGTATGAACGCCCACTTCAACCTTGAGACCGGCTTCAATACCGGTACGGGTAACGTCGAATCCAACACAGCAAGCGCAACTAGCGGCAACGGCTTCTTCTGGAATCGTACCGCAACAGTCGGTCTGGGCGGCGCATGGGGTTCGGTTGACATCGGTCGTCAATACAGCCTCTCGTTCAAAACGATCGGTCTCTACGATCCGTTCAACTACAAATACACCGGCATCATCCCACTGGCTTCGATCGCAGCGGGTAATGCTCCAGGTTCCGCAATTGGCGGCACACGTTTCAGCAACGACATCCAATACAACGGCTCCTTTGGTCCTGTGAACGTTGGTGCTGAATGGTCGCTCGGTGAAGTTGCCGGCGCAACCCGTGCCAACTCTGCACAAGCTGTTTCAGCTTCGTATGTCAACGGTCCTCTGGCAATCGGCGGCGTGTACACGATCAAGAAACCAGCGTCTGTTCTGGCTGGCGGCGTGTCGAGCTTCCCCGGCGCGGTCGTAGTTCCTGCTGCTGGTGCAAATGCGGCATCGCCTACATTCGACGACAAGGCATTCACTGTCGGCGCATCGTACAAATTCGGCGCTTTCCGCGTCGCTGGCGGTTACAACGACGAGAAGCTTAGTGGAGCTGCAACCGCAATCATCCCAAGCACTATAACTGGTTCTCCTGGTACGACGGCGGTTACCGCCGCCGCAGGCGATACCCGTCAAAAGGTGGGCTGGCTCGGTGTTGGCTTCGACGTTAGCCCAGTCATGAACGTGACCGGCGCATGGTATCAGACGAAAGTGTCGGTTCCAACGACTGCCGCTGTAGCCGCTAGCGAAGGCAAGCGTGACCTGTTCATCCTCGGCGGAACCTATGCCCTGTCGAAGCGCACCAACTTCTACGCTGACGTCGACTACACCAAGCTGCGCGACAATCAAGTTATCGGCTTCGGTGGTGCAGCTACGCAAGACCGTCAAACCGGTATCTCGGTTGGTGTAAATCACCTGTTCTGATGATTGGGTGAGAGTCGGCCTGGCTGGTGGGGTACTACCAGCTATGTCGATAACCACCTGACCGTTTAGCAGCGCAAGACTTAAAAGGGCCCACTTCGGTGGGCCCTTTTTTATTGGCGCCACGAGTCGCCGTACACGGGCGTATCAGTGATGTAAGGGTGATCGTACATTTTGGCGGACCCTGACCCTTGGCGCTGCAGCAGCAGACCCGGCGGTCTCGACGGCAAGCCGATCCACGGCGAAGGCACCGTGCGCACAGTAGTCCGAGGAGGGGCAGTAGCCAGAAGCGGGACAGCGGTTCAGGGCGGGACAGCGGTCCGAGGCGGAACAGCAGTCCCAGGCCAGACGCCCCCTCAACCCCTCAGTAGAGGCCTGAACACTGACGTATCCGCATAAAAGTAATTGTCCTGGCCTTCCCACCAACCAGGAACTCCGGCAACCGGCAATGGCACGAACTGGTCCATCGCCAGCTTTCCAAACGAAAGCGCTCCGCTAACTGATGCGTCCACGATAGCCCGACGTTCTTTATCGCCAACGTGAAAGTAGTCTGGCGCCACTTGAACACACATCGCATGCGCGGTGATCGCTTTGTACGGGTTGACCAGTTTCTCCATCAGCGCATGGCCGAAAAGCAGGACCTCGCAATGCCTACCAAACGCCGTTCGCTGGTCGACGAAAGCAGCGGTCCATTCGCGCCGTTGGAACGGGGACACCAGGTCGATCTCGTCCACGACAAGAAGCGCCGCATTTTCATCAAATATGGTTGCGGCGTCCCGTAATGCCCCACGTGTCTTCATTCGTGGGCCACCCGACGGTGCATGGTCGGAAGCAGGGACAACTTGTGACTTGGCGATCTCACCCGCCTGCAACGCATTTAGCTGTTGTTTGATCGATGGATAGGCAAGCCACACCAGCGCGTTGAGAAAGTCGTGCAGGTTGCCTCTGGTTGGCACCTTGCCCGTCTCATGGATGAAGGATTCGTACGGAGTGCCCGAAGGCAGATCTGCCTGCTCAACGAAACAGATAGCACAACCGTTGGCATTCACCAGTTGCAGCGCGCTGGCGGCGCGATTGAGTTCCGCACGCCAGTCGGCGGCCCGGAGAATCGGGTCGGCAACAGGTCGTAAAGGCCGGAGCCATGCCCTGCTCCAATCTATAGCCTGTAAGAACGGCTCAAGCATGTGGTCACTAACGCTGGAGTGAAGCCAGCTATGTCGCCGCCAGTTTCCACCCGATCGTTTCGCCCGCGCCCAGCGGCACGACGCTAGTCTCGCCGACTTGGACCTCGTCCGGAACGCGCCAGTCTTCTCGGTGCAAGGTTACTGTTCCCTGGTTGCGCGGCAGTCCGTAAAAGTCGGGCCCATAGAAACTTGCAAACCCTTCGAGTCGATCAAGTGCCCCAGCATCGCTAAACGCGGTCGCATACAGTTCCAGCGCATGCAGGGCGGTATAGCATCCTGCACAGCCGCAGCCGTGCTCCTTGGAGGCTTTGGGGTGCGGAGCGGAATCGGTTCCGAGGAAGAACCGTGGGTTCCCTGACACGGCGGCAGCCACGAGCGCCTGCCGATGCTCCTCGCGCTTCAAGACAGGAAGACAGTAGTAATGCGGTCGGATGCCGCCTTTGAAAATGGCATTGCGGTTGTAAAGCAGATGGTGCGCAGTGATGGTCGCTGCAATTGGACCTTGAGCCTCGGTCACATAGTGGGCGGCATCCCGTGTGGTGATGTGCTCGAAGACGACCTTAAGCCCAGGCATGGAAAGGCGCAATGGCCCCATTACGCGCTCAATGAAGACCGCCTCCCGGTCGAATATGTCGATGGCCGGATCAGTGACTTCCCCGTGCACCAGAAGCGGCATGCCAACCTCCTGCATCACCTCCAGAGTCCGATAGCATTTCTTTAGATCCGTTACCCCTGCCGCCGAGTTCGTCGTGGCGCCGGCCGGATAAAGCTTGACGGCATGAACGCTCCCGCTTTCCTTCGCTTTCCTGATCTCGTCGGGCAACGTGTCATCAGTCAGATAGAGCGTCATCAACGGCTGGAAGCCACGAAGTTCCGCCGGCAAGGCTGCGACGATCCGCTCCTTGTACGCCAGCGCCTGCGCCGTTGTAGTAACCGGGACCGGCAAGTTAGGCATCACGATTGCACGGGCAAACTGGCGGGCGGAATCACAAACGACGCTCGCCATGGTAGCGCCGTCACGAAGGTGGAGATGCCAATCGTCGGGTTTCGTGATTGAAATACTTTGTGATGCAACGGTAGAGGCTGATGTCGACATGGGAGAAAGGTAGGGCAAGTCTCAAGACTTTGATGCCTCGATTTTACAGGACAAGAATGGCGCGATAATCATTCACGTTCGTGCGGGTCGGCCCGGTGACCAGCAGATCGCCCAATGCGGAGAAGTAGCTGTAACCATCGTTGTTCTCCAACAGCTTGCGGGCGCTTATGCCGAGGGCCGCGGCACGTGCAGCAGAGTCTGGCGAAAGCACCGCTCCTGCGTTGTCTTCAGTGCCATCTATACCGTCGGTATCGGCAGCGATCGCATAGACGTCGGACATACCGTCCAGCTCCGCCGCGAGCGACGCGAGGAACTCGGCGCACCGCCCTCCCCGGCCGTTGCCGCGAACGGTTACCGTGCATTCCCCGCCTGAGATTAGCGCTACCGGCGTGGCGAATGGTTGATTGAAACCGCGTATTTCCCGTACCAGCGCGGCGTAGACCTTGGCTACCTCTGAGGCCTCGCCGGTTACCGTGTCGCCCAACACCACCGGGGTGATCGCGTGGCTTCGAAAGAACGCCGCCGCCGCGTCCAGGCTTTGATGTGCGGTGGCGATCACCTTGTTGCTCACGTTTGAAAAAGCGGAATCGCCGGGCTTCGGCGTTTCGTCGACAGTACCCCGCAGGCCCGCCTGCAAATGATCGCTCACGGAAACTGGCGGATTGACGCCGTAGCGCTTGAGGATTGCAAGCGCATCGGCATACGTGCTCGCATCGGGACATGTGGGACCCGACGCAATAGCGCTCGGATCGTCACCGGTTACGTCGCTGACGATCAAGGACACGACCGGCGCCTTTGAAGCCGCCGCGAGGCGGCCGCCCTGTATCCGCGACAAATGCTTACGGACGACATTCATCTCGGTGATGGGTGCACCGGATGCAAGCAAACTCTTGGTCACGGCCTTCAAATCCGCCATCGAGATAGCAGATACGGGAAGCGATAGCAGGCTGGACCCGCCGCCGGAAACCAGGACTATCAGCAAATCCTCCGGCCCCAGCTCCCCAACGCGCGCGAGGATTTCCGCCGAAGCCACTTCGCCGGCATTGTCGGGAACAGGATGGCTCGCTTCGAGCACGCGAATCCGATTCGTCGGCATGCCATGCGCATAGCGGGTGACCACAATGCCGTCGAGCGGCCGATCGGCAGGCCATGCCAATTCGACGGCCAGCGCCATGCTGGCTGCCGCCTTGCCGGCACCAACCACAAGTGTGCGTCCAGAGGGCGGTGGCGGCAGATGTGCAGCGACCAGCTTGAGAGGATCGGCCGCAGCGACGGCCGCATGGAAGCTGTCAATCAGAAGGGAGCGGGGATTCATGCTTGCTGCGTCATAGGGAGATTGGAAGGAACGCTACAGGTCGCCGGCGCAACTGCGACAGCGCTCGTGCGAGTGCCCGTTTGAGCTTGAGGTGGAGTGTTACTGCCAGGGCCAAGGGAAGGTAAATTGTGGCTACACCTGCCCCCGCCCCTGCACTTGCACTTGCAATTGCACTTGCACTTGCACTTGCACTCGCACTCGCACTCGCATTTGCAGTCTCAGTCACAGTTCAACCGAAACTCAGTGGATGATTTTCGCAAGGAAATCACGAGCCCGCTCGGACCGAGGGGTGCCGAAAAATTCATCTTTGGAGCAGTCTTCAACGATCAACCCACTATCCATGAACACGACCCGGTTGGCGACCTTCTTGGCAAAACCCATTTCGTGAGTGACCACCATCATCGTCATCCCGTCTTGCGCAAGGCCGACCATGACGTCGAGCACCTCGTTGATCATTTCCGGATCAAGCGCGGAAGTTGGTTCGTCAAACAGCATCGCAATCGGGTCCATGGACAGCGCGCGAGCGATGGCCACCCGCTGCTGCTGCCCGCCGGACAACTGCCCTGGGAACTTGTCCTTCTGCGCAATCAGTCCAACCCGGTCCAGGTACTTCAGCCCGCGTACAGTCGCTTCATCTTCGCTGCGGCCCAGGACTTTGACCTGCCCGATGGTCAGGTTTTGGCGAATCGACAAATGCGGGAACAATTCGAAGTTCTGGAAAACCATGCCGATCCGCGCGCGCAATTTTGAAAGGTTCGTCTTTGGATCGCCGACCGAAATTCCGTCAACGGTAATCTCGCCTTTCTGGAATGGCTCGAGGCCATTCACCGTTTTAATAAGGGTCGATTTGCCAGAGCCCGATGGCCCGCAAACCACAACCACGTCGCCTTTCGCAACTTGTGTCGTGCAGTCAGTCAGCACCTGAAAGCTGCCATACCACTTGCTGACGTTTTTCATTTCGATCATTCTTCTCTCCCGAATATCAATATCGTGCGCAACAAGTGCTTATAGGTTTCGCGAACTAGCGAATGATTGCAACGCGTGACTGCAGCTGCTTGACCAGCGCCGACAAGCCGTAGCAAAGCACAAAGTAGACGATGGCCACGAACAGATACATTTCAATCAGCCGGCCATCTCGTTGCGCGACCTTGGAAGCCGCTCCGACAAAGTCCGTGATGGACAAAACGTAGACTAGCGACACGTCCTGAAACAATACGATGGTCTGTGTCAGCAGCACCGGGATCATGTTGCGAAAGGCCTGCGGCAAGACGATATTGCCCATGGTTTGCCAGTAGTTCATCCCGAGCGCACTGCCCGCATAAACCTGACCGCGCGGAATGGACTGGATACCGGCCCGCATGATCTCGCAGTAATAAGCCGCCTCAAACAGAATGAACGTAATCAGTGACGACGAAAATGCCCCAACCTTGATCGGCTCGTTTGCACCAATAATCCACGCGCCGATATACGGCACCAGGAAGTAAAACCAGAAAATCACCAACACAAGCGGAATCGAACGGATAAGGTTGACGTAACCAGTGGCGACCAGCGAGATCGCCTTGAAGCGCGAAAGCCGCATCATCGCCAGCAGAGTTCCGATGACTATCCCGCCTACCATGGCGTAACCGGTCAACTGCAAGGTGAAGGCCATACCGGTCTGGAACAAATAGACCCAGGAGCGCTGGATGACATCAAAGTCGAGATTGGCAAACATGATTAATGCCCTCCCGAACTTGAGGCCGACGTGATGAAACCGGGCACTGCCAGCCGCTTCTCAATGCGGTGCATGAGAAACACTACGCAAACGTTGACGGCGATGTAGATAATCGTCGCAGCGGTAAAGGCTTCAAATACCTGGAAAGAAAATTCCGACATTGAGCGCGCCCGCGCGGTCAGCTCCATCAAGCCGATGGTGAGCGCCACGGCGCTGTTCTTTATGACGTTCAAAAACTCATTGGTGAGCGGCGGAATAACGATGCGGAACGCCATGGGCAGCAGCACGTAGCGATAAGTTTGCGGTAGCGTCAAGCCCAGGGCCGTACCGGCCAGCGTCTGTCCGCGTGGGAGGGAATTAATACCAGCCGAAACCTGGACCGCTACCCGAGCCGAAGTAAAGAAGCCGAGGCTGAGGACGGCGGTAACGAAAGCGGCATTGGGCAGACTCTTGAGCCAATTGCCGATACTGGCCGGCAGCAGTTCGGGAAGGACGAAATACCAGAGGAACATCTGGACCAGCAGCGGTATGTTGCGGAAGAGTTCAACATAGGCGTTAGCAAGTCGAACCACCCATTTGTTGGGCATCGTTCGCAGTGTGCCGATGATGGCACCGAGGACCAGCGCCATGACCCATGCCAGCAACGCCGTCTGGAGTGTCCAGAGTAATCCCCACCACAGCGTATCAAGATAGGTGCCGACACCCTCGGGCGAGGCTTCCCAGAATATGCGCCAGTTCCAGTTGTAGTTCATGTGTCCACGCGGTGGTATTGGGGTGCGATGATTTTATTCTGCATTCGATAGTACATGCCAACCAAAGCAGCGCATTAATTTTTTGCCACCTGGACTGTGCCGCCGTATCGGCCGACGCAGGGGGAGAACAAGAAAAGGGGGCGAAAGAAAAGGGGGCCGAAGCCCCCCAATCCTAATGAACACTTTTCGTCATCTGTCTTATTTCTTCTTGCGGTCTTGCTGGGCGACCGGCACCACGGCATAAGCGCCCGGCTCGCCGGAATCGGTCGGCTTCGCAATGACGGCCTTCAACTGGTCACTCATCGGAATGTTCAGAGTGATGCCCTTTGGAGGAATCGGCGACATGAACCACTTGGTGTAAAGACGATTGATTTCACCGGACTTGAACACGTTGATGATCGCAGCGTCGACCGCCTTTTTGAACTCAGCATCGCCGCGGCGAAGCATGATTCCATATGGCTCAACCGACAGCGCTTCCTTGGTGATGGAATAGTCCGCAGGCGACTTGGAGCTCGCTGCAAGCGATGCAAGAAGGATGTCGTCCATGGCAAAAGCGGTCGCGCGACCGGTTTCAACCATCAGGAACGCTTCAGCATGGTCCTTGGCGGTCATGATGTTCATGCCAAGGTTGCGCTCACCGTTCAGCTGCGTCACTTGCTTAAGATTCGACGTGCCCGACGTCGAAACCAGCGGCTTGCCCTTCATGTCGTCCAGCGTATTGATGTTGGACGCTTTTTTGGACAGCAAACGGTTCGCCGTTACAAAGGTTGTCGGAGCGAAGGCCACCTGGTTCTGGCGCTCGACGTTGTTGGTCGTTGACCCGCACTCCAAGTCGATCGTGCCGTTCGCCATCAATGGAATACGCGTCGCTGACGTCACGGGGTTCATCTTTACCGTTAGCGCAGTCAGGCCCAGTTGTTTCTGAACCGCCGTGACGATTTTCAAGCACAAATCAATCGAATAACCTTGATATGACTGCTTGTCGTCGAGGTAGGAGAAGGGGATCGATGAATCGCGGACGCCAAGCGTGATCGCGCCGGTGTCCTTGATTTTTTTCAGCGTGCCTGTAAGTTCTTGTGCCTGCACGCCGGTTGCGCCGAGTCCGGCGACCAACAACAAAGCCAATAGCCTGCGAATTTTCATGGAAACTCCCGAGTAAGTAAGCGTGTAAGTGTGCGTGTGGATAAGGGATTGAGTAAGCAAGCCAGGCCGCATTTGCGTCCCGGAAGTATTCACAGGAATAATCTGCGAGCTCGCCACAGACCATTGTCGTAGTGTATCAAAATCACTAACTTATGGGATTGTTTTATCAACTTTCATGGATACAGTCCTCGCATCTCCCGGGCCTGCAGCACTCGGGTGCAGCCGACGATGAAGGCTGCGGTCCGAAGCGACACCTTGCGCTCCTGCGCGAGAAGCCATACGCCGGCGAAAGCCTCCTTCATGATCCGGGTAAGCCGCAGGTTGATTTCCTCTTCTGTCCAAAAAAAGCTTGAAAAGTCCTGGACCCACTCGAAGTAACTAACCGTCACGCCTCCGGCATTGGCCACCACGTCTGGCACCACCAAGACGTTTCGCTGGTGCAGTACATCATCGGCCGCGGGCGTTGTCGGCCCGTTGGCGCCCTCAAGAATGATTCTTGCACGGATGCTATTGGCGTTCTTCTCGTTAATTTGCTGCTCAAGCGCTGCCGGAATGAGGATGTCGCAATCGACACTCCAGAACTGGCTGCCATCCGCCATGATTTCTGCGCCAGCAAAACCCGCGACGCCACCGTGCTCGGCAACGTGAGCCAACAGCGTTGGCACATCAATCCCCGACTCTTTGAACACTGTCCCAGAGTGGTCCTGCACCGCAACGACTGTGGCACCGGCTTCGGTGAATAACCTCGCTGCTACCCCACCAACGTTGCCGAATCCCTGAACCGCGATACGCGCGCCGGAAACGTCCATGCCAATGCGCGCCGCTGCCTCGCACCCGACAACATACACGCCACGCCCGGTCGCATCCCGACGTCCCAGGCTGCCGCCAAGGGAGATTGGCTTTCCGGTCACGACGCCCGAGGTCGTGCTGCCCTGGTTCATGGAGTAGGTATCCATCATCCAGGCCATGATCTGCTCATTGGTATTGACGTCCGGCGCCGGGATGTCTTTATTGGGGCCGATAATGATGTTGATTTCGCTGGTGTAGCGACGTGTCATGCGTTGCAGTTCGCCCGGCGACAGCGTGCGCGGGTCTACCCGAATACCACCTTTTGCGCCGCCATAGGGCACGTTCACGGCAGCGTTCTTGACCGTCATCCACGCCGACAGCGCCATGACTTCGGACAGGGAAACGTCTTGATGAAAGCGCACACCGCCCTTGCCCGGGCCGCGTGAGGTGTTGTGCTGAACGCGATACCCTTCGAAATGTGCGATTGAACCATCATCGCGTTCAATCGGCACATCGACGATGAGAATGCGTTTGGGGCGCTTCAGCGTCTCAACCCAGCGCGCCAACTTGCCCAGGTGCGGTGTTACCCGATCAATCTGCTCGAGCCAGACACCCCATGGGCCGAGGTGCGCACTGTCGATGTAGGAGGGAATTTGGTGAGCGGGAAGTGCTTCCATGGGAATCCTCTTGGTTGATCGGTGAAAGTTTTATTTGGCCTGCGCTCAGATTACAGGCATGCGTTCCTCAACGGCACGCATTCCTGACTTCTCGCATCACGCAATCAGTGACCTTGGTACGGGTGAACCAACCGGTGAAGCGTCATCCGCTCCGTCCGGCCGAACCTGCTGCCGCGCCCACATCTGTGCATAGAGGTTACCCAGTGCCAGAAGTTGTTCATGGGTCCCGCGCTCAACCACGCGGCCATGGTCGAGGACAAGGATTTGCGCCGCATCGGCTATGGTGGAGAGGCGGTGCGCAATGACTAGTGTGGTCCGGTCCCTGGCGATCTCTTTCAGTTGCGCCTGGATAGCCTGCTCCGCCTTGGAATCCAGGGCTGAGGTCGCTTCATCGAAAATGAGGATAGACGGGTTCTTGAGGACGGCCCGGGCGATGGCCACCCGCTGCTTTTCGCCGCCCGACAACTTCAGCCCGCGTTCGCCGACCATGGTCGAATATCCTTCGGGCAGCGTCAGGATGAAGTCATGAATGCATGCTGCCCGCGCCGCGCCGATCACCTGTTCCTTGCTGGCTCCCGGATTACCGTATGCGATGTTGTACTCGATGGAGTCATTGAAGAGGACCGTATCCTGCGGCACGATGCCAATCGCAGCACGCAGCGAGTCCTGGGTAACTTGCCGGATGTCCTGCCCGTCAATGCTGATGCTTCCCGACCCAACATCGTAGAACCGAAACAGCAGTCGCGAGAGCGTCGATTTCCCGGATCCGCTATGGCCGACCACCGCCGTGGTCGTGCCCGCCGGAATCGTAAAATCGACATCAAACAGAATCTGCCTGTTCGTTTCATAACTGAAGTCGACATGGCGAAAGCGGATCGCCGCGCCGTGCGAAGAAAGCGGCTTCGCCCCTGGCGGATCGGCGATTTCCCGGTGCTGGTCGAGCAGGGAAAACAGTCGCTCCATGTCCGCCAAACTTTGCTTGATTTCACGGTAGATCACGCCCAGAAAATTCAGCGGAATGTAAAGTTGAATCATGAATGCATTGACGAGGACCAGGTCGCCAAGCGACATCGTGCCGTCAATGACACCCTGCGTGGCGCGCCAAAGTATCAACGTGACGGCGATGGCAATAATGGCGGACTGGCCGGTGTTAAGCGCCGACAGCGAGGTCTGGGAGCGCACCGCAGCGGTCTCGTAGCGCTGCAGTCCTTCGTCGTAACGCCGCGCCTCGTACGCCTCGTTCCCAAAGTACTTAACGGTTTCAAAGTTGATCAGGGAATCGATGGCCCGCGAATTTGCCTTCGAGTCGAGGTCATTCATGGTCCGTCGAAAGTGCGTGCGCCACTCTGTCACGACGACGGTGAAAAGGATGTACGTCGCGAGGGCCGACACGGTGATGATGGTGAACCAGATATCGTAGTGCAGGCCGAGATATCCCAGCACTAGAGTAATTTCCACGAGCGTCGGGAGGATGCTGAAGAGCGTGTATCCAACCAGTGAGGATATGCCACGCGTCCCGCGCTCTATGTCGCGTGTCATGCCACCAGTCTGACGGTTGAGATGGAATCGCAGTGAAAGCGAGTGCAGGTGCTCAAAGACCTGGAGCGCTATGGTCCGAACCGCGCGCTGCGTCACTCGGGCGAAGACGAACTCCCGCAACTCGGTAAAAAGTGTCGTGCAAAGTCGCAGCACCCCATAGGCGACCAGAATGCCAAGCGGTAGCACCATGAGTGCCTTTGGATCGCCTGGCGTGATCGTAAGACTGTCGATGAGACGCTTGAGCACGACCGGCACGCCGACGTTTGCCATCTTGGCGCCAATCAGGAACGCAAGGGCAAACGACACGCGCAGCTTGTAGGCCCACAGGTAGGGAAGGAGCGTTTTCAGGGTCACCCAGTCGTTGCGAGTGCCCTGGTTGGCTGCCGCGGAAGGACGTGCGGCGGATGAACTGTCCGAACTGCTTGAATGACGACGCATGAAAAATGGGGAATAGACCCGTCTTGAGAATGGTTTATGCTTCAGAACTGTGATTGTAGCGGTTACAGCCGCGAGGAAAAGGGAAGCAGAATGCCGAGTCAGCACCATACGCCCCTGCCAGATGGCATGCCGCAACTTCGGGTGATGCCGATGCCATCGGATGCCAACATCCACGGCGATGTTTTCGGCGGATGGATCATGGCGCAGGTCGATATTGCCGGCTCGCTACCTGCCGTGCGGCGCGCAAATGGACGGGTCGCCACCGTGGCGGTAAATTCTTTCCTTTTCAAACACCCCGTCTTTGTTGGAGACCTGCTTTCCTTCTATGCCAGCATTGTCCGCGTCGGCAACACTTCCATCACGGTCTACGTCGAAGTTTATGCGGAACGCAATCGCCTTCAGGCAGAAACCGTCAAGGTTACAGAAGCGACGCTAACCTATGTCGCAACTGGAGAAGACCGAAAGCCACGCGTCTTGCCACCGCTTGTGGATTAGGCTGCCTGGAGTCTTTACCTCCCCAGACAAATCCTGTGACGTCGCATCCCAGACAAATCCTGTGACGTCGCATGACTGAAAGGCCTCTCCATGCATTATGACCGGCGCAAATTTCTTGGAAGTACCGCGCGGCTGACCGCATTGACAGTGCTGGCAGGGGCATTTCCTGGCAAGGCAATCGCGCGGACGTCCTGGTATCCATTCCACCTTGGCGTCGCTTCCGGCTCGCCTCGCGCGACAAGCGTCATATTGTGGACCCGCCTCGTCGCAGAACCACTTGCCCGCGAGCCGGTCGGGCCGAGTGCCGTGGCCGTGCGGTGGGAAATCGCGGAGGACGAGGGGTTTAGACTTATCGCCGCCACCGGAACTGCTACAGCCCTTCCGGAGCTCGCGCATAGCGTTCACGTCGAAGTTGAAGGCTTGAAACCGGACCGCTGGTACTGGTATCGATTCATGGTCGGCGACGCGATGAGTGCAGTGGCACGCACCCGTACCGCTCCCGCGCCCAACATGCTACCGGATGCTTTGCGCTTCGCCTTTGCATCCTGCCAGCACTGGGAATTTGGCCAGTACGCCGCGCACCGCCATATCGCCGCAGCCGCCCCTGATCTCGTTGTTTTCCTCGGCGACTACATCTACGAATGGGGCCCGTACGAGTTGGCGCACCCGACCGCCGCCCGCCGTACCAATGAGAGCTTCACCCTGGCGGACTACCGCGCGCGCTATGCGCAATACAAGTCTGATCCACACCTTCAGCAGGCGCATCGCGTGGCGCCCTGGATCATCGCGTGGGACGACCATGAGGTCTCCAACGACTACGGCGGCGACCGGGACGAACGGCTTGAACCGAACTTCCTGGCGCGGCGTGGAGCCGCCTATCAGGCGTTCTATGAACACATGCCGGTACGGCTATATCCGCTTCCGTCCAGGCCTAACCGCTTCGCCCATATGCGCTCCTACGACCGTTTCGATTGGGGACGGCTGGCGAGATTCAATGTTCTTGACGACCGCCAATACCGTTCTTATCACGCTTGCCCGAAGCCCGGCCGCGGCGGCTCCAACTCCGTCACGCGTGCCTGCACTGAGCGCGTTGATCCGTCGCGGACCATGTTGGGCTCGGCCCAAGAGGCGTGGCTTGCCGAGGGATTTGCAACGTCGGGGGCGCGCTGGAACTTCGTTGCCCAGCAAACGCTGATGGCGCAGAACTCGCAGGTGCCAGTGCACGAACCGGGCGACGGGCAATTCTGGACGGACGGCTGGGATGGGTATCCGGCGGCGCGGCAACGACTGCTGGCGGACCTCGTGAAGCACCGGACTACCAATCCCATCGTCATCTCCGGGGATGTGCACACTTTTTTTGCGGCGGACTTGCTGGGCGACTTTTACCGCCCTCGTGGCGCCGGCAATCCAGCAATCGCGACAGAATTTTGCGGCACATCGGTCACCTCATCGTCCAGGCCACAGGCAAGAACGGCCGACTATGTCGCGCAGAACCCGCACCTCAAATACGGCCGCAGCGACAAACGTGGCTACGTCATGATGGAGGTCACGCCAAAGCGCACTACCGCGTTGTTTGAATCGGTTGACGACCACAGCCGGGCCGACTCTGGCGTCACGACTGTCGCGCGATTCGACGTTGTCGACGGCGTTCCAGGGATTAGTCGGGCCTGAATCGAGCCGCTACGTCGCCTCAACTTCCCATCATGCCGCCTTTTTTTCGTCCCGCAGTTCGCGGCGCAATATTTTGCCGACATTGGTTTTTGGCAGATCGCTACGAAACTCTATGTACTTCGGGCGCTTGTAGCCCGTGAGCTGCTCCCGGCAGTACTGCATAAGTTGGTCCGCGGTCAGGGATGGATCCTTGCGTACAACGAACAGCTTTACGGCCTCGCCAGCGTTCTCGTCCGGCACGCCAACACAGGCACACTCGAGCACCCCAGGATGGGCCGCCACGACGCCTTCCACCTCATTGGGATACACGTTGAACCCCGATACCAGGATCATGTCCTTCTTGCGGTCAACGATGCGAACATAGCCGCGCTCGTCCATGATGCCGATGTCACCCGACTTGAAGAAACCGTCCGGCGTCATTACCTTTGCGGTCTCGTCCGGGCGGTTCCAGTATCCGGCCATGACCTGTGGTCCGCGGATCGCGATCTCGCCGGGTTGTCCCAACGGTATCGGGTTGCCGTTGTCGTCGAGGATCGCGATATCCGTTGACGGTACCGGCAGGCCGATCGTGCCGGAAAACTCAGTACTGTCACCGGGATTGCAGGTCGCCGTGGGCGACGTTTCAGAGAGCCCATAGCCCTCGACAATGGTGCAACCCGTGGCCTTGAGCCATTTATCGTTAACAGCCCTTTGCACCGCCATGCCGCCACCGTTGCAGACCTTCAGTCCTGAGAAGTCGAGCTTTGCAAAGTCGGGATGGTTCAGAAGTCCGTTATAAAGCGTATTCACCGCCGGGAACATGTTGGGTCGATACTTCGCCAGCTCCTTGATGAACCCGCCGATGTCACGTGGATTCGGTATGAGAAGGTTCATCGCACCCATGCGCGCGCCCAGGAGGCAGCACGCCGTTAAGGCGAAGATGTGATAAAGCGGGAGCGCGCAGACTACCGTTAACTCCGCGACGCGTGGCTCCTTAAGGAGCGCGGGCTGGGCCCAGGCTTCATTCTGGAGCACGTTGGCAATCACGTTGCGATGCGTGAGCGTGGCACCCTTTGATACGCCGGTGGTGCCGCCGGTGTATTGCAGGAATGCGACGTCGTCGTGGTTCAGACTAGCGGGCTTCAACTTCATGCCAGCCGCTTCGGACATGGCGCGCTTGAAAGAAACTGCATGCGGCAAGGCGAAAGCCGGGACCATCTTTTTTACGTTGCGCACGACGAAGTTGACGATCATTCCCTTGGCACCACCAAGCAGGTCGCCCATGCTGGCGACGACGATGTGCTTCACTGCCGTACGGGGCAAAACGCTTTCCAGCGTGATCGCGAAGTTTTCCAGGATGATGATGGCTTCGGCACCCGAGTCGACCAGCTGATGCTCCAGTTCTCGCGGCGTGTAGAGTGGATTGACGTTCACCACCGTGTAACCCGCGCGGAGCACCGCAGCGATTGCTACGGGGTATTGCAAAACGTTGGGCATCATTAGCGCGACGCGGGCCCCCTTAGACAGGCCACGGCTTTGCAACCAGGCGCCCAGGCGTGTTGAGAGCACGTCCAGATCCCGAAAGGTCAGCGATTTGTCCATGCATGTGTACGCCTTTCTATCCGCGTACTTACTGAATGCTTCTTCCAGCAAGTGAACCAGCGATCGGTATTGGGTGTAGTCGATCTCGTACGGTACGCCCGCGGGATAGGATTTAAGCCAGAACTTGTCCATGCTTCCTTTCGCTCTTGCTGGTGGGAGCGGATCGCGCCGCAGATCGCCAAAGACTTGGCGCAATGGAATCCTATCGGCGAGAGCGCGTGTACGCAAGCGATTTGGATAGCATTGAGACAATTGCTCCGGTTCGGCTTATGCAGCGATCGGCATCTTGCGCCGCACCATAACCGTGTGGGTGTTATCCGAAAAAAAGCCAGCAGGGCAGTCCGTGCTGGCGTCAGAGTTACGCAAATGAACCGCTCAGTTTGATGCGCGTGCAGCGGTTGTTATCTTCGGTGGTGAGGCGAGTTGGGCAAGCTCCTGGTGCCGAACCGATTTGTCCAGTTGAGAGAGGTTGCGCACGGCGCCATAAAAGCGGTCGAAGTTTTTTTCCTGGGACAAGAGGGCCCGAAACCCTGGCACATAGTCGTGATAGGTGGCGATCGAAGCGAGGTGGGCATTCGACAGCGGCTCGGCAAACCACCGGTCATAGCCAGCGTACCCGCCCCAGTTTGCTTTCAATGTCTGGTACTCCTCTTTCAGCGCAACGAATATTTCGGCCTTGCGGCGCAGCTTTTCCTGTCTGGTCGCCTTACTCACATAATCGGCTTCAAGCTGCTTCCGGTATTTCAGCAAAAGATCCAGGAAATCCTGCTTGCGACCCTCGTATTTTGCGTAAGCTGCCCGCAACCGGTCGTTGCCAAACTTCTCCATCCAGCGCGCAACGCCGGCCTCTTCGACGGCAACGGCAAATGACTCATTGAACTGCGAGTCGTCTTTTACGTAGACGACCTGGTGCGCCAATTCATGGAATACGAGGCGCGCGAGTTCAGCGTCGGGATACTGGATAAAAGTAGAGAGCACCGGGTCGTTGAACCAGCCAAGGGTGGAGTATGCCGGCACGCCAGCGACCTGGACGTCGTAGCCATTGGACCGGAGCTCCGCGGCATATGCTTGCGCCTCTGCCTTCTCGTAATAGCCTCGATAGTTCACGCATCCGGCGATCGGGAAACACCACTGGATTGGCTTGACCGACAACTGCTCCGCGGCTACGACATTCCAGAGCACGAATGGACGCTTCAAATCCGCATAACTCTTGTAGCTGTCGTTGTCCGGCAAACCCAACTCGTGCGCGGCGAACCGGCGGATCGACTTCACCTTCTCAAGGCGATCTTTCAGGTTCGCGTTAACGGTAGGGTCAGCCAGCCAATCGTCGATCGGGCGGGCGTCAGAGAGCAAAGAGTATTGCCCTTGCAACGCCTGGACGTAGTAACCCAATTGAGCGCAACCCGCCAACATGGCGGCCGCCACGAGTGATCCGCCGAGCATTACATAGCGCCACTTCATCTTCATTCTTCTTCTATCGCCTTAGGCCAAATATGCCAGAAAGGAGTGTCAAATACCAAGCAACGTCGGCGTGGTTTTATCAAGGTCAGCTACTCGGCCACTTTGACAATTCGCGGTGGCGAGCTTCAATATTGCGCGCGCTCAATGGATTGACGAGCGTGACGGCAGGAAAGTTCCTTTGCTGAAAAAATCGCGTTTCTACCACTGCAAGGTCATTGCTTTCTGCCATTCACCGTCTGCGTCTCCTATATGATTGCGAATCCGTGGCCACCAAGGCCTAATTTAGCAATCCGAAAGTGAATTGTCATGCGAATTCCGGAACCAATCTTGCAGTTTCATTCTGAAGTCGTCGCGCTCCGCCGGGACTTGCATGCCAACCCCGAACTCCGCTACGAAGAAACACGTACTTCGGAAGTCGTCTCGAAGAAGCTTGCCGAGTGGGGCATACCGGTCCTGCGCGGCATGGGTATTACCGGGGTAGTCGGCGTTCTTAAAAAAGGGACGAGTGGGAAGTCTATTGGACTTCGTGCCGACATGGACGCCCTGCCAGTGCAGGAACAAAATGCATTTGCGCACGCATCCCGACATCCCAACAAGATGCACGCCTGCGGGCACGACGGCCACACTGCGATGCTGCTTGGCGCGGCCCATTTCCTGGCAACACATGGACGGTTCGACGGCACCGTCTACTTTGTCTTCCAGCCCGCCGAGGAAGGCGGTGCGGGCGCTAGCCGCATGATAGAAGATGGCCTTTTCGAGAAGTGCCCGATGGATGCAATTTTCGGGATGCATAACTGGCCGGGCCTTGCGGTGGGCCACTTCGGGGTAACGCCAGGACCGATGATGGCGTCTTCGAACGAATTTGAAGTTATTGTCAACGGCAAGGGCTCGCATGCGGCGCAGCCCCACAAGTCAGTCGACCCGATCATGGTGGCAGTTCAGATCGCGCAGTCGTGGCAAACCGTCATCACGCGTAACAAGAGCCCGATCGACTCCGCGGTTCTTTCCATTACGCAGATTCATGCGGGGTCCGCGACGAATATTATTCCGGATTCGGCAAGCCTGATTGGCACCGTCCGAACATTCTCGGAAGGCGTGCTCGACATGATTGAGCAGCGCATGCGCTGTATCGCTGAACATACCGGAACGGCCTTCGACGCGAGCATCGATTTCCGTTTTCATCGCAATTATCCCGCGCTTGTCAACGATGTCGACCAGACGCGCTTTGCGGTTGATGTCATGCAAAGCATCGCGGGGCGCGAGCAGGTCAACGCTGAAATTGAACCAACAATGGGCGCGGAAGATTTCGCGTTCATGCTGCAGAAGAAGCCGGGCTGCTACGTATTTTTGGGTAACGGCGACGGGCTCCACCGGACCGAAGGGCACGGGCTCGGACCCTGCAATTTGCATAACGCGAGTTACGATTTCAACGACGATCTCTTGCCGATCGGTGCCACCTATTGGGTTCGGCTGGTTGAGGCTGCTCTTGCGGGATAGAGTTTACTGTCAATCTCGGCGTGCCAGTAGCGCGTCTTAGGACGATCGACGTACAGTGAAGCGGGGGTGGCGATGCGGGCAACCTCAGGCGACCTGTCGAAGGCCTGCGGCCGTTCGCTGCCACCACCCTGCCGCACCAAGCTAGACAAGATCCGGCATAAGCGCTGCGCTCGAATTTTCAACGGCAGAGCACTCGATCCGGTATGAGGCCTGGTCGTTAGTACCGCTGCCCTGTTTGGCCTCTGTCACTACAAACTGCCACCGCAGTTCGTGATACTTTGCGATCACTTCGCGATGCGCGATGCTGATGACTGCAGCATCGGGCAACTCGTCGGTGATCAACTCATACACCGCTTCTTCCGTTTCCGGGTCGAGCGCGCTACTGGCTTCGTCAAGGAAAAGTATATCGGGACGGGCCAGCAGAGCACGAACAAAAGCAAGCCGCTGCTGTTCGCCCGGTGAGAGTCGTTGGCTCCAGTTGTCGGACTCATCAAGACGCCCAATCAGGTGCGACAGTCGGCACTCTTCCAGAAAGTGGCAGATCGCCAGATCTTTATAAGCCGTGTCGGCGGCCGGGTAAGAAACGGCCGCACGCAGGGTACCGATTGGCAGGTAGCTTTTCTGTGGAAGAAACAGCAATTTTGCGCTGTGCGGAATCTCAATCTGGCCGGCACCATAAGGCCAGATTCCAGCGATTGCGCGAAAGAGCGTGGACTTGCCGCAGCCCGATGGCCCTGCAACCAGTATTCGCTGTCCCTTGTGAATTCGCGCACTGAACGGTGCATTCAACAGAGCACCAGACGGCAGATTAAGCGCAACTTCCTGCATTACGATCGCGCCCACATTGTTTCGCTCCACCGTGATGCCGGAATCATGCCCCGTTGCCTCTTGCACCGCCGCGTGAAAACTTGCGAGACGATTCATGCTTGCCTTCCATTCAGCGAGCGAACTGAATGCGTCAATAAACCATGACAGGGCGTCCTGCACGCGGCCAAATGCGGAAGATATCTGCATCAGGCCTCCAAGCTTTATCGCGCCACTGAAATAGCGCGGGGCGCCAACGAGAAACGGAAAAATGATGGCAAACTGCGCATAAAAGGTGGACGCGACGTTGAGTCGCTTGGTGGTGCGCATGATGGCACACCAGTTGCCCTGAATCTTTGCGAAGCGACCACTGAGCTGCGCTCGCTCTTCCGGTTCGCCACGATACAAGGCAACCGCCTCCGCGTTCTCGCGAATGCGAATGAGGCCGAAGCGGAAATTCGCTTCGTAGCGCTGTTGGTCGAAGTTCTGGCGAACGAGCGGTTGACCGATACGAGCAACCAGCAACGAACCGATTCCAGCGTAGGCGATGGCGAACCACACCATGTAGCCGGGGATCGTAAGCTCCTGCGAACCAAGAGCAAAGGATATCGGACCACTTACGGACCACAGGATGCCAATGAAGGAAACGAGCGTGACCACGCTCGAGAGCAGGCCAAGGGAAAGCGTCAGCGAGCCGTTGGTTAACAACCGAAGGTCTTCAGCGATTCGCTGGTCCGGATTGTCCGCGCTTTGGGTTTGTTCAATCCGGTAATACGCCTGACGTCCTAGCCATTCATCCATGTACTGGCTTGTCATCCAGGCACGCCACCGTATCTCAAGCGCCTGTGTGAGATATATCTTGTAGATAGCTACGGCGATGTAGGCGAAGGCAAGATAAGAAAAACGCCACAGCTGCTGCTGGAAGATGACAAAATCCTTACTCTCAAGGGCGTTGTAAAAGTCGCGATTCCAGGTATTGAAGAGAACGTTGAGGTAGACCATGCCCAGTGCGAGCGCAATGACTGCGGCGAGCAGCCCCCTGGCTTTCCAGCGCTCTTCTGAAACCCAATACGGTTTCAGAAGCTGCCCGATGGCGCGCCAGTTTGTCGTTTTGTCAGTCGTACCAGTCATGGATTTCACAGCCTTGCGCAATCATGCAAAGGCATTGGACAGGCTCGTCTCTGGAAACGTTCTTGTGTACAGGAATGCCGCGGTCTTAATCTACCTTCGCGCCCGACTCTTTCACTACCTTGGCCCACTTCCTTGTTTCTGCCTGGATGTGAGCCGCGAACTGCTCTGGTGTGTTACCTACCGGGTCCGCGCCCTGGCTGATGAGCTTGTCCTTTACCGCGGGCGAAGACAGCGACTTGGCGATTTCCTGCTGTAGCTTATTGACGATATCTTTCGGCGTGCCGGCCGGTGCGAGAATCCCGAACCAGGAGCTGGCCTCGTAGTGCGCCAATTCGCCGCCATACGACGCAACCGTTGGTACGCCTGGAAGTGCGGGTGACGGCTTGGCTGTTGTTACAGCGATGGGGAGCAGTTTGCCACTTTTGATGAACGGCAGCGACGACGGCAGGTTGTCAAACATGAGATCGGCCTGCCCGCCCATCAGGTCCGTGAGCGCGGGCGAGGACCCGCGATACGGAATGTGCAGCATGTACGTTTTGGTCATCGACTTGAACAGCTCACCGGCAAGGTGAATCGACGTTCCATTGCCACTTGATGCCATGTTCATCTTGCCAGGATTTGCCTTGGCGTACGCGATAAAGCTTTTGAGGTCCTTGATCTTGTTCTTTTCGGCGAATTGGGTGTTCAGTTCAAGCACGTTTGGCACCGCCGCAACTAGCGTAACGGGCGCGAAATCCTTGATCGGGTCGAAGGACATTTTGCTGTACAAGGACTGGTTGATGCCGTGCGTGCCGACGGTTCCCATTAGCAGCGTATAGCCGTCTGGAGCCGACTTCGCCACGATCTCTGCACCGACATTGCCGCCGGCACCCGGACGATTATCGATAATGACTGACTGGCCCCAGGACTTTGAAAGTTCAACACCGACGGCGCGCGCAAGCAAGTCGGTCGTGCCGCCTGCGGCAAACGGGACGACGATCTTGATCGGCTTGCTGGGGTAGGTGTCTGCGCGGGACGTTACTGCGCTCAGCGACAGGATGGTTGCACTAGCCGCGAGCAGGAAATGTTTGTAAGTCATGACGTGAGGTCTCCAGTGGTTTTTTGCCTATTATGCTTTACTGGCGCCTGGCCGTCAGAAGCTCTTGTCCGGAGCGCCTCCCTTGGCTGGCTGAGCCGACATGGCATCAGCGTTCGAGCGTCCGGCTGTCAGTCGTGGCGGCCATAAAACGTTTGGTCGCATAATGGCAATCTTGTGCAAGTAGAAATCCGACTCCAATGACTAACGCCCAAGTGCAGCTAGCGTTCAATGCCCCAATGCAGGTCGGGGAATGCCCTCTCTGGGACCATGAAGCAGGAGTCCTGTATTGGGTGGACATTGATGGCTGCGCCGTACACCGTTTGCGCCCCACTGATCAACGCCACAACACGTGGTCAATGCCATCCGAACCAGGTTGTATCGCCTTATGTGGGGCATCGCGTCTGCTGGTTGCTCTTCGTGACGGCCTGTGCCTTTTGGATGCAAATTCCGGCAGCATGACTCCGTTGGGTAGCGTGGCACCGTACGACACTTCGACTACCCGGTTTAATGATGGTCGTAGCGATGCTGCAGGGCGCCTGTGGGTCGGGTCGATCTACGAGCCGCGAGACATGCCAGCCGGAACTTTGTACCGCGTCGAACACGGTGCCATTGTGGATCAGCGCAAGCCGGTGACTGTATCAAACGGCTTGGCCTTCAGTCCGGACGATAGAACGCTTTACCATGCTGATACACGCGCTCATCGAATAATGGCGTACGACTTCGACGTCGTAACCGGATCAATCCGCGAAGGCCGTGTGCTGAAGCAGTTTTCCGCGGAGCGTGATGCGAACTACGGCGGCAGGCCAGATGGCGCAGCGGTTGATGTGGAGGGCGCGTACTGGTCTGCGATGTTCGATGGCGGAAGGTTGCTTCGGCTGTCTCCAGAAGGCGAAATACTGCGCGAAGTTCCCCTTCCCGTCCGATGCCCCACCATGATGGCATTTGGCGGCCCGGATCTCCGAACGCTTTTTATCACGAGCGCACGACACAATCGCCCCGTGGACGAGTTAGCCCGGCACCCACATTCGGGGTGCTTGTTCTCTCTAGATGTCGAAGTACCTGGCCGCCCCGAGCATCTCTATAGGCTGTAAATTTATGACCAAATACGTGCTTGCGCTCGACCAGGGAACCACCAGTTCGCGTGCCATTCTTTTTGACCGGAACGGGCAACTACTGGGCCAGGCACAAGCAGAGTTTCCGCAGTACTTCCCGCAACCAGGATGGGTCGAGCACGACGCGACCGAGATCTGGGCTTCACAACTCGCCGTGGCACGGCAAGTAATGCGCGAATGCGGGGTGAGTGCCTCAGAAATAGCCGCGATCGGTATTGCAAACCAGCGCGAGACGACCATCATCTGGGACCGCAAATCCGGCCAGCCCATTGCGCCAGCGATCGTCTGGCAAGATCGGCGCACGGCGGACTTGTGCACGCGGCTCGATCAGGAGGGCAAAGCTGCCCTCTTCCGACAGAAAACTGGCCTCGTCCTGGACGCCTATTTTTCGGGTACCAAAATTCGGTGGATGCTGGACAACGTGCCCGAAGCACGGGCGCGTGCGGACCGTGGCGAACTTTGTTTTGGCACGGTCGACAGCTGGCTCCTCTACAAACTATGCGGCGAGCATGTGACCGACGCCAGCAACGCGTCGCGAACTTTGCTCTTTGATATTCATACCCTTGAGTGGGATGACGAACTTCTTTCGTGCTTGAATATACCGCGCTCGCTTCTGCCACGTGTCGTTGCCAGCAGCGGACGGGCGGGCATAGCGTTCCCCGAACTGCTAGGCGCTGCTATTCCAATTTGCGGCATCGCAGGGGACCAACAGGCCGCAACATTTGGTCAAGCCTGCGTTGCCCCGGGAATGGTCAAGAACACATTTGGGACCGGGTGTTTCATGCTGATGAATACGGGCGGCCAACCAGTAACCTCGCAAAACAATCTGGTAACGACGATAGGCTGGACCATTTCGCCGGATTCGCCAGAGGCAACGCAGTACATGCTTGAAGGGAGCGTGTTTGTTGGTGGTGCAGTTGTGCAGTGGTTGCGCGATGGTCTGGGAATCATCAACTCGGCGTCGGAGATCGAGGCGCTCGCGGCCAGCGTTCCGGATACTGGAGGTGTCAGCTTTGTCCCTGCATTCGCAGGCCTCGGCGCACCCTACTGGGATCCACATGCTCGCGGCCTCCTGATCGGCATAACTCGTGGGACGACGAAAGCGCATATCGCCCGTGCGGCGCTTGCCAGCATCGCCTACCAGGTCGCGGACTTATTGCACGCCATGAGAAACGATGCCGGAATTGAGTTGAACGAATTGCGCGTGGACGGTGGCGCATGCAGGAACGACCTGCTGATGCAATTTCAGGCAGACATTCTCGGCGTGCCGGTACTTCGGCCTGTCGTTACCGAGACTACAGCGCTCGGTGCGGCGTATTTGGCGGGACTTGCGGTCGGCTTTTGGACATCCACCGAGGAGATAGCCTCGAAATGGCGGATCGACCGGCGCTTTGAACCAATCATGACAAGTTTGGAACGGGAACAACGCTTGTCGGAGTGGCACCTGGCCGTCGAGAGATCGAGGCGGTGGGCGGAATAGAGAGGCTAACTATCTGCCGCCACAAAGCAAAACGCCCCAGTTTTCACTGGGGCGTTTTTGGGGTAAAAGCCTGACGATGACCTACTTTCACACTGGTTGCAGCACTATCATCGGCGCGAAGTCGTTTCACGGTCCTGTTCGGGATGGGAA
>JAQGMR010000073.1 GCA_028292265.1 Herminiimonas sp.
TGCGACCCACACCTGGTTTGGCTCGGCCACATCGAACTGTTGCTGCAGATGATTCGGTGCGACGACGGATGTAAGGCCCCCGCGATGTCCAGGCCGGCGGTGGTATCCGGTCTGCGAGCGCAGCGACTCTGCCCGCATCAGCCTGTACACGCGGTTGCGGCCACAGATTGGTCTGGAAATGGCACCGCACCTTCCGCATAGGTGTAGCTGTCGCCATCTGGTCCGGTTCTTGGTTTCTGCTTGGCCCCCTTTAGATACACCCATGCCGGCAGACGGGCGTCGTCAATAAAAAAGCTCAGCGGTAGACGTTACGTTCGTTACGACCCTCGACGAAGCGCATACCGCCCCGGCGTCAATAAATTTTGATCTCATTATTTGTGGAGTACATTTCGACGACGGCCAGATGCCACTCCTCCTACAACACTGCAAAAGCGACCGGCGATTGAACGCAGTACCTTTCGTCGGGTTTCGTGTCCGGGGAGGCAGGCTTCGTGAATCGACCTATGTTCACGTTCGAGAAATGACGACATTACTGGTGGCATCTATGTGGATCTGGTCCCATTGGATCGATAGCCGCGGACCGGAGGCAGCGCTTTCAGACTTGAAAGCAGCGATTGCGACTCTTCTGCGTGGCATAACATTGTCCGGCTGACCACTCCATTGTGAAACGCGCCTAATGGGGAACAGATCCGGTGGCTGCCAGGAAGGACGTGAAGTTTGGTTACCGCCTGCTTTCCTGCGATTCGACAGGCAACAAGGCGTCTTCGCTCGCGGCGTACGCAGCACGCGCCGGGCTGGAGAGCGTCGAGTTCTGCCCAAAGGACCCACCAATCCGGAAGGTCACGCAGGCGGTTTTCTTCGGTGCAAAGCTCATTCGAGTAAAAGGTAAATGCCCTTGCCGCGCAGCCGTACGACTTTCCCTGGTGCAGGCAAGATACGGTATTGGACTGCGCTTTTCTTGAGAGTGGCCGAGTAAACAATGTCGACCGCGATCGACTCTCTGAAGAGTGCAGAAAAAAAGCGGCTCAGAGAAGCCTTACGCAATGTCGTAACTTCACAAGGCAGAGGCTGTCAAAGCCGTTCGCTAAAGGCGAACGAAATGACTCTGCCATACATGACCCCGCCCTTGCCGATATGTCCGCTTCGCGGTGGTTGTGACATGCGTCGCACTTCACGATCAATCATGCAGCGCATGTTTCTTCGGAGACGAAGCAGATTTCCGTTGCGTCGATTGCGGACAACAGTTTGTAGTTGAGCGAAAGTGGGTGACGTTCCCTAAATAAATCAGGTCAGGGCTATCTTCTCGACTGCCCACACGTCTGCAAGTGCATAGTCTTCGTTGTCCGATTTTCCGCCACTGTCAAAATGAAAGCCACGACGCTATGCACGCCTGCAAGAAGACCTCAAAGAGGGCGACATGGGATTGTAAGACTTAAACCGCATCAGGGCAGCGCCGAGACCGGAACAATGGACGCGACATAGGTGTACTCCTGTGGTGTTGAACCTCCTGAGGGAACTGGCATCACAAAGCCTTCTCAACTCAACACTGGCTCGCATTGACCGCAACACCATCCCGCACTTGAGTGTCCGGGAAGGCGGAAGTCAAGCGTAAGGTTCAACACCGTTGAAAGAAAGGTGCGGCATCGCGGGCACTGCTTTGCATGCTTTACATAGAAAGATGAGTGCTCATTGGGTAGGGAAAGACGGCAGCATCGTCAAGATCTATGAAGGGGTGGTACCGGAGTTCGCGGGGTCTCTGCTGGGTTCGCTGTACGGCAGCCTGTACTCGTCACGCGCCTGGCTGCGCCACCATGGCGATGAAGAGGGAGTAGGTGCGGCTGTCCTGTGGCGTAACGGCGTCGTTGTGGCCATCCTCCTCTTTCGCCGTGGCGCGGGTAGCGTCGCTGTAATCAACGAAGGCATGACGGTGCAAAAGCGGCGATCTCGACATCTTTGCCGAATGTTTCTTTGCGATGCCCAACGCGCCCGATGTCATCTCGCTACATGCCATCGCCAAGATATGGGTGCCATCCGATCGACCGCAGCTGCACGCGCTTTGCAGTGAAGATTTCGTGATCGATTTGCCGAGTTCAGACGATGCGTATCTGCGTGCTCTTGGTCCGACTACGCGGAAAAACCTACGGCGCCACAGGAATCGCCTCCAGCGGGAACATCCGTCCGCCGTTTTTCCTGCGAGGATTCGCCAGGGTGACGTTCTCGATCGCTGTGATCCGCCATTCGTCAACCTGCCGGGTCAGTTATGCACGGCAAGGTCCGCAAACCTTCGCAGGTTTAAGCATAGAATAGGCTGCGATCGTAACCGATGTGCGTTGACTGGAGGGCACATGCCACACATTCCTGGGTCCCATGCGGGCCGTCATGTTGCGGCCCCCTCTAACGGCGACTTGGCGCCCTCATCGCTCACGCCGTCGGCCTCAAACTACGCGCGTATTTACGCCGAACTGCCCGGGCCGCCACCGCTGCCGATTGTGGGGAACATCCATCAAATCACCGACGCTTATCATGTCACCATGGAGAAATGGGCCGCCCTATATGGGCCGCTGTTCCGGTTTCGCCTAGGGAGGCGAAATGTGCTCGGTCTTGCCGACTTTGATCTTATCCACCAGATGTTAACGGACCGTCCGGACAATGTCCGACGATCCTCGCTGACAGACAGGCTTATGGCGGAGATGGGTGTGATCGGCGTGTTTAACGCCGAAGGCAGCGATTGGCGCACTCAGCGCAAGCTGGTTATGCGAGCCCTTACCCCCGAAATGGTCCGCACCTTCTTCCCTAACCTGGTCATTTTGACCCGGAGACTGCTTTTCAAATGGAATGCGACGCTGGAGTCGGGACAGCAAGTCGATGTACTGGCCGACCTGGAAGCGCTCACCCTCGATACCAGCATTTGGCTAGCGATGGGCCAGGACATCAACACGCTGGAGCACCATGAAAACGCGCTGCCCGTGGATATCGGGATCGTGTTTGACACGATCGGCCGCCGAGGCACAATGCCGGTCGCCTACTGGCGTCATTTCATGCTGCCCAGCGACCGTCGTGCGGACGTTAGTCTCGCCCGTGTGCGCCAGGCTGTAGATGGGTTTATTCGACAGACGCGCGACAAACTCAAAACGCAGCCACTGCTGCGCGCGAAACCGTCCAACTTGCTTGAGGCCTTGGTCGCCGCTGCCGAAGAGCCAGGGTCAGGCGTGACGGACGCGATCCTCATCGGCAATGCCATTACCCTTGTGTTTGCCGGGGAGGACACGACGTCGCACTCGCTCGCATGGCTGCTCTATCTATTGGCAAAACATCCGGCCGCCGCTGCGAAAGTCGCAGGAGAAGCTGACCGAGTGCTCGGCGCCAATCAGGTGCTGACCGAATACGCGGCTTTGGAGACGTTTCCTTACCTCGAAGCCGCGACGAAAGAGACAATGCGATTGAAACCCGTGGCGCCTTTTATTCCATTGGAGCCGAATCGCGATATGGTCTTGGGCGACACGCTGATCCCAAGGGGCACTGGCGTTGTGGCGCTCACGCGGGCAGCAGCGCATCGCAAAACGAACTACATCCGCCCCGAAGATTTTGATCCCGATCGCTGGTCAATCAGCACTGACGTAAGCACGTCAACTGGTCTGACTCGGCAACTCCTGCCCTTCGGTGGCGGACAGCGATTTTGTCCTGGCCGGTTTTTCGCACTGGCTGAGATGACAATGTTCGCATCAATGATTAGCAAGAACTTCGATTTCACTTTAGACCCCGGTGCTGCGCCGGTCGAGGAGAAGTTTGGCTTCACAATGACTCCCAGTGCATTGCCACTGCGCCTGAAGAAAGCCGCGCGGCACTTGTGACATAAAATCGTAGACTGAGGACATAAAATCGTAGACTGCTACGCGATGGACCGGCCCGCCGACAGACCAGGATAGACCGTCCATTGGTCGGAATTTAAGAAGGTCGTTCGATGAGTTGCACGAGTACATTGGCGATCGTTCCGGCATGTACGACGACAGAAGCCAGGAGCTCTTTACCCTAGTCCCTTGCTTCAAAACCGCTTTTGGCGTGTTGTGAATCGGTAGCTCGAGTTGGTTGCGGAACAGATTGCGTCGGAAATTGCTTGATAGCGGTGCGGCCGCCGCATAACTGGGAAGGATCGGAGCCGTGAATCGCACGTTAGGTCAGATCCCACCGATGAGCGGTAACGATCAGTATGACGTCATCATCATTGGCGCAGGCATCGGCGGCGTAGTAAGTCTCCGATACGCAAGGGCCGCTGGTTTGCGAGCCATGGTGTTGGAAAAAGCAGCCGGCGTTGGTGGCCTGTGGCGCGATCTTCCAGCCTGGCAGGACATACAGATTGCGCGAGCAGACTGGACACTAGCGGGGATTCCCCTTCACGGGGAAACGCAGCCCCATATTCTCGCCAACATCAAAGCGTGGGGCGAACGCTTCAATCTCGCCAACGACATTCGACTGAATTGCGAAGTCACTTCTGCGGCTCAAAATGCTGGGGGATGGACTGTCCGCGCCGGCGGTAAAGTATGGCGAGCGCCGCATCTGATTGACGCCACCGGGGCACACAATTCGCCAAACATCCCAGATGTCGAGGGACAGACGCCGAGGCTACCGGAGTATCACTCTTCCCAGCTGCACGATCCATCGGCGCTCACTGCCAAGGATGTCGTCGTCGTTGGAGGGGGAGCTTCGGCCATGGATTTGCTTGAACTGTGTATCGAACGCGGCGCCCGTAAAGTGCACTGGGTGTATCGGTCCGTCCGCTGGATGCAACCAAGTCGCCGCGCGAAATACGACACCGCAGGGTTACGGCTACTTGCCCGTCGCCAGGCGCTGGGCGCAACGCCCGGACAAATGAACGCGGCATTGGATCCCTTCCTGAGGGGACGCTACAAAAAGTATGGCATGGACGAAATCGTTCCCGACCATGCGATTGACCTCGGCCAGGAACAGCTTATCCCTGGACGGCCGCGCATGGTCACCGATTTCTCGAGAATTACCCGACACTGCAGTACGGTTAGCCGTATTGAGAACCGGACAGTGCAGTTGTCCGACGGCGCCACGATTGATGCAGATCTTCTTCCGTGGGGTACCGGATACCACACCGACCTGAGCTATCTGAGTTTGGAGAAGCTAGCAGGCGTCCAAAGCACAGCCTCGCTGCGAAAACGCTGTAGCTCGCTTTTTTTGTCGCTGGACTATCCAAACCTGTTTTTCTAGCCACCATCTTGAACGGAAATGGATCAACGCCGTGGACCTATGCGCACGTTAGCAAGTCCATCATGACCCATATACGCGGAGCGCGCGGGGCCGTATTTGGTAGTAGGCCGGCTCCCGATGATCTGGTGCACTTCGGCCTAGTGCAGTTTCTCGCAGGTCTTGACCGGACTAACTACCTGCTAGGCTTGTGGAGGCTGAAGTATCTCGCAGCTCTTTATCGCCGAAATCCGGACCAACCCATGGCGCTTCCATGACATTTCGGACCGATGCAGAAGTTGAGCGGCGATGGACATCAGGTCAAATGTCTAACTTAGATCTGCCTGTCAAAATTTGGGATGGCATTCTAAACTGCTCGAGAACGGCCGCCTGGCTCCCGCCCATGTAGTGCAATTGGCAGCCGGATTCAATGTGCACCTGCTGGCAAACCAGTGCGGTGCGGCGACATTCTTGTCCGAGCATGGCAGCAGATTTGCAGGACTGGTCAATTCAACGTTGGCACGCGTGGATGCCACGCTTATCGCCTGGCTGCCAAACCTAAAGTGATGTCGAGCTTCGGGGCTGTTCTCCTCAAGCGAAAAGAATCCCATTGTGCTCAGTTTGAAGGGTGCTTATCCCTCAGCGGAGGTTCGCTAGCTACAGAAGTCGGCTGCCAAGGCAAACATGGAGCATCAATCCAAATTGGCTCGCGGTTCAATCCGCTCGAATTACGTTAATGACGACAATCGATCAGACTGACGATCTCGGCGCCGAGCAGGGGTAAGGATTACGGGCATGCGCGGTTGCTTACCTTTGCCTGCTTTTTCGCTGTTGATTCTTGATGCCGACTCTGCGGCACCTGCGGCTTCAATGCGCGCGTTTGATTCATGAGTGGGCGGTGGCGGGGAGGCACTTGCAACTGAAATACATAAGCACCAGACAGCCGTTACAGCTGCAACGCCGGGAACCGCAAGATAAACACGCATATTCTTTCCTGTTCTCCTGTTCTTGAGTTGGATTCGAGGAGATGGCAGTTGCCTTCGCACTTGTTTGTAGTATTAGCACGAAGGCGAAAATGTGCGTGCGTCAGCAGGGATACCATCCGTTCTACAGTCCGTATGTTCATGAATACTAGGCTGATCACTCACGCCGCAACAGAGGAAATGACTCGAACAAACGAACAAAAGGTAAACCCTGTTTATAGTCAAGAGCTCTTTGTGTTGCGTTGTAGGGAGAAAATTACGTGGCTTGAAAGCCTATTCTTGTAGGGCTATCAGTGTGAACTGCCTATTGGACGCTAGGCCATTGTGGACGGCAGCGCTAATGCCACTCATGCGGCGTAACATCGCAACGAACCGGTGCCAACTATATTTTGCCGTGGACGCTATTGGACTGCCGCGCCGACCTGCGCCTTACAAAGCCGAGTCTCGTAGGTAACCTTATAACCTTGGCGCAGGTTGGTCGGTCGTTAGGGCAACAGTGCAGGTGTGATGCTTCTGGAAGACTTGCTTCAGACATTACTGCGTTGTTAGCAGCCCGCATCGACGTTGCGCGAGTCACTGGCGCAGCTCGAGCAACTGAGAATTATCCGTCGCAGGCGTGGGTTAGGCACCTTCGTCGTCAAGGACCTGTCGCAACAGCGCTGGTTCAAATTGCCGACCGACCTCGGCGAGTTGGTAGAGGCGACGTCCGATCTCAAAGTCCGTTTGTTGGAGATCGAACAGAATGACCAGCCTCTGATTCCGGCGTTTGCGTCCGGTGATGTGGACGCCAATTACCGACGCATGCGGCGCGTGCACTTCCATAATGAGGTGCCCTATTGCCTAATCGAGATTTATTTGATCAAGGATATCTTCGCTCGAGATCCCGATGCATTCAGCAGTGCATCGGTAATCCCAAAGCTCGCGTCGCTCCCCGATGTGCAGATCGCGCAGGCGCGGCAAATCCTGCGGATTACCGTATCCGACGAAGACACGGCCGCCCACCTCGATATCGGAGTTGGCGATCCGATCGCGGACGTCTGTCGCACATTGGTAGACCAAGACAACCGCATCGTCTATTACGCGCATATCCAATACCCGGCATGCATGATTCAGATTGATATGGACCTCATGCACGGATTCGGTGAAATCCCAAAGGATGGAGCCCGTGCATGAACGCCGGATAAGTAAACTTGCAGGTAGTCCGTTTTCCACCTAAAAAATATCACTTTGATGACTTCGTTAGATGACCTTCCACTGATTCAACTGGCCAGAGTAGAGGCTTTGGTGTTTCGCGTCCCCGTTGACGAACCGGTACAGACCTCTTTTGGGATCATGTACGACCGCCCCGCAGTGCTCGTTCGCGTCGAAAACCGGGACGGCGTCGTTGGCTGGGGCGAGATCTGGTGCAATTTCCCGAGTGTGGGGGCGGAGCACCGTGCGCGCTTGCTAGAGGCGTCTGTCGCTCCAATCCTGCTTGCACGAGACTGGGAGAGACCGGAACAAGCCTTCGGCGAATTGTCGCGGCGCCTGCACATCCTCGGCATCCAGAGCGGCGAGCCAGGAACGATCGCGCAAGCGATTGCGGGCGCCGACATCGCGCTCTGGGACTTGGTCGGAAAAATGGTGGGTCAACCCCTCTGGCGGCTTTTCCGTGGCACCTCCACCATCCAGACCTATGCATCCGGACTTAGCCCTACGCAACCGGAAAAACTCGCCGCCGCGAAGCGGGATGAAGGATTCCGCGCATTCAAGCTCAAGGTCGGTTTCGGCGCCGAACGCGACATTGAGAACCTGCGCGCATTGCGTGAATTGCTGGGGCCGGACACGACGCTAATGGTTGACGCCAATCAGGCATGGACGCCGGATGTCGCCGTCGACATGAGCCACCGATTGGCTGAGTTCGGACCAGTCTGGTTGGAAGAACGATCGCCGCGGATTATCCATTAGCTGACTGGCACCGGATTGCCGAACAGTCCCCGATTCCTATCGCTGCAGGCGAAAACATGCGCGGCGAAGAGCAGTTCGCCGAGGCGATTGCCTGCGGCGCGTTCTCCGTGGTCCAGCCAGACCTTGGCAAATGGGGCGGCTTCAGTGGCTGCATACCGGTCGGGCGTCGGGCTGTGTCAGCGGGCCGCTTGTTCTGCCCGCACTGGCTGGGCGGCGGGATCGGCCTGCTTGCGTCAATGCACCTGAAGGCCTCAGTGGGCGGCGCCGGCTATATGGAAGTGGACTCGAATCCGAACCCATTGCGCGAGTTGCTGGCAACCCCTTGTCCGCCTATCGACAACGGCACCGTGACCCTGTCGAATCGGCCGGGGCTGGGTGTGGCGCCCGACATGGACGCGGTACGAACTTTTTTGACAAAGCATCACTATCGCTAGACGTCGAGCGTGCCGCCCCGGTCTGCGGGCCAGAACAAAGATGGTTCGTCTCGTCTGATCGCAATTGATATTGGCGTACTGATCAACGCGGCAGTATTGCAGAAGTCCTCAGTTAGTTCCTCTTCTTAGAAACAACGAATCGAAAGGGTCACTATGAAAGTTTTGAAACTCCTTGCTGCCTGCGTTATCGTTCTTAGTAGCGTCGCCTCAGTCAGCGCACAGTCGTGGCCGGACAAGCCCGTCAAGCTTGTGGTGCCTTACTCCGCTGGCGGCGGCGTGGATCCCGTAGCGCGCCTGATCGGTCAAAAACTGGCCGAGCGCTGGAAACAGCCCGTGATCGTCGAGAACAAGACGGGGGCGAGCGGAGCGATCGGCGCCAGCTATGTGGCGCACTCGGCACCGGATGGGTTGACGATCCTGATGTCGGCCACCGCCGAGGTTGCGATCAACCAGTTCATTATGCCGAAAATGAGCTACAACCCGGAAACCGACTTGAAACCGGTTACGCTCGCGGTGCGCCTGCCGTTCGTGCTGGTAACGAACCCGCAGCATCCCTATTCCACCGCCGCGGAACTGATCTCCTATGCGAAAAAAAATCCCGACCATGTAACTTACGCATCTTCCGGTCCGGGCACGCCGCAACACTTGGCCGCGGTGCTGGTGGAACAACTGAGTGGCGTGAAATTGATCCATGTGCCGTATAAAGGCGTGGCGCCTTCGGTCGCCGATCTGTTGGCGGGACACGTCGACGTCGGATTTGCCGGCTTGCCCACTGCCCTGCCGTATATTCAGAATGGTGCATTGAAAGCGCTTGGCGTTTCGTCGAGGACCGCATCGCCCGCAGCGCCTAAAATTGCGCCGCTTGCTGCGACTCCATCACTGGACGGCTTTGAATTGATCCAGTGGTTTGGGGTATTCGTTCCTGCGGGAACCCCCGACGCCCTAGTGCAGCGTATTCAGAAGGATATCTCCGACGTGCTGCAAATGTCGGACGTCAAACAGTCACTCGAAAACCAGGGTCTGCAGCCAAGCGGCATGCCTACGGCGGAATTCGCGGCATTTTTGAAAAGCGAGCGCAAACGATTCGCCAGCATCGTCAAGTCTGCAAACATCCACCAATAAGTTGTCGTTGCCGAGGCGCCCTCGCAACATTACTTCATCTTGGAAAACAAACCCGGTGCCAGCGACACTATAGCGATGGCTTACGTGGCGAAGGCGGAGCCAAACGGCTCGAATGACCGCACATTGCCGATAGCTCACCTCACCGCGACGTCTGCTTCCGACCCGAAGCGGACCTTGGCGATTCCAGGAAGCGGTCGTTCAACGCCTGAGTTCATCTGCGAACGCGCACCGCAAGAGCTATGAACGCTGACGCGTGGTGCGCGCGTTCGTCAGGTGCAACGATTCGTTAGGCGGCGCGGCGGCAGTGGCGCACTCCACTCTGATATCACCTCATCATGGCGGGGCGAAGTTCGTATAGGTGAGGCCGACATGGACGGCGCCGAAAATCACGCTGGCCACAAGTGCCGCGTAGTTCCCCTGGTGCAGTGCGATCAACAGAAAGCAGACCGGAGGGAATGCCGCCATACCGAGCAAAATTGGCAGGCTCGTGACACCGAGGTAGTACGCGACGTAAAGGGCATAGCACAGAGTGAGCACCACGAACGCGCCGGCCGCAAATACGGTGGCCGCGCCTGGCAGCAACGTTCGCTTCCTCAGGACGACGACTAGCAGCAATATCGTCGCGATGCCGAAGGTCTTCTCGAACACCTCGACTACAAAGGATCCGGAGTTCTCTGCAAATGGGTCCACCTCCGGCGGACGGATCGCCCAAACGATACCGGTACTTGCTGCAGCACGACAGCGATCAGTCCCACGACCGAGAACCTTGATGCAAGCCCCATGCGGGCATCGTGTCCTTCCTCCCTCTCCGCGCGGGCGTTGCCGCTCAGCTGCAGAAACAGCGGTGCACCACAAACTAGGCTGCGGCCGTAGCGTGGCGGCCACCTATCCCGTGGCGAAATGCGCGCGATGGATCCAGCGCAGGATGGTGGTCGGCCGCCTAACGTTGCTGATAACCGCCCCGAGCCGGCGGCACGAAGTGTGCTGGTAAGGGCCCGTGTTTATCGGCGGGTTAGAGAACGTTGCCGATATCACTTGTCAACCGCGCCGCGTAGTACATGAGCGGCGCTCCAAAGGGCGCGAAGCCACCTTTGGAACGTCCGCTCGGTGGAAGGGTTAGGCATCGCTGCGATTGCACTTTGCGAGCCCATAGCTTGAAAGGCGAAGCCTTGGCATAACTGCGAACACGAGCAACAGCCCGAGGTATACGGAACCCGATACTTTGTCTCGGCTTCTGATGAACTCGGTCAATGTTAGGCTTTGAAGGGCGACTGCCAATCCCAACTCGGCAGCGACAGACAAAGCAAGGGCTAGAGAGCCTGCAGCCAACGACCGCAGAGGCGAACGTATTTCAGGGTAGCGCCGCAGGATGTACCCCGCTGAGAGGAAGATTACTGCAGCCATAACGGGCATCTCCGCAAGCTCGGCCCAGCGCTCACCTATGCGGGGAACAAGTATCGGAACGCGGAACATGCCGAGTACAAAGCCAGTATCGAGCACGATTGCGAAGTAGAGGAGTGCAGCGCGAATGGTCTTTGGCATTGGTTGGACGGCACAGTAGGAGACGCAGGAGGCCTAACTAATACTTATACGCCAACGAGTGCTGAGAAGCGATGGGACTGAGATGCTGGTGTTCGTATAGATTTCTCCGCTTGGCACCTGCTCGTGCAAGGGCTAAATCGGTGACAAAAGTAGCATAGCGGTCCAGCAGCTTAGGCTGGGAGGAGAGGCCATTGATGGTCCTACGGGAATCTACCGTCTCCCGGTGCAGTACACCTTCAGGTCAGCGTCGAAACGGAACATCGCAGCGCCCCGTCCCGGTGCGTAGTTAGAGCGTGTGGGTTAGAGGACGTCAAGCCCACGGCCGAACTCATTGATGGCGTCGATCTCGGTGCCCATTGCGATATTGGTTACCCGCTCAAGGATAATTTCCACCACCACCGGGACGTGGTGCTCGCGCATCAGCGCACGAGCCTTTTCGAAGGCGGAAATGATGTCGTCCGGTTTGAAGACACGGATTGCCTTACAGCCGAGTCCTTCCGCAACGGCGACATGGTCCACGCCGTAGCCGGCGTTGCCGGAGGCGGCATCGACGTTGATGTTTTCAAAGCCAAGTTGTACGCAATAATCCATGTCGAAATTGCGTTGCGCCTGGCGGATCAGGCCTAAGTAGGAATTGTTCACTAGCACGTGAATGTAGGGCAGCTTAAACTGGGCTCCCACGGCCAGTTCTTCAATCATGAACTGGAAGTCGTAATCGCCAGAAATTGCCACGATGTCGCCGGTTGGGTCCGCTGCGCGAACGCCCAGCGCAGCTGAAATTGTCCAGCCCAGCGGCCCGGCCTGACCGCAGTTTATCCAGTGGCGTGGCTTGTACACGTGCAGGGACTGGGCCGCCGCAATTTGCGACAGACCTATGCTGGCGACGTAGCGTACGTTCTCGCCGAAGAAGCGATTCATCTCCTCGTACACGCGCAGCGGCTTGACCGGCACGTCGTCAAAATGGGTGTCGCGGAGCAGGCAGCGCTTGCGCTCCTGGCAGTCGTGGACCCAGGCGCTGCGGTCCTTCAGCCGGCCCGCTGTTTTCCATTCTTGCGCGACCTCAACGAAGAGTGCAAGCGCCGCTTTGGCGTCGGAGACAATGCCGTAATCCGGCCCGAATACCCGGCCAATCTGGGTCGGCTCAATATCAACGTGGACGAACTTTCGGCCTTTCGTGAAGACGTCGATGGAACCGGTGTGCCGATTGGCCCACCGGTTGCCAATGCCAAGGGCGAAGTCCGAGGCCAGCATGGTGGCGTTGCCATAGCGGTGTGAAGTTTGAAGCCCGGCCATGCCCGCCATGAGGCGGTGGTCGTCGGAAATGGCGCCCCAACCCATGAGTGTGGGAATGACCGGTACGTTAATAATCTCTGCGAACTCGACAAGCAGCGCGCAGGCGTCCGCGTTGATAATGCCGCCACCGGCCGTAATCAGCGGCCGGTCGGCCTCGTTCAGCATGCCGAGCGCCTTCTCGATCTGCGCGCGGCTGGCTGCCGGCTTGAAGGACGCCATGGGCTCGTAGGTATCCGGATCAAACTCGATTTCCGCCATCTGCACGTCATAGGGCAAGTCGATCAGCACCGGTCCTGGGCGGGAGGAGCGCATCAAATGGAAAGCCAGCTGAAAGACGCGCGGCACCAATGCTGGCTCGCGCACAGTCACCGCCATCTTGGTGACCGGCTTGGCGATTGATTCGATATCGACGGCCTGGAAGTCTTCCTTGTGCATGCGAGCGCGTGGCGCCTGGCCAGTGATGCACAGGATGGGAATCGAATCGGCCTGCGCGGAATACAAGCCCGTGATCATGTCGGTGCTGGCCGGGCCGGAGGTGCCGACGCACACGCCAATGTTTCCGGCCCTTGCACGCGTAAACCCCTCCGCCATGTGCGAAGCGCCCTCGACGTGGCGGGCCAGGTAGTGTTTGACCTTGCCGTTCTTGCGCATCGCCGCGTAGAGCGGATTGATCGCCGCGCCGGGGACACCAAACGCCACGGTAACGCCTTCTTTTTCCATTACGTGCAGGGCTGCTTCCACAGCTGTCATTTTAGGCATGCTGTCTCCTTGGAGAGGCTCCGGAACTTTGAAGTGAATGCGGAGAACAATTTCGAATTTCACCGCGATGAAGAGATGCTACGCATATATCCGCTGTGCGATAAGATGCCGAAATATCACTTCATTCAATACTTTTAGTATGGAGTTGCGGCCATGGACAAGTTCAAGCAGATGGAAGCGTTGGTCAACGCAATAGAGAAAGGCAGCTTCGCGCGTGCCGCGCTCGAACAGCATGTCACGCCTGCCATGCTTGGACGTCGCGTGGACGCACTGGAGAAGCGCCTCGGCGTCAAGCTTATCCATCGGAGTACGCGCCACCTTACGCTCACTGAAGAAGGTTCGGTCTACCTCGACCAATGCCGCAGGCTGCTGTCCGATCTGGACGAAACCGAGAAGATGCTGTCACAGGGACGCAACCAGGTGACGGGGCATCTGATCGTCTCGGCCCCGGCCGCCTTCGGCCGCAAACACGTGGCGCCGCATGCGCCACGGTTCGTGGCAGCCTACCCGGGCGTGCGGGTGTCCTTCAACCTCACGGACCATGTCGTCGACCTTGTGCGCGAAGGTTACGACGTTGGCATTCGGATTGGCGGCGCCATCGACCCTAACTTCGTTGCGGTCAGGCTGGCGACCAACCGGCGCGTGGTGTGCGGATCACCAGCGTATTTCAGGCGGTACGGCGTACCGCAACGACTGGAAGACCTTCTCCGCCACAACTGCCTGTCCTTTAATCTACAAGGCGGGCAGCAGCGTGGCTGGTACTTCCAGAAGAACGGCAAGCAAGTTGCGGTACGGGTTACCGGCAACCTGGACTGCAACGACGGCGAATTGCTACATCGTTGGGCCATGGAAGGCTTGGGGCTAGGATGGCGTTCGACCTGGGAAATTCAGGCGCAACTGGAATCGGGTAAACTTATCACCGTGCTGGACGACTATGCGCTGCCGCAGTACGACATTATGGCGGTGTACCCGCAACAGCGACATCTCCCGGCGAAGGTGCGCTTTTTCATCGACGGCTTAAAGGCAATCTTCGCCCAGCCGGGGTACTGGCTGCGAGGGGGCGGATCGATTCAGCGGGAGACAGAAGGCACCATTTTTTCTGAAGCTGGAACCAGCTGCCCTGACAAGCAAGCAGACAATAAGCCAAACTGAGACTCGAACGGCGTCGTGTGCGTGGCGGGCGGACCCGATAGGATCGGGCGCGAAAAGGATCGAATCCGTAAGGCAGTGGACTCCCATGGCACCGGACTCGGAACCTGGATATTCCGGCCCAACCTGACCAACGATTCTGGCGCATCGTGACCGATCACTCCGGTCTATCGTGACCGATTTCGGATCTCGCCAGAACCGGCGGCCGCATGAAGGAGATCGTGGAAGTTAAGAGCTTCATCCAGACGCTGGCCCAGAGCCTGTCACCTCTACGCATCCGCCGGACGCAGCCGAAAGAATTACCGCCTCTTCGGATGGATAGAATTCACTGTGGATCGCTAAGTCGTTTTATGCCGATGCACCAGGCGTCGAGGAATTCAGTGGCCGCAAGGACCAGTCTGGAGGCCTCCAAGGGCTCTGAACAAGTCAGACACAAAATTCCGCCATGTGCCAGGAACCGCAATTAAAGCTGCGGAAGCGTTCGCGTACAAACGGCAGTTGGCTTTCCATGTGCCTCACGCCAAGGGAGCCACGTGCGGTAGTCTAGGTGGCCTCCGCGCGCCCACACAATGACGGCGATGGAATGGGTTACGGAAGGGAATGCACCAGACCCCAGGCGTATGACGCCATTAGACGCCGAGGAAGGAGCGCAAAGTGCGCCCGAGCTTTTCTTTGGCAATTGATCTCGAAACCATGACGGCACATGCTCGACCAACACGGCGTCTCGAGGCTGATGCCGAGTCGATTATCAAGAGCGTAACCGATGCCTTTTTGCGTTGGACAAGGAATGGCGTTGTCATGCAGTTCGGCCGACTTGCCGATCAGGATCACCTTCCCCGCTAGCAGTGCGAAGCCCGGCTTGAAACCCAAAGCGCCAGCTTCGTGTTTGCCCTTAACCAGCAGCATGGTGACACCAGTCTCCCGTATCACCAGCCATCGAACGTCGTCGTGGCGCGGCTCGCCGCAATCGATCCTTTTCATGAACTTCAATGGGACGTCGGAAATAAAAATCGCCGACGATGTATATCCCTCTTGAAGGATTCGAAAGCAGACGCGTCTAAGGAGCGTCCTATACGAGCATCTCCGATCGCTTCCACCGAGCCGCCACCGGCAAGCGGCGTGCCGAGGATGAGCCCTGTATCAGAACCGTCTCGACCCATAGCGGACTTACTTTTGACCGTAACCGCCGGTTGGATAGTGCAAAAGCAGACGTTCACTTGCATTAATGAACGACGTTAGTGCCGTCCCAAGCGAGAGCGATCGTCCAAACAACCGCCACGGGACGTCACCTCCACAGCTTCCACCGGGGATTGTGAATTCGAAGGTCTTTCAATTCCTCGAACGGTATGTCGTCGAACTGAGGATCGGCCTCGTCGTGGCGATACCCAGCGAGTTCCTGAGCGAGGATTAAGGGAATGTCCACGTGAAAGTGTCCGTCAAGACTCTCGCTGTATTCGGATTCGACACTGGACAGTAGGATGTGGAAATGCTCTGGTAAGTCGCCTTCAAATGAAATGTCATCCGGGCTTTCGTCACCTTGGTGCTGGACGCTCCAAATTTGTTTGCTGTCTTGCCAAAATTCAGTTGACGCAAAATCCACGTGCTCTTCGATCGCGCAGGATACGACTTTGCACCCAAGCGAAAGCCTGGCCATGCTTTCGGCGCTTATGACGCGATGATCACATCTACTGGCCGCCACCAGGAACCAGCCGTTTGGCAGAGGGTGACCCGCAATACCGTCAAAAGGATACGTGTAGTCCTTGCCCGTGTGTTCCAACTCCAGTCGAGAAAAGATATCTTCGCGTAGAAGCCCTTCGACCGCGACCCAAGATAATGAGATGCCCATGTTTGTCCGAATCTTCCGGCGGTTGAGATTGTTGGGGTGAATGCGAGCCATATCCGATAACCGCTGAAACGACGCGATTGCGCGAGGCGACATGATGGTGCCATAAACAATCTAATAACAATACTGAATCTACTCTTACGCCTATATTGCGATGGAGCGCTTTTGGAATGATGGCGACCTTCAGCATTGAAGCAGTTCGCCACTGCACCGTTGCAGTTTGCTGCTGGACCGACGACAAAACGATACCCGCATCGCGATCCGAACATGAACGAATATTAATACTTCGTATATCGACGTTTCACTGAGGCAGGGCCATCATGTAAATCGCACGACTTTTTACGAAAGGTGCAACTGAAATCGCGACTACACCGTTGACTTGAACCGGAAACGAATCAACCGAATGGACAGTTACTCAGAACTGCAACTACGAATCAAGGCACTGCAACTGCAAGCAGAGCAAGTGCGCCGGAACGAAGTCGCCAGCGTGGTCGCTGATATTGAGGCCAAGATGCGGGAATACGGAATCACGGTTGAAGACCTGGTCGGGGCGCGACCGGCCAAACCGAAAAAGCCTGCCCGTGCCCCGGCGCTGGCAAAATATCGCAATTCAGGCAGCGGTGAAACCTGGTCGGGGCGAGGTAGAAAGCCAAAATGGCTAGCCGGGAAAGATCCGAGGCAGTTTCGCATCAAGTGAAGTAATGCGCAGTTGCCATCAGTGTATGGAGTGCCGTCGTCATCACTGTCATCAAGCAGCGGCTCCCTTTACCGGTGGGCCTACAGGTGTTCCTACTGCTCGGGTATTTATACAGGCAGCCGGTCCACCGCTACCTGTTTTTCAATGCATGTGACGGCCCGCTTTGTGCCATGACGACTACTCACTGTGGATCGCCAAATCGTTTAATGCCGATGGACCAGGCGTCGAGGAATTCCGTGCCACCACAAGGAACAGCCTGGAGGCCTTGGGCGGCCCTGAACAAAACAGACACTAAATTTTTTCCGTGCCCAGAGCCGCATTTAAAGCTGCGGAAGCGTTTGCGTACATATGGACCTGGCTTTCCATGTGCCTTCATGCCAAGGGAGCCGCGCGGGAATCTGGTTGGCCCCCGCCACCCTAAACATTGACGGCAATGGAACGGATCACCGAAGGGGATGCACCAGACCCCAGCGAATGACGCCATTAAACGCCGAGAAAGGAGCGCCATGTTTGCCAAAGGCTGGAATGCTTGCATTCAGCTGGGCAGGTTCCGCCTACAGTCTGGTGCCGCTGAATGTCCTGATATTTGCATTTCTCGTACTAAAAAGGCGGCGAGGCGCGGCGGCTTTCTGGCTTCTCGTCGTCGCAGGGGCTGCCCTGCTTAATTTGATTGCAAAGCATGCGTTCCTGCGGACACGTCCGACTCTCTGGAGTTCGATATCGCCCGAGATTACCTACAGCTTCCCGAGTGGTCATGCGATGAATACCATGGCTGTAGTAGTCGCATTAACTGTCTTGTTATGGAATACCAGTTGGCGCAAGGTGACATTGGCCACTGGGGCCTGCTTCGTTTTGTTAGTCGGCTTGTCACGGATGTACCTGGGCGTCCACTACCCGTCGGATATTTTGGCGGGCTGGGCCGCCTCCTGTTTTTGGGTTCTTGGTCTGACCATCGTATCGAAAAGATTCCGAGCCCGGCCGCCGGCAACGGCAACGCCATAATTTCTTGATTAGTTCTACCCGACGCGGTCCAGAACTATTCGGCTGGTCGATGGACTGCGACGTAGTCGCTCCGGTGCCGCGTCCGCTGTATGCCCACTACTATGCTGGGTCGAGGCAATAACAGCTTTTAAAAATGACAGAAAAAACCCAACAGCCACAATCAACCCGTATCTCGTCAAAGCGAATCGCAATCTCACTGATTTTCCTCGTGGCTCTGCTTTCAGCGGTAGCGTTTTGGCGTCTTGGAGCGACGACTGCTGCCTCACCGGAAGCCAAGTCGATTGCGGTTACCGTGAAAGTCGCCGAGCAACGGACCGTCTCCAATTCACTGAGCGCTCTCGCAACCGTCCAGGCAGTCAATACCGTCGTTGTCCACAGCCGTGTTGACGGACTGGTGGAGCGTGTGGTTTTCCAGGAAGGGAACATGGTCCATCGTGGCGACGTTTTGGTAGAACTTGACCGCCGGCCATTTGATGTTCAAGTGCGTGCGGCGCGCGCTCAACTAAAAAAGGACTCTGCGCAGAGGGACAACGCAAGGCGAGATGTCACGCGATACGAATTTCTTGTCAAAACAGATTCTGTGGCGACACAGGCCCTTGACACGGCTCGGGCGCAGTTCGCCCAGCTCGCCGCTGCGGTCGAAGCGGATCAGACCCAGATTGATCAAGCGCAGCTTCAATTGGAGTACGCCACGATTCGATCACCAATCAACGGCCGGCTTGGCGCGAGGCTCGTTGACGCCGGAAACGTCATCCACATAAGCGATGCGAACGGTCTCGTCGTCGTCAGTCAACTGCGGCCGGCTGTCGTCAGTTTCGCCTTGCCGCAAGTTCACCTGAGCGCACTTCGGGAGCCTCATAAAGACCAACGCCGTCGGGTAGAAGCGTTCGACACCTCCGGAAAGGCGATTGCCAACGGTGACTTGACCTTTATCGACAGTCAAATTGACGCCGCCACCGGCACCATTCGCTGCAAGGCCACATTTCCCAATGATGACGAAGCGCTGTGGCCGGGCGCGTTCGTCAATGTTCGCATTGTGCTGGGCGATATACCCGATGCGATCCTGGTGCCTTCGGCTGCCGTGCAAGCTGGGGCTCAACAACCCTACCTGTATATCGTCACCGCGAAAAGCACTGTTGAAATGCGCAATGTTGTCGCAGGCTCGACAATTGGTGATCAAACGGTAATTGTCTCAGGATTGCGTGCCGGAGAACGGGTTGTAACTGAGGGCCAGTTTCAACTTGAAAACGGCGCAAGTATCACAGTACGTCCGCTCGCATTAGACAAACCGCCTCTTGGTTCTGCGCCATCAGCGCCACCTTTTGGCGCCTCATGAGTTTTTCTACCTGGTTCATACGGCGCCCCGTCGCCACGCTGCTGCTCACCGTCGGACTGCTGTTTGTGGGCATCGCCAGCTTTACGCAGCTACCGATCGCGGGGGTCCCGCAGGTCGACATTCCAGCCATTTCCGTTAATGCAGACTTGCCGGGAGCGAGCGCCGAGACGATCGCGTCCTCGGTAACATCGCCATTGGAGCGTGCGCTTGCAGTGCTGCCTGGCGTCGTTGCAATTACCTCCACGAGCTCGCTTGGAAGCAGCGCAATCAGTGTGGAGTTCGACCTGAGTCGCGGTGTAGATGCAGCGGCGCTCGACGTACAAAGCGCAATAAACGTGGCACTTGCCGATCTGCCGAAAAACTTGCCGCACCCGCCGACTTTCGAGAAGAAGAACCCGTCCGATGCACTGTTGATGACGATCGCGGTCTACGCCGACAACATGCCAATCGGCCAGGTCGACGATTATGTGGAAAACTATCTAACACCCGAAATCGCTCGCGTTCGCGGCGTCGGCCTGGTGGACTATCACGGCCGCCAAAAGCCGGCCGTGCGCATCCAACTTGACCCTGGCCGCGTCGCAGCCCTTGGCCTGACGCTCGAAGATGTACGCGCGCGAGTAGCCGAAGCGACGGCAAACGCCCCGAAAGGCATCTTGAATGGCGTGCGCCAGTCGATCACCCTTGATACGACCGATCAGCTTCGGGACGCGGCCGAATACGGCGCAATCGCAGTAAGCTTTCGCAACGGCGCCACGGTGCGGATGCGCGACCTTGGAAACGTGGTGTCGAGCGTGGAAGACGTGCGCCAAAGCGCTTGGGTGGACCACCATCAGGCGGTCATGATTGATGTTCACAAGCAGGTAGGCTTCAACATAAACGCAACCGTTGAAAGTATCCGTGCTGCGCTGCCTGCGCTCCAACGTAACTTGCCGCCATCGCTTCACTTGGTACTACTCGGAGATCGCACGCAAACCATTCGCGCCTCGGTACGCGATGTGCAGTTCACCTTGCTGCTCACGGGCGTTCTTGTGGTGGTCGTCGTGTACGCTTTTCTCGGCACATGGCGCGCGACCATCATTCCAGCGATCGTCATCCCGCTGTCGCTGTTCGGCACCATGGGAGCAATGTATTTGCTTGGTTATACGCTCGACAACGTGTCGTTGATGGCACTGACAATATCGATTGGTTTCGTGGTGGACGACGCAATCGTCATGCTGGAAAACATACTGCGCCACCTGGAAGGGGGCACCCCTCCTCAGGAGGCGGCCGAACGTGGTGCGCGCGAGATCGGATTCACGATTTTGTCCATGACCCTTTCTCTAGTCGCGGTATTTATACCGCTGCTTTTCATGGGCGGCATTGTGGGCCGCCTGTTTCGCGAGTTTGCCGAAACGGCGGCGATTGCCATTCTGTTTTCCGGCGTGATCTCATTGACGTTGACACCGCTGCTGTGCGCGCGATTTTTGCGAATCGAGTCGGCGGCCAGTTCCAACAGCCTGCATCATCGGTTCGAGGCTGCTTTTACTGCAATTCGGAATCGTTACGCAAGCGGCCTGCGTTTTGTACTTCTGCATCAAAGATCAACGATGGCAGTCATGCTGCTGACCTTGGCCGTCACAGCGGGCTTGTACCTCGCAATTTCAAAGGGATTTTTCCCCCAGCAGGACAACGGCCTGATTGGCGGGGTCGCCGAAGCGTCGCCAGACATCTCTTATCCCGCCATGCTGACGCAGATGCAACTTCTGAATGAGACGGTACGTCGCGACCCCGATATTCAAAACGTTTATTTTTGGCTCGAAGGCAGTCCATCGACTAACGTCGGACGTGTCAACATCGATCTGAAACCTTTCGGCCAACGCAGGTCGTCGGTATACGACGTCATCGACCGAATCAACCAGCGAACCAAGGACTTTACCGGTATCACTCTGCGGCTGCAGGCGCGTCAGGACCTTCAGATCGGAACGCGAGTCAGTAAAACGCAGTTTCAGTACACGCTACGAGACGCCAATATCAAGGATCTGCAGGACTGGGCTCCGAAAATGCTTGCGATGCTTCGCACCACTCCAGAGCTTCGCGATGTGTCTGTCGATACGGAGCCAAGCGCGCCCCGGCTTGAAATCGTACTGGATCGGGACGCAATGACCCGACTGGGCGTAACCGCCCAGTCGGTCGACGACACACTGTATGACGCGTTCGGCCAGCGGCAGGTGGCAAGTTTCTACACGCAGGTCAGCGTGTACCGGGTGATCCTGGAAGTCGATCCGCGCTTTGGGCTCGACGCTGAAGCACTTGCGCGCATCTATGTTCCAGCGAAGAGCGGTTTGCCGGTTCCGCTTGGCGCAATTAGCCGACTTGAGGCTGGGTCGGCCGCCCTCACGATTAACCACGATGGCCAGTTCCCCGCGACCACATTGTCGTTCAACCTTGCACCGGGCAAGTCGCTTGGGGACGCGATTGACGCAATCAACCTACGCGAGAAGACAGTGGGTAAGCCGGCCGGATTGTCGTCCGTGTTTGCAGGCAGTGCCCAGGCTTTTCAGGAATCGCTGGCGAACCAGCCGTTTCTGATAATGGCAGCATTGCTAACGATATTTATCGTACTCGGCGTTCTGTACGAAAGCGCGATTCACCCGGTCACCATCATGTCAACGCTGCCTTCGGCGGGCGTTGGTGGCCTGTTAGCCCTGATCTTGTTCCGCTACGATTTTTCGCTCGTTGCGCTCATCGGGATCATTCTGCTCATCGGCATCGTCAAGAAAAACGGCATCATGATGGTGGACTTCGCCACCGAATCGCAGCGCGAGCACGGCAAGACGCCGCGCGAGGCGATTCACGAAGCGTGTCTCGTCCGCTTCCGCCCGATCATGATGACGACGATGGCGGCGCTGGTCGGCACGCTGCCGATCGCGATGGGCATCGGCGCGGGCGCCGAGTCGCGCCGGCCGCTCGGCCTCGCGGTCGTCGGCGGTTTGCTCGTGTCGCAGTTGCTGACGCTCTACATCACGCCTGTGTACTACGTCTACATCGAAGGCGCCCGTCTCTGGCTGGCGCGCCGGCGGGCGACGCCCGAGGCCGCGGCGACGTCGGCACACCCGGCC
>JAQGMR010000029.1 GCA_028292265.1 Herminiimonas sp.
TCGCTGTCGGCGCCGCTTTGGACGTAGTAGATTTCTTTGTTGGTTTCATCGGTTTCATCGGTTCCTCGGGCATCATTAGTGTCCATCATTTCGGATGTCCAATAAAGCCGGGTTACCTCAGACCACGTTTTGATCGAAGTCGTTGCTCGACATACGACCCAAAAACGTGGTCTGTCCCCGATTTTTTTGCGATTTTTTTTGCTTTTGCGATTCTTTTGGAATTTGGAACCGCGTTCAACGTTCCCCTGAACAAGCGCCCTTCTGGCGGAGATCAGTGCGGCAGGGACTGAGAGCCCGACTGGCCTGGCTGGAGACCTGCACCTTGGGTTATTCCAGCCGGCTGTCCTTCGAACCCCATCATGGTCGCCGCTGTATGCGGGAAATCCTGGAACGACACGACCATGCCGTCTCGAATGGTAAACACGTGGGCCCAGTCGCCTTCGATGCGCCGGTTGTTTGCACGGACACTCCAGGCTTCATGGCCGAGCACGACCACCTTGTCGCCTTCGGCAACCATCTCGCGCGGCGCGAATTCCAGCGGAATCATTGCATTGGACAGATCTGCAAAAAATTGACGAACCTCCTCCTTGCCATGGTAGTTCCCTGAAAACGGAACATTGCCCAATTCCGGGCTGCTCCATTCAATATCTTCGGCATAGGTTGCAAGCAGCGCGTCAATGTCGCCCCTCTGGAACAGCTCGTACCCCTGTTTGATCAACTGCTTGTTTTCCTGTGTACTCATGATGTTCTCCTTCGAATTTGCGCACCCCTTCTCCCGAACTTCAACATACTGCGCGGCGTTCCGCGCCGCTTGACGGATATCACAGTCAAGGAGCAAACGCGCCATGTCCGCCGGCGGACGTGAATGGCTGGCGCCAAACAGGTGGTTCTGGCCTGGAAAAATAGAATCCCTGCGCCTCATCACAATGCAGTTCACGCAATATTTCAACCTGGCGGGCGTTCTCAACGCCTTCGGCAACTACGCGCATGTCGAGCGCATGCGCCATCGTAACTATGGCCGTGAAGAATGCCCGGTCCTGCGCGGTGCATTCAATGTTGCGGGTGAAAGCCCGGTCCACCTTGAGCACGTCGAAATCGAGCCGGTGCAGTTGCGACAGCGATGAATATCCGGTACCGAAGTCGTCGACAAGCAGCTTGATACCCATCTTTTGCAAGGACTCCAGCACGCCGGTGACATGCGCATCGTCGCCCATCACCGAAGACTCAGTCAGTTCCACCTCCAGCAGATGCGACCCGACCTCATGCCGCCGCATGCAATCCTCCAATATCTGGCGCACGTTCGCTTCATTGAACTGGCGCGGGGACACGTTCACCGACACCGGCACCATTGGGCCGCCATGGCGGAGCCATACAGAGAGCTGCCAGCACACCTTGTCGATGACCATTTCACCGAGGCGAAGGATGAGCCCAGTCTCTTCAGCCAGTGCAATGAAGTGATCGGGCGTCACGATGCCCAACTGCGGATCCCGCCAGCGCACCAGCGCCTCCAGTCCCACCAGCCGTCCGGTCGACACGTCGATCCGGGACTGGTACACCATCTCGAATTCGTCGTTTTCGATTGCGCGTCGCAACGCGATCTCGCTATCCAGGCGCGCACGCACTTTTTCGTAAAGCTTGGGCTGGTAGAAAACATAGCGGCCCTTGCCCGCCGACTTGGCGGCATACATCGCAATGTCGGCGTTTTTCAGCAGTGTTGGAAGGTCAGTAGCGTCGTCCGGGAAGATACTGATTCCAGTGGAGACACCAACCGAGGGCCTGCCCTCGGCAAGTGAAAAAGGCTGGCGGAAAGCGGCTATTACGCGGCTTGCAATATGCCCGGCGTCGGCATTGTTTTCCAGATTTTCTATGACGGCGACGAACTCGTCGCCGCCAAGGCGCACCACCGTATCGTGCGGCCGCACCGCCTCCTTCAGGCGGCCCGCGGCGCTGCAGAGCAGTTCGTCACCGGCCGCGTGACCGAGCGAATCGTTGACCGTCTTGAAGCCGTCGAGATCGACAAAGAGCAGCGCCAGCCGCTCATTTCTTTCGCCCGATTTCCGCAGCGTTTCAGGCAAGCAGGTTTGCAGCCAGTTGCGGTTCGGTAGTCCCGTCAACGGGTCTTCATTGCTTTTTTTCTCCAGCTCCTCCACATGACGCTTGCTTTCGGAGACGTCGCGCAAGGTGACTGCGAGGTCTCCGTTGGACCGCACTACCTTCAGGTGGACCCATTTTTTTTCCTGCGAAGGATCGGCCCGGATCTCGATTTCCGCATCATGCGAACCATGAAAGTGCGCATCGCAAAGCCGATCGAAGATCCGCTTGAAGGCATCGCCAGTAAACGCTTCGCCAAGTCGTTTTCCGACTAGCTGATTACGACGTCGCATGGTAAACGCGGCGCCTTTCTGGTTGCAGTCGACGATCCGGAAATCTTCGACTTGAACCCGATCATTGTAAATCGGGCGTGCTATGAAGAAGCCCTCCTGCCCTTCCTCTGTGGCCATGCGATAGGCCGCCGCTGCAGTCTTGAGCTGGTGACTTTGCCACGCCCACTTCGCCGAGATGAACGCGGTGAGCAGAGAAAGAATCCCCAGCAAGGCAGTGCCAACAAGCCCAACTGAAATAAGAGAGGCGCGATGTGCCTGGTAGCCGGCAAGGGTGTCGCCCACATCAAGCGCCGTGACGGCCTTCATGGGAAACCCGCTTATCGCCGTCCATCCAACGATGCGGCTGCGCCGGTCCAGGAACCAATCCTCGCCGCGCAGAAAAACACTTCCGCTTTGGGCCGGCATTGGTGGTGTATGCGCAATGACCTGCTGGTACAAGGCATAGGTGCTGCCGCCCATGCGACTTACACGCACCGCGCCGTCGTCGCCGATCACGCTAATCATGCCGTGCTGGCCCAGCGTAAGCTCATCAAAGGTCGCTGTGAAATAGTCGGGCACGACCGAGATCAGCACGACCCCGGCGAAGCTTCCGTCGTCGTTGGAAAGTCGACGCGAAAACTGGATCACTTCGCGCCGGGAATTGCGACCGAAGGTTGGCGGCCCCATGAACATCTGGTCGCTCTCGTCGGTCTTGTGGAATGCGAAATAGTCGCGGTCTCCAAGATAGGGACTGCTGCCGGGCCGGCTGCTGCTGACGCCATACCCATCAGCGCCAATGATGGCGACATAAAACGCCGAATCCGCCGGAAAGAGTCCGCGCGCCATGCTTTGCACGAGGTCGAGTTTTCCGCGCGAGAGTTCCCACTCGTATCGAACGTGAAGCACCATCTGGTCAATGGATTTGATGGTGCGAGACATGTCCTCGGCATACACCCGCGACAGTACTCTTGCCTCGTGGAAGGCAGCCTCCTGGGCATTCTTCCGCTCCGTGTTCAGCACCTGACTTACTATAATCCAGCCTACCACGCAGACGATCAGCGCCGTCATCGGCCACACCAGCACGGTTCTTAGGTTCGCCCGCCAAAAGCTCCTGTCCCGGAGAGATTCCCGAAAAAAAGGCGCGTATATGAACCGTGCGTCGAGCATTGGCTATGCTGCCGAATATCAAGTGCGATTCAGTACACTCTATGCCGTGCTCCGCTTTCGCGTTTGCGAGTCCGCAATGGCATGCCATCGCCGTCAGCAGACAATTGGGCCCGCATCAATGCAGTCGATTTCGGGGAGGGCGCAAGCGAGTTTCGCGCTCGCAGGATGCCACGGTAGCCGGGGTCAGCGGATTGCCCCGCGGGAAGCCGCACGCCATGGGCAACTGCCTGACGCTTCATTCGTGCGGTGCGGTCGAGTTCACAATTGCAGTGCTCCAGAACGCCGCTTTACCGTTGGGTCGGCCACGGTACAACGACCGCGCGGAGGTCCACCCTCGCTGCCGGCAGTGCGCGCCGCCCTGAGCAGCGCGCACGAAGTCTACGGCTTGCTGATATCGAGCACGCTCAAGGGTCCAGGCGACTTGCCACGCGCCTTGAGGATCGATGCCGAGGCCTCGTCCATTTGGGCCATCGTGCCCGCGTCAATGGGCACTGCCAGCGCCCTCGCCTTGCGGCTGGCGCGCTCTGGATCGCCCGGCACCAGGATCGCTTGCGTGCCCGAGCGTAATGGCGAGGACTGTACCCAGTCCAGGTAGGCTTTCACCTCGTCGCCGAAGACGTCCGCGGTGCCCATCTTCTGTGGGTCGAACACGACTGCAAGCATGTTGTTCCAGATAGCCTGCTTCATCGTCAGCGTTGAAGGACGGGTAGTGATCCCGCCAGTCAAGGCCGCTCCCAGCAGCTCGCACACCATGGACAGCGCATAGCCCTTGTGCCCGCCAAATGGCAGCAGCGCGCCCTGCCGCCCGCCGGCTTCCGGGAACATGACTGAAGGATCGGTTGTGGGCAGCCCGTCCGGGTCAAGCAGAGAATCTGCCGGTACTTTTACGCCCTTGTTGTGGGCCACGCGCACCTTACCCAATGCAATGGCGCTGGTTGCGAAATCAAGCACGATGGGGTCGCGCCCTGGAACCGGAATTCCGACGGTGAATGGATTGGTGTTGAAACGCGCCTGGCTGCCGCCGTGCGGCGCAACAGCGGTGCCGCTCACGGCATTCACGAAGTGGACCGACACCATGCCTGCACTGACGGCCTGCTCGGCCCAATGTCCCACCCGCCCAAGGTGATGTGAATGCTTCAGGCCCATCACGCACACCCCATGCTCGCGGGCCCGCGCGATTGCCATTTCCATCGCTTCCTGCGTCACTGCTTGTCCCAGGCCCCTGTTCCCGTCAAGGCTTAACATGGTGCCGTTATCGTGCGCCACGCTTACATGCTGGTTCAACTGCAGTTCATCGACCAGCAAGGATTTAACATAGCGCGGCACCATGCCCACGCCGTGGGAATCATGTCCGGCGAGATTGGCGGCGACCAGGTGGTCAGCCGTCAACTGCGCCTCGCGCGCGTCAGAGCCGGCAGCGAGCCAGAGGTCTGCGACCCAGCGATGCAGGGCAGCGGTCGGTATGGAATATTCTTTCATTTGATTCGTCTATCTGTCAGGGGTTAGTCAACACAGGAGGGACGCAGAGCACGAACCTCCCGCTGGAAATGGAAAGCGGAGAAGGAATTTATTCCGGCTGGATGTGTGCCGACTTTATAAGCTGCGCCCACTTCGCCACTTCGGTTTTCTGGAATGCGCCAAGCTCGGCCGGGCCAGCGCCTGAAGGCTCGACGCCCAGCGCAAGCAATTTCGCCTTCATGTCCGACTCCAGGATGATCTTGTTGATGTCGCTCGCCAGTTCCTGCACGATCGGCGCAGGGGTGCCGGCCGGCGCGAAGACGGCCTGCCATGACACGATCTCATAGCCCTTCAGCCCCGCTTCCGAAATCGTCGGCACGTCCGGCAGATTGCTTGAACGAGTCGACGATGTCACGGCGAGTGCGCGAAACTTGCCGGCCTGGATCAGCGGAATGGCGGCAAGGATGTTCTCGAAGATCAGCGTCACCTGTTCGCCTAGCAGCGCCTGCACCGACGGTGCACTGCCCTTGAACGGCACATGCAGCATTTCCACTCCGGCCATGCTTTTGAAGAGTTCGCCGGACAGGTGCTGCGAGGTGCCGTTACCCGAAGAACCAAAGCTGATCGACTGCGGCTTGGACCTGGCCGCCGCTATCACCTCCTGCACACTGCGGTAGGGAGAGTTTGCATTCACCACCAGCACATTGGGCAGCGTGCCAATCAGCGCCACCGGCGCGAACGACTTCACCGGGTCGTACGGCATTTTTGGATACAGGCTGATATTGATGGCGTGCGAACTGATCGTCCCGCCGAGTAACGTGTAGCCATCCGGCTTTGCCTTGGCCACGTAGTCGGAGCCAATGTTGCCGCCGGCGCCCGGGCGGTTTTCCACCACGATCGGCGTGTTACCCAGCATGGGCGAAAGCCGGGTGCTGATCAGGCGCCCAAGAATGTCGGTGGTGCCACCCGCCGCAAAGGGCACGACGTAGGTGATGGGCTTGACGGGATACTTGTCGGCGGCCGAGGCGGCCCCTGCCAGCGTCAGCATGCCGAGCGCGGCACATGCTGCTAGGGCGGCACGCGAAGCCGGCGACTGGATGCGTTTGTGGACGAGCATGATTTGTCTCCTTGTTGTGATGTTCTGGTACGCGTTACCGCATGAAGCCTTATTGCATAACTGAATGCTGCCTGTTACCTCCGCGCGCCGCCAACCTCAGGCGCTGTCACGCGTGATAATGTGAAACCCAACGTCCAGAATGCGGCTTGCCGGCGCTTCGCCGTCTTGGCCGCCTTCGATCCGCTCAAGCAGGAAGCGCGCGGCCTCTCGCCCGATTCGCTCGCCGTCTACGGCGACCGTAGTCAGCGATGGCCAGGTATCCGCTGAAAAATTGAGGTTCCCGAATCCCATGACGGCCAGCCGTTCCGGTACCGCGATACTGGTCGCGGCGGCTTCGAGCAGCACGCCAAGTGCAAGCTGGTCGGAAGAACAGAACACGGCATCGATCAAGGGGTCACGCTCCAGCAGGCGCCGAATGCCGGTGCGTCCCATGCCAGCGGTGGTGGGCGACGCAACCACCTCGACACCAGCGATCGCAACGCCGGCGGACTTGGCCGCAGCCTGGAAGCCAGTGCTGCGGGCCGCCGCACGCGAGTCGCCGCCAACCAGGAGCGCCAGCCTGCGCCGTCCATGGGCGATAAAGTATTCAGCCGCAGCGCGACCTGCGCGCCGGTTTGAGAAGCCAACCAGCATGTCAACCGGTTTAGTGCTCATGTCCCAGGTTTCCACAACCGGAATACGCGCATTTGCCAGGCGCTTGCGCAGCGTCGCAGAGCGCGCAAGGCCCGCCAGCACAATGCCGTCCGGGCGACGGCTGATAATGGCGTTGACCAGGTCTTCTTCGCGCGCGTCACTGTAGCCAGATAACCCGATCATCAACTGATAGCCCGACTCAAGCAGTTCCTCGCGCAACGCATCCACCATCTCTGAAAATGTCGGGTTGATGGTGGTTGGAATCACCGCCATCACCAGCCGACTCTTGCTCGACGCCAGTCCACCTGCCAGCAGGTTGGGTACATAGCCGAGGGAGTCCACTGCAATTCGCACTTTTTCCACCGTCCCGGGCGATACCAGGTGCGGCTTATGCAGCGCGCGTGACACCGTAATGGGCGCCACGCCAGCCAACCGCGCAACGTCGTCCAGCGTCATGTCGCGGCGTGTACCGCGACGCGCGGCTGGCTTCGGTTTGGGAAGTGGCAAGTTCATGCCCTGCCCGGCACGGTATGAACGTCAGCCTTTCTGGAACAGATCGCGCAGGTTCTTGCTGCCGCTCTTGAGCAGACCAAGGTCGGAGCCCGTGGCCACCAGGTGTATTCCCATGTCCAGGTAACGCCGCGCATCCGCTTCAACCGGCGCGAGTATGCCGATCTGCTTGCGATGTTTTTGGGCACCCTTGACGATGTCTTGGATGGCCTTCTGCACGTCCGGATGCGGCACGTTGCCAAGGTGACCGAGCGCTGCCGCCAGGTCGTTCGGGCCAATGAACAGGCAATCCACGCCATCGACTGCGGCGATGTCCGCGGCAGCTTCTATCCCGGCCCGGCTTTCAATCTGCACCATGACGCAGATGTTGTCGTTAATGCGGGAAAGGTAGTCCGGCTCGTAGCCGTAGCGGTTGCTGCGTTGGGTAACCGACACGCCACGCACACCTTGCGGCGGATAACGGGTCGCGGCGACAGCAGCCCTTGCCTGCGCCGGGTTCTCGATAAAAGGGATCAGGAAGTTGTAGAAGCCAAGATCGAGCAGGCGCTTGATTTGCACCGTGTCGTTCCACGGTGGACGCACCACCGGCGCGCTGGGGCTGTCCTTCAGCGCCAGCAACTGGGTATGCAGCGATTGCAGGTCGTTCGGCGTGTGTTCCGAGTCCAGAAGCAGCCAGTCGAAGCCGGCGTAGCCGACCAGTTCCGTGGCCAGGTTACTGGCGAGGGAAAGCCAGCAGCCAAATACTTTTTCATTGGCCACCACGCGCTGGCGGAAGGTGTTGGGAAGTCGGGAATAGGCGTTGTTCACATGCGCTCCTTTGAATTGGGATGACTAGTTACCGTTGACCTTGTGGAGTTCGGAGAAGAAGTAATCCTTCCAGTCATTTGGGCGAGGCTTGATGTAGCCGGCGCGCGCCATGAAGTCGGCAATCTTCATGGTCTGCATCGGCACATTGGAATACACGATGCCGGGCGGCGTCATCAGCGCGGCCAGTTCAGCGGCGGGCGTCTTGTCCTTGGTGGCCTTTTTGTACACCTCGGCAGCAGCCAGCTTGTCCTTGTTGATAAAGGCGATCGCGTCATCGAGTGCGGCCAGGAAGGCGGCGATGGCTTTTGGGTTAGCGTCATGGAACTTGGCGGTTCCAAACACCACGGCGTTCGAAGCCGGCCCGCCCATGACGTCGTTGGAGTTCAGCACTTCATGCACGCCCGGCAGCTTCAATTCCGCTTCCTGGTAGGGCGGCAGCGAAAAATGGCTGGTGATCTGTTCATTCTTGTTGGTCAGCGCGATCAGGGCATCGGGATGGCCCATCGACACCGTCAGCGCATTGACCTTGTCGCGACTTCCGGCGCCAAGCTGTTTTTCCGCGGCGATCTGCAGTACCGTCGCCTGCATTGACATCTTCACCGTTGGCACCGCGATCTTGTCGGCGTCGGTGAAATCCGCCAGAGTCTTGATTTTCGGATTGCGGGTCAGCAGCTTCATCGATGCGGAACCGACGCCTGCAACGCCCTTCACTGCGCCGTTCGTCTTGGACCACAGCAGCAGCATGTTGGTCGAGCCGCTGACAATCATGTCCACATTACCGGACAGCAGCGCATCGGTGCTCGAACCGCCGCCAGTAAAGGCCAGCCATGACACCTTGAAGTCCTTCAGCCCCATTTCGGCGGCGCGCTTCTCGACCAGCTTGTTCTCTTCCATGATGATGGTCGGGAGGTACAGCAGGCCAGGCTGCTTCGCAATGCGCAACTCATTGCTTTGTGCGTGGACAACGGTGGAAAACGCAAGGCCAGCGGTGGCCACGGCAAGCAAACCGGCAAGGCGGGGGGCGAAACTCTTCATGCATGTCTCCTTCTGCGCTTCTAGCGCTTGTTTTGAGGCGGTTCTGGTGGTTCTGTTGTAGTGCTTTTTCAGTGCTCTTTCGGTGCTCTTTTGCTTCTCTTTCGGTGCTCCTGCGTTGCTGCTATCAGGCCTGGATTCCTCGAGTCGTAATCGATGAATCAGCGCCTCAGTGAATTAGTGAATCAATGAATCTCCGGCTCGGCAGTCGGTGCATCGCCTTCGAGGAAGTCGAAGTCGCAGCCCTTGTCTGCCTGCTGGATGTGCTGCATGAAAATTTTCCCGTAGCCGCGTTCGAAGCGCTTCGGCGGTGGCGTCCATGCGGCGCGCCGTCGTTCCAGTTCAGCGTCGTCCACTTTCAGATTCAGTACGCGGTTCTCGACGTCCAGTTCAATCAAATCGCCTTCCTTCACCAGCGCAAGCGGCCCGCCGACATACGCTTCCGGCGCGATATGCAAAATGCAGGCGCCATAGCTGGTGCCGCTCATGCGCGCGTCAGACATGCGAACCATGTCGCGCACGCCCTGCTGCAGCAGTTTTTTGGGGATCGGAAGTTGGCCCCATTCCGGCATGCCTGGTCCACCTTGCGGACCGCAATTGCGCAACACCAGCACGCTGTCGGCGTCGACTTCCAGCGCCGGATCGTCGATGCGTGCATTCATGTCGTTATAGCTGTCGAATACGATGGCGCGGCCAGTGTGCTTCAGCAAATGTGATTCGGCCGCTGCCGGCTTGATGACGGCGCCATCCGGCGCGAGGTTACCCTGCAGGATGACCAGCCCGCCGGAAGCCGCGACAGGATTGTCGAGCGAGCGGATGACGTCGGGGTTGTAGTTTTCCGCCTTGGCGATATTGGCGCCCAGCGACTTGCCGGTGACAGTGCCGCAATTCATATCCAGCAAGGGTGACAATGCCATCAGGAAGGCGGGCAATCCGCCGGCATAGTAGAAGTCTTCCATCAGGAACGCGCCGGTCGGGCGCAGGTTTGCGATCACGGGCGTGGTGCGCGCCAATTCGTCAAAGCGTTGCAGTGGCAAGGTAACGCCTGCGCGCTGCGCCATGGCGATCAGGTGGATCACAGCGTTGGTCGAGCCGCCAAGCCCGAGCACGGCGGTGACGGCATTGTCGAACGATGCCGCCGTCAGGAAGTCACGCGGCTTCAGGTCGTCCCACACCATCTCCACAATGCGGCGACCGCTGGCGGAGGCCATCTTCTGGTGGTTGGAATCGACGGCAGGAATTGCACTGGCGCCCGGCAATGTAAGGCCGAGCGTTTCGGCGATGGCGGTCATGCTGGAAGCCGTGCCCATGGTCATGCAAGTGCCGGCGGAACGGGCTATGCCGTTTTCGATATCGCCCCAGGTCTCGCGCGTGATATTGCCAGCCTTGAGTTCAGCCCAGTACTTCCACACGTCGGAGCCGCTACCAAGCGTCTTGCCGGCCCAATTCCCACGCAACATGGGACCGGCCGGCACGAAGATGGAGGGCAGATTCATGCTGAGCGCGCCCATGATGAGCGCGGGGGTCGTCTTGTCGCAGCCACCCATCAACACGCAGCCGTCGATCGGATAGGAGCGCAACTGCTCTTCCGTCTCGATCGCCAGCAAGTTCCGGTACAGCATGGTGGTCGGCTTCTGGAATGTTTCGCCAAGCGAGATGGCGGGCATCTCAACCGGGAAGCCGCCCGCTTGCCAGATGCCGCGCTTGACGTCCTCTGCCCTTGCCCGGAAATGGCTGTGGCAAGGGTTAAGGTCGTTCCAGGTATTGAGAATGGCAATCACGGGCTTGCCCGCATAATCCTCGCGCTGGTAGCCCATCTGCGCGGCGCGCGAACGGTGGCCGAATGAACGGAGGTCATCAACGCCGAGCCAGCGATGGCTGCGCAGTTCTTCAGGTTTTTTACGATCGTATGTCATGGATGTGGCTTGTCTGGTGTCCGGATTAGTCGCTTGCTCTGTCGCCTGTCTTGCCGCGTGTCTTGTCACCTGCCTTGTCGCCATTTTGTCGCTCGACAATTGCTGATGATAGCGCTATCATTTTCGCCTCGATGGTATAGCATGCGTGGCGCTTGTCAAGAGCCGAATCGACGCTAAACAAATGCAAACCCGACCCGAACGCAATGCGTGCCCTACTAGCACCCCGGCGCAGCGGCGCCCTCAATGTACCCCTGGTTCCAAAGGAAAATCGGCATGATAGAGATGTCCCAGAAGCAGTTCATCGGTCCCGTCATTCGCCTGCATCCCGCAGACAATGTTGTCGTCGCCCGCATCGATGTCGCTATCGGTACCAAGGTCCCCGCTGAAAATATCGTCACGCGCAGCCAGGTGCCGGCTGGCTACAAGATCGCCGCCGCCACCATTCGCAAGGACGACCCGATCCGCAAGTACAACGTCGTCATCGGCTTCGCCATTACCGACATCGCCGCTGGCACCCTGGTGCATGACCATAATGTTGAGTTCCGCGAGTTCCAGCGGGACTATGCCCATGCATCGGAATACAAGCCGGTGGAGTACGTGCCGGAAGCAAAGCGCGCCACCTTCCAGGGCATCGTGCGTCCGGATGGCCGCGTCGCGACGCGCAACTTCATCGGCATCCTCTCTACCGTAAACTGCTCCGCTACCGCGGTGCGCCGCATCGCCGACTGGTTTACCGAAGAGCGCCTCGCGGAATTCTCTAACGTCGACGGCGTGGTCGCTTTCAGCCATTCGCTGGGTTGCGGCATGGAGATGACCGGCGAGCCAATGGCGCTGCTGCGGCGGACCATGGCAGGCTATGCGCGCCATCCGAATCTGGCGGCGGTGCTGGTCGTCGGCCTCGGCTGCGAGCGCAACCAGCTAAACGGCCTGATGACGAACGAGAACCTTGAAGCCGGCCCCCTGCTACGGACTTTCGTCATGCAAGAAACCGGTGGCACACGCAAGACTATCGAGGCCGGCGTCGCGGCCGTGAAAGAGCTTCTGCCAATCGCCAACAGCGTCAAGCGTCAGCCCGTACCGGCCAGCCATCTCTGCATCGGCCTGCAATGCGGCGGCAGCGACGGCTTCTCGTCAATCACCGCAAATCCCGCACTCGGCGCAGCGGTCGACATCCTGGTGCGCCATGGCGGCAGCGCCATCCTGTCTGAGACGCCTGAAATTTATGGCGTGGAGCATACCCTCACCCGCCGCGCGGCGAGTCGCGAAGTCGGCGAAAAACTGGTCGAGCGCATTCGCTGGTGGAAGGACGTCTATTCAGTCGGACGGGACGTGCAGATCAACGGCCGCGTCAGCCCTGGCAACCAGGCCGGCGGCCTTGCCAACATCTTCGAGAAGTCGCTCGGCTCCTCGATGAAAGGCGGCACTGGCCCGTTGATGGACGTGCTGAAGTATGCAGAACCGGTTACGCAAAAAGGCCTGGTATTCATGGACACGCCGGGCTACGACCCGGTCTCGGCAACTGGCCAGATCGCCGGCGGCGCCAACCTCATCGCCTTCACAACGGGCCGTGGCTCCATGTTCGGCGCCAAGCCGGTACCGTCGATCAAGCTGGCTACCAACACGCCCATGTTCAAGCGGCTGGAAGAAGACATGGATATCAATTGTGGTGAGATCCTGGATGGCACCGCCTCGATCGACGTCATGGGCCAGCGCATCTTCGAATTGATGCTGGAAACCGCGTCCGGCAAGGCCAGCAAGAGCGAAGAACTCGGGTTGGGCGACAATGAGTTCGTGCCGTGGCAGATAGGGATCATGAGCTGATCGGAGTCATTCTCAGCACTCGCGGCGGCAGCGCCCGCGAGTGCCGTGCCACCCGGTCGGCCCGTCGCACCTATCGACGTTCGATGCCAGACGCCTATCCCTCCACTCGCACAGGATGCAATGAAGATTGACATACTCCAGGTTGGCGCCTTCCCTCCTCCGCTGCAGGCAATGGTTGATGCCGAGTTCGAGTGTCACAGCGAAGCCGCGCTTGCAGGCAACGACGGCTTGCGCCACGCGATACGTGGCATCATTACGCGCAGCGCCGTCAAGGTGCCGGCAACGCTGGTCGAGTCGCTGCCAAATCTGCAGATCATTTCTACCAGCGGCGTCGGCTACGACCTGATCCCGCGTGACGTCGCGGCAAAGCGCGGCATCGTGGTTACCAACACGCCGGATGTGCTCAACACCGCGGTTGCGGAATTGTGTGTCGGCCTGGTGCTGTCGCTGCTGCGGCGCATCCCCGAGGCCCACCGTTATGCCATGGAAGGCAAATGGGCCAAGGCGCAGTTCTCCATGGGCTCCAACCTCTCTGGCAAGGAAGTCGGCATCGTTGGCCTGGGCCGCATCGGCAAGGAGATCGCCCGCCGACTCAATGCCTTCGACGTCAAGCTTTCCTACTTCGGGCGCAACGACCAAAAGCTGGCGTACCGTTTTGAACCCGACATCAAGGCCCTGGCACGGAGCGCCGACATACTCATCGTTGCCGCGCCTGGCGGCGACGAGACCAGTAAGCTGATCGATGGCGCGGTGCTTGAAGCGCTGGGGCCGCAGGGCTATCTGGTCAACATGGCACGCGGGACTTTGGTGGACGAAGCGGCGCTGCTGGACGCGCTTGCAAATCGACGCATTGCGGGCGCGGGACTGGACGTATTCGAGAATGAGCCGAATATCGATGCGCGGTTTCTTGCGCTGGAAAACGTGGTGTTGACGCCGCATATCGCCAGCGCCACGAACGAGACGCGGCGCGCGATGATGCGGCTGACGCTGGATAATCTGCAGGCGTTTTTTGGGAGTGGGAAGGCAGTGACGGAGGTGGTGGCGGATTAGTCGCGGCGGGCCGCGCCACAACCCAATGGCGGCGCTGTCCGCGGCATGCACGGACAGTGCGGTAGACATGATTGCGTTCCGCGGCGAATCCGGAAGGACCAGTGGCCACCTCCTGGAAAATGCTCAGTCCAGAGAATCTTGTTCGAGTAGAAGAGGTGCAACCGAGATACGGTCGTAACCGGTCTAACTTTCCCCCCTCACCCACCCACAGTCGACTCCATACCGTTTTATCGCCTCCAGGGCCCAGTCGCATTCCTCGGTAAGAGCAGGCCCGAGCTGTTCAATCCGGACCGCCCCGGATCGCCCGACGAGCGCCCGGATGATCGCAAACCGGTCTGCAGAAATGCCCGTATCACTGCTAGTGTCTTCAGGCTGCATTCGATACACGTCGACACGAAGGACGCTGGTAGTGCGCCGAATCTCAGCGATAAGAAGTTTGCGGCCAGTGTCCACGACAATCTTCGCGGACCCGATGCCCTGTCGGCCCGCGCTTGTTGGTCCAGAATTCGTATTTGGCGTTGCGATTGCTTGCATTCAGGCTCCCTTTTCCAAATCATAATCCAGCGCTCAACCTTGCGACATAGTGCATTTCTGGGATACGCCGGAAAGGCCGGGGGCACGAGCGCGTCATATGACGCTGCGTTGCGGTACTTTTAAACGAAGAAGCAAGGAATTAATGCGACGGCCGGGGCAACAGAAAATAGACGCCATAGACGCGGGTCGTCACGACAGTAAATCTTGGCCGCTATATCGCGGCACTTGTTGCGGGGTCTGGCAGTCCGTCGCGGCTTATCGTTGTGCCAAACCTTGTCGCAAATTGGCGACCGCCTTTCAGTTAAGGCATACAAACGCGCAATATTAGTTCTCAAAAGCAAGTTCTCTGTTATGATTTTTTTGCGCTAATTTCGTGCGTGTTTCGCCTTATGGAAGCACCGCTCGCCCGCCGTGGATTAAAGGCGGGCCTTGGTCTGATCGCCTGCCTGCCTGCCTGCCTGCCTGCCTGCCTGCCGATTTATTGTGCGAAAGATTTTATGCGGTTAAATTCGGCCACCTCTGATTATTGCCGATCGTATTACCGATATTGTTGCCAATCTTGCACAAGCCGCTCGGCCGCGTGCGCTAAAGATCTGTGTTTGCTACTTGCTTTCCCGTGTGTTGTCACCGTAGTCCAGGTCAAATGAACAATCGCAAAGTCTTATCTGCAAAGTCACCCATCAAGGCATCGACCGGTATAACGGGGCTCGATGAAATGACCGGTGGTGGATTACCGCGAAGCCGCACCACAGTTCTGGTTGGCGGTCCGGGATCTGGAAAAACCATCCTCGCACTGCAGTTCCTGGCTCATGGTGCGCGCGCGTGCCAGGAGCCCGGCATCTTCGTTGCATTCGAAGAGACCGCCAGTCGCATCGTCGCCAATGCAGAAAGCTTTGGCTGGGACCTCCCTGCGTTGCAGCGCAAGAAGCTGTATTTTCTTGAAGCGCAGCCTGGGCCAGACCTGGTTCAATCCGGCACCTTCGATTTGAGCGGCATGCTGGCTGCACTGGCAGCGCAGGTAAAGGAAATGGGCGCCCGACGCATTGTGTTCGACGCCCTGGATGTCGTGTTGGCGCTTCTGCCGGACGCCGTATCCCGTCAGCGAGAGCTCTATAGACTGCACGAGTGGTTGCTGGGGCAAGGACTGACCGGACTCATCACCGGGAAGGCAAGCACGGGGACCGAGTTTGGCGGCGAACAGGCATTCGGCTTCATGCAGTTCATGGTGGACTGTTCCATCATCCTGAACCACAGCGTGGTGCTTGGGGTGTCACAGCGCAATCTCCGGGTGCAGAAGTACCGGGGCTCCAGTTTCGACGAGAACGAATCGCCGTTTCTCATCGGCGCCACAGGGCTTGAAGTTGCCGTGGCCAGGACACTCGGCAAGCTGGACGCAAATGTCACCCATGAACGCGTTTCCAGCGGCGTAAAGCGCCTCGACACCATGCTTGGCGGCGGCTACTACCGCGGCGCAAGCGTACTGATTACCGGTTTTCCAGGCACGGCCAAAACGACCCTCAGCGGCGCCTTCGCAGAAGCAGCCTGTCGGCGTGGCGAGCGCACCATGTTCGTCAGTTTTGATTCCGACGGGACGGAAGTTGTACGGAACCTGGCATCAGTGGGAATCAAGCTCGATCGGTACGTCAAGAATGGCACGTTGCGCATGGTCTCTGCCAGAACCATCACGGGCAGCGCAGAAACCTATCTGGTTCGCATCAAGATGCTGGCTGAGGAACATCGGGCCCGCTGCCTTGTCATCGACCCGGTATCGACTATATCCAAGTCCGGCAATGAGTTGACCGCGCACAGCGTTGCGGAACGCTTGATTGACTGGTCCAAGGCGGCCGGCACGACGCTGGTCTGTACCAGCTTGCTCGACGAGATGGCAACCCAGAATGAAGGCGGATCGCCGCTACAGATTTCAACACTGGCCGACACCTGGATTCACCTTAATTACCTCGTGCAGGCCGGCGAACGCAATCGCGGCATGTCGATCATCAAGTCCAGAGGCACGGCGCACTCGAACCAGGTCCGCGAACTGATCCTGAGCGACACCGGGGTCACGCTGGCCGACATCTACACCGCCGGCGGCGAAGTCCTGATGGGCACGATGCGCTGGGAAAAAGAAAGTGCGGAACGGGTTGAAGCCGAAGTGACCGAAGTCGCGGCCAAGTTGAAGCGTGTCATGCTCGACGCACAGGAGGCAGAGCTTGAAGTGCGCCTGAAATCGCTGCAAACAGAGCTGATCGCGAAGCAGGTCGAGAAAGCGCTATTGGCGACTACTACCGAGAGCCGCGAGCGTGAACTGTCGCGCGGAAAAGCCAGGATCGGGGAGTTGCGTGGCGCCGATGCGGCAGTACGAGTACGAAAGTAGGACGCCATGACAAGACGCACAATGATTAAGTTTCGCCTGTACGTGGCGGGCGACGCGCAAAATTCGGCACAGGCGATCGCCAACCTGGGCGCGCTCTGCCGCGCCCATCTCGACGGTCGTCATCAGATTGAAGTAATAGACGTATTTCGCGAGCCGAAGCGCGCACTGGCCGACGCGATCTTCATGACCCCTACTCTCCTCCGGTTGACGCCGTCCCCGGTGAAACGCATTGTCGGCACGCTAAGCCAAACCCAGGTCGTGCTGCAAACGCTGGGCCTGCAGGAAATGGTTGCGTGAACGATCCGGCTTCACAAGACCCGTTGAGCACTGAGGACAAACTGTCCCGGTTGATCGGGACCTTGCACGCGACCGTTGAGCAAATCGAGGAATTGACAGCCGGTGAAGTTGATTCCGTGGCCGATCATTCCGGTCGCACGTTCCTTCTCCGTCGCGCACAGGAAGAATTGCGCCACAGCGTAGAAGCCAAGCAGGCTGCAATCTTGAATGCACTTCCGGCCCATATTGCCCTGCTCAACGCCGACGGCCAGATAATATCGGTCAACGACGTCTGGCGGCAGTTCGGCGAGGACAACGGACTCGTGGCGCGCCAGCACGGACTGGGCGTCAATTATCTTCACGTTTGCGACAAAGCAAAGGGCGACAATTCAGAAGAAGCCCGTTATGCCGCGGCTGGAATTCGCTCTGTGCTATCCGGCGCGTCCAACGAATATGCGTTGGAATACCCGTGCCATTCGCAAACAGAAAAGCGCTGGTTCCTGTTGAGCGCGACACCGCTGGCTGGCAACCCTCCATACGGCGCTGTGGTCATGCACACCAATATCACGGCGCGAAGACTGGCCGAACAGGCGCTGGAAGAACTGACCCGGAATACCGCGCAGCGGGAACGCCTTTTGAGCACGACGCTTGCGTCCCTGCACGACTTCGCCTTCGTTCTCGACCGTGGCGGGCGCTTCCTCTTTGCCAATGAACCGCTGCTCGAACTGTTTGGTCGAACGCTCGAACAGGTGGTGGGCAGGAACTTCACCGAGCTCGGCCACCCGGAGCAGCTGGCTCAGCGATTGCAAACCCAGGTTCAGCTGGTGTTTGACACCCGGGAGATCGTGACTGACGTGACGCCCTTTGTCAGCGCTTCCGGCGTGCAGGGCGTGTATGAATACATTTTCTCTCCGGGGCCGGTCATCGACGGGTCAATGGAATTTGTCGCGGGGTCGAGCCGGGACATAACGGACCGCACACGCGCCGAGGAAAAGCTGCAGTTAAGCCAGAAGCACTTGCGCGACATGATCGACGGACTCGGTCCCGATATCTTCGTAGGCTTGCTCACGCCGCAAGGCGTGCTGGTCGAAGTCAATCGATCGCCGCTAGAAGCAGCGGGCCTGCAAGCGGAAGACGTCCTTGGGAAGCCGTTCGCAGATACGTATTGGTGGTCGGGTTCGGCCGAAACAAGGGAACGGCTTCGGGCTGCGATTCTGCGGGCTGCGAACGGAGAGCCATCGCGCTTCGAGATACGTGCCCTTGGCGCGGACGACATGCAAATCGACATCGACTTTTCGCTCCAACCTTTGAGGGACGAAGCCGGGAAAGTGACCTTCCTGGTGTCCTCCGCGAGCGTCATCACTGAACGGAAGCTCGCGGAAGAAAACCTGCGCGCCAGCGAAGCGACCTTCCGAACACTGACTGAAGCAATGCCGCAAATGGTTTGGACCGCACGCGGAGACGGCTGGCTCACCTATTTCAATCAGCAATGGGCCGATTACAGCGGCCTTTCATTTGAAGAGAGCTGCGGCTATGGTTGGACTCAGGCCTTTCATCCGGACGACAAGCGAAGAGCGTGGGAAGAGTGGCAAAAGTCAGTGCTGGCCGGGGAGACGTATTCCACTGAATGCCGATTTCGGCGCAACGATGGCGCGTATCGCTGGTGGCTGGTGCGCGGTGTACCGGTAAAAAACGATAGTGGCATTGTCGACAAATGGTTTGGCACATGCACCGACATTCATGACATGAAGTTGTTGGAGCAGGCGGTGTCGCGCAGTAACGATGTATTGCGTGAAAACGAATTGAGTATCAAACGCTTGAACCGGGTGTATTCGGTGCTCAGCCAGATCAACGCATTGATTGTCCGGATCAAGAATCGCGATGAATTGTTTGGCGAGGCGTGCCGGATCGGTGTTGAAGACGGCGGCTTCCGCATGGCAGTGATAAGCATTGTTGACCGGGCGACGATGAAGTTTATCCCCGTCGCTTCTGCAGGCAAGAACCACGCGCTCCTGGACGCGGTCAAGACACTCCTGACCTCGGCCGACGTGCAGAAGTCCATGATTTCACGCGCGGTGGCTTCCAGCACCGCGATCGTGTCCAATGATCTGCAACACGATCCAGCCATAGTACTCGGGCCGACTTTCTATGAAGCCGGAATCCGCTCTCTGGCCGTCTTCCCACTGATCGTCTCGGATGAGGCGGTTGGCGTTCTTGCTCTCTACGCCGACGAGATCGATTTTTTTCATGCGGCGGAAATGAAGCTTCTGAAAGAGCTTACCGCCGATATTTCGTTCGCGATGGATTACCTGTCCAAGCAGGAACGATTACATTACCTCGCGTATTACGACGCGCTCACCGGATTGCCGAACCGAAGCCTTTTCCTGGAGCGCGTCGCGCAGCACTTGCAACGTGCTGCAGTGTCAAAAATGGGGCTGGGCATCGGCATCATTGATCTTGAGCGCTTCAAAAGCATCAACGACAGTCTGGGCCAGGCGTTGGGCGATGCACTATTGAAGCAGGTAGCGCAGTGGCTTTCAGATAATCTCGGAGGAGCCGAGTTTCTGGCCCGGATCGACGCGGACCATTTTGCCATTGTTCTGCCGGAAATCAGGCAAGACGATAGTTTTGTACGGCTGATAGAAAGCAAAATGGCGGCGTTCGCGGAGCATTCCTTCGTTTTGAGTGGCGCCCCGTTTCGGATCTCGTTCAAGGTGGGTATCGCGCGGTTCCCCGAGGATGGCGAAGGCGCCCAGTCCTTGTTCAACAACGCAGAGGCAGCCCTTAAAAAAGCCAAGCATGGAGGCGAGCGCTACCTGTTTTTCACCCAGAAGATGACTGCGACTGTTGCGGCCAGGCTGAGACTTGAAAACAAGCTGCGCCAGGCAATCGAGAGAAAAGAGTTCGCGCTGCATTACCAGCCGAAAGTAGACCTGGTTACCGGGCTTGTCTCCGGCGCCGAGGCACTGATCCGATGGAACGATCCACTAACGGGCCTCGTCCCACCGGGGCGGTTTATTCCGGTTCTGGAAGAAACCGGTTTGATCCATGACGTCGGCCGTTGGGCACTGCGGCAAGCCGTTGCCGATTATCTTGGCTGGCGGGCCGCCGGTCTTCCCGCTGTCCGCATTGCCGTCAACGTGTCACCGCTTCAACTTCGGAACCGGAACTTTGTCGCCGAAATATCAGACACAATTGCTGGTAACCCGCGTGCTGCCGAAGGGCTCGAGCTGGAGATCACGGAAAGCGTCATCATGTCTGACGTAAGCCACAGCACGACGACATTGCGCGCCATGCGAGCGATGGGGATCAGCATTGCCATTGACGATTTCGGTACCGGCTTCTCCTCTCTGAATTATCTCTCGAAGCTACCGGTCGACACACTCAAGATCGATCGTTCCTTTGTCATCAACATGAACGCAACGTCCGAAGGCCTGGCGCTGGTCTCGACCATCGTGAACATGGCGCATTCGCTGAAGCTGAAGGTTGTTGCCGAAGGGGTCGAAACCGAGCAACAGGCGACCACGCTGCGGCGGTTGAAGTGCGAGGAAATGCAGGGATTCCTGTTCAGTAAACCGCTGCCGCGCGAAGTTTTCGAGGCGAGGTTCCTGATGCCGCCCACAAGGCTTGCCGAGAAGCATGCGCGGTAGAAACGCGCGGTTATCTAATCCTTTGCGCACTGGCGGTGCGACCGCTGGACAAGCTGCCGGCTCTGCTTGCAGCACGTTCATGCGCCGACGTAATGCAGCTCCGGCCCGGCTTCACACCGCCACCGTATGCGCCATCTCGGACTGCCTCGTCATCGCAGGCATCGCCCGACAGACATAGAAGCCCTGGATCTCGTCACACCGTAACGCATTCAATACCTGCATTTCCCCGAGCTGCTCCACCCCTTCGGCCACCACGCGCATCCCCAGGGTGTGGGCCATCGTAATGATGGCCTCGTAAAAAACACAGCCTGCCGGTCCTGCGGCATGAAGCCGATTTGTGAATGTGCCGTCGATCTTCAGTACATCGAAGTCCAATTCCTGGAGCTGAGAAAGCGACGAGTAGCCCGTGCCAAAATCATCAATCAGCAGTTTGATTCCCGCTCTGCGCATTTCGTTAAGTTTCCCGCGCGCTCTCACAGGATTGGCCAGCATCACGGACTCTGTCAATTCGATCTCTACAAGTTCATTGGCAATGCCATGACGCGCCATGCACTCGTCGAGCAGGTAGCACAGGTTAGCTTCTTCAAACTGGCGCGCGGAGACGTTGATTGAAACAGGGATGCAGCTTTCCTCGGCGCGGGACCACATGCCGATCTGCTTGCACACCTTCCTTATTACCAGCTCGCCCAGCGAAACGATCAGTCCTGTTTCTTCTGCAAGCCACAGAAAGGCCGCCGGCTCGAGCAGCCCGCGTGTCGGATGTTCCCATCGCAGAAGCGCTTCGAATCCGCAGGTATGCCCAGTCGAAAGCGCAACTCTCGGCTGGTAGTGCAGTACAAACTCGTCAGACGCGATCGCACGTTTCAGCTCCGCCTCCAGTTCCACCCGCTGTCGCACCGACTCCGAAAATGACGGGTCAAAGAAACAGTAGCGATTCTTGCCAGCCGTCTTTGCGGCATACATGGCGAAGTCGGCGTTTTCCAATAGCGCCGTCGCGTCGGTGGCGTCGATCGGGTAGAGACTGATGCCGATGGAGGCACCGAGCGACGCGGTTCCGCGTAAAAGCTGGAATTCGCGGCTGAACGACTCGCGTACCCGCTCCGCGACTTGCCGGACGTCGTCGTTGTGAACCACGTTTTCCAGGATGACGATGAATTCGTCACCACCAAGGCGGGCCACCATGTCATTGGGTCGTACCGCCTCGCGAAGCCGACTGGCGGACATGCGGAGCGCCTCATCCCCTGCTGCGTGGCCCAGCCTGTCGTTGACGGATTTGAAGCCATCGAGGTCAATGAAGAGCAGCGCCAGCGACTGCGACCGCGTCGCGGTCTGGGAAACCGCCCGTGGAAGATATTTTTGCGCCCAGTTTCTGTTCGGCAGGCCAGTTAGCGAGTCTTCGTTTCCCTGTCGCTCGAGCTCGCGAAGGTGAAGTCTTTCTTTGGTGACGTCGCGCAGGGTGACGGCAAAACCGCTTTCCGATCGAAGGATTTTTACGTCCAGGCAGCGCATGCGGTCCGCGTCGGCAGTCCGTCGCCACCATTCGCCCGCAAAGCTGCCTTCCCGCAAGGCATGGCCGAGCATTTTTTCGGCCTCGGAGAATGCACTGCCGCCTAAAATGGACGACAGATTCTTGCCCTTCATTTCAATCGATTTCATGTTGAACAATGCAGCGCCACGTTCGTTGCAATCGATGACGCTGAAGTCGCTGGTTTCCCCGGTGCCGTTGTTGACCGGTCGCACAATGTAGAACCCGTCCGCGGCCCCCTCGGTAGCCGCCCTGTAGTTGCCAGCCGCAAGTTCCTGAACTCGCTTTTGCCACGCAATCCGCAAGGAGAGCGACATGGCAACCAGCGTGAACGCAAAAAGGAACAGCAGCGCCACGCTGGCCTGATGCGTCGCCGCCAGTCGCGCCGCCTTGTACGGGGCCATGGCCTCTTCCTCGTCCAGCCCCACAACGGCAACAACGCCATAGTCTTCGATTGACTGCCAGGCGATATAGCGGTTTCGGCGATCGTTGAATGCATCGCCGGTCACGAACATTGACCCGCTGCGGCCTTCGAGACTGAGTGGATTCGAAATCAGTTCGGCCCCCGTGCCCTGGACCGTGTCGCCGGTTCGGACCACGCGGGCCTGGCCCTCCGGTCCGAACATGCCCAGCACGCCGAAGCTTCCCAATGTCGTCGGGTCGTAATGGGTCGTGAAATAAGACACTTGCACTCCGATGTGAACGACGCCGGCGAACTGCCCGTCTGGGTCGGTTAATCTTCGGGAGAAGTGAATGACCTGGCGCCCCGTAGTGCGGCCGATTGCGGGGCGACCCAGATACAGCCGGTCTTGCTGTGTAGATTTTTGCTCGACGAAGTAGTTTTGGTCTGCCGCGCTCGGGGCCGTCCCAGTATTCGAGTCGAGCGGAAATGTGCTTGTAACGCGCGTGCCGTTCCTGTCCAGAATGCTTGCGTTGAAAGGTGCTCGTTTCGTAAAGATTCCGTCCGATCGCATTGCCTCGAGCGGTATGCCACCACCGAATTGCGACCATTGAAATCGAAGAAGCAGGAGCGTACGGTCGACCGCATCCAGCGCTTGCTGGGTGTCTTCGGCATAGGCGCGAACCAGCACATTGATGGTCTTTTGCGTGTGCGCCATGCTCTCTGCCTTGTCTTCCTCCAGTTTGGAAGCAAGGAACAGAATGCCGACCACAGCGAGGAAAAGTGATACGACCGGCCATAGCAAAATCAAACGCAGTCGTATCGTCGGCCCTCCAGACAGCGTCGCCTGCGCCATCTTTATCAATGAGGTGTGCATCTCCCCTACTCCTCGCAGGACTTCTAGCACTATGCGATGGGTGAGGAGGCGTGTATTGACCGGCTGCAAGCTTAGGCGGCGCTCGGCGGATACAGATCAGGTACCACCTGGAAATGCACGTCGGTGTACAGCGGGCGACTGCTTGCGACAGGAGTCTCCGGGCGGATGCAATATTGACGCGATCAAGTCGTAATCATGACCGCGAGAACCACGCATCACTGCTAACCTGCCGCGCCTGTTGCGCTGTCCAGTTGTCCCTTCATCTCAAGCTTCACAGCGTGCACATGCTCACGCATTAACCGCTCGGCGCGCGGTCCGTCGCGCAACAGGATCGCACTCAGAATGCGGTGATGATCGTCATGGCTGCGCCGCAGCCAGTCGTAGTCCGTCCACAGCACATTGCGGTCGGAAAAAATCGGAATGTTGTGGCACATGCGGACCATGTCCACCAGCATGCGACTGTCGGCGGCACGCAGGATCGCATCGTGGAGACGCGCGTTTATTTCACCGAATCGGTCACGGTCGCCTCGCACCAGTCTTCCCTTTGCCATGATGCGGTCACCCGCTTCGAGCGCCGAACGGTAGTCGGCGAGCGTCGCCTCGTTCATGCCGCGATCAGCGGCAAGTCGCGCCGCCAGCCCTTCGAGCGCACCCCGAATGTCGAAGATTTCGATCAGCTTGTTGGTGTCCATGCTGCGCAGGCTGTAGCCGCGATTCGGTACATATTCGAGCAGGCCCTCGGCGGCAAGGCTGTGCAGCGCGGCGCGGATCGGCGTGCGTGACACCTTCAACATGGCAGAGAGCGACATCTCGGACAGCTTTTCGTCGGGAAGGAAACGTCCTTCCATGATGGCCGTGCGCAATTGATCGGTCACGGACTGCGCCAAAGTCACGACCGTGGGAAATGCGGCAGACGCCTTCCCCGATCGCGCGCGAACCGGAATTTCGGGGACAGCGGGCAGATTTGCCGACGGTTTTTTTTCAGCACTTTTCAACATGCGTTGTCTCCTGGTCTTGCCGCGGGAAGCGAAGGAAAGGACTCACAACATTGTATACAAAGAGAACAGAATAGGGGCATGCCGAGTGATCCTCGGCGTTTTTTAGCCAACTTTGGATACAAAATCAGTTGACACGCTTAACACCGTAACAATAAACTCGTTGCCAGAAATGCGTTTGCGTTGGCGTGCGGGACTGCTGCAGGGCGGCTTCAAGGCGGCTGCACATGCCGGTGAATGTAGCGTTCGCGGCAAGGCGACCTTGCCCGCGACATGACATGCCAGCGAAGGCAGCACATGCCAGCGCAGCCCGCGCACGCAGCGCCTGTCGTTACGGCCCGTTGAACAGCAGTTCCCCGATTGTTTTGGAGACATCCCCGATGCAACAAAACTCAGGCGCCCAGGAAGACAATGCCATTGAGCGCATTACGGAGAACCGCGCGCCGCATTTCGAGCCGTTCGGCTGGCATCACTGGCCTCAATCGCCTTGGTTCTCGTATCAATTCCGTCGCGGTCTTGGAGGAACCCAGGAAGGCGGCGGCGCGGTCAGCGAAGTGTTCCAGGTCGCTTCCCGAATTGATCCAACCAGCGAAGAAAGCTGGCACGTAGAGTGGATGCGCGTGGCGGACCGCAACTTTGCGCGGGCGCAATCGGAAGATCAGCTCGGGCACATCCAGACGGCCATCAACTGCTACCGGCGCGCAGCCGATTATTACCGCCAGGCGGAGTTCTTCCTGCAGCCGTACGATCCGCGTCGGCTGGCGACCTTTACCTTGATGGAACGCTCGAGCCACGGCTATCTTCGCCTGCTCGATCCGCCTGGTGAAGTGCTGGAAATCCCCTATGAAAACGGCGCTACGCTGCCGGCCTACTTTGTCCGCGCGCCCTTCCCGGTCGAACGTCAGCCCGTGCTGATCTGCATGGGAGGGCTCGATTCCATCAAGGATGAAATGTGGTTCATGCAGGCGCACGGCTGCCTGCAGCGCGGCATTTCGGTTCTGATGATTGACGGTCCCGGACAAGGCGGCGCCTTGCGCAGACAAAATCTGGTGAACCGCCCGGATACCGAAGTGCCGATTGGTCGCTGCATCGATTATCTTGAAACCCGGGCCGATGTCGACGCCAGCCGCATCGCTGTCTGCGGCTCGAGCCTTGGCGGCTACTATGCCGCCCGCGCCGGCTGCCACGAACATCGCCTTGCGGCCTGTATTTCCCACGGCGCGGTTTTCGCGATCACCGACATGTGGGGCAACGCCTCTGAAGATCACGGCCTGGCGATGCACATCAAATGGGTGTTTGGCTGCGACAGCATGAAGTCGTCAATGGAAAAAGCGCGCGCCTTCACGCTCGACGGGCATCTGGAGCACATGCGCTGCCCCTACCTGGTGATGCATGGCGGCCACGACGTGCTCACCGTTTCCCAGGCCCGCAAGGTTTATGACTACGGCGTTGCCCATGGCGTGCAATGCACCTTGCGACTGCTGGAAGCCGAGGAGACCGGCGCGGAGCACTGCCAGCACGACAACCCCACCATAGGGCAGGAAATTCTGGCGGACTGGCTGGCAGACCGGTTCGGCATCGATCAGGGCGCACTGCGGGCAGGTGCCGGCGCAGCAGCGACCGCAACAATGAATCAGGAGAAGACATGAATCTGGGCGTGGACACAGTACGGGCGGCAGTGCTTGCGATTGATTTGCATCGCGGCCATCTCGACATGGAAGTCGCAACCATGCCGGCGACGGCCGAAATCGCGGCACGGGTAATTGCGGCAAATCGCAAGCTGATGGACTGGTCGCGTGAGAACGGCATTCCAGTGATCCACCTGATGACCCGTTACCGCGATGCGCAGGAAATTCGGCTCAATGCGTTCTGGCGTACGCGGGCCGAGGACCCCAACAACCCGCGCAAGAATGTGATGAAGCACAATATCATCGGCATGCCGGGCTGCGAGATCATGCCGGGTCTGCTGGACGAGACGCGCGACAAGGTGGTGGATACCAAGAAGCGCTACAACTGCTTCGTCGCCACCGATCTCGAACTGGTGTTGAAGGCGCATGGCATCAACACCCTCATCATCACTGGCGTCAACACCAATAGCTGCATACTGTCGACGGTCACTGCGGCGTGCTCAATGGACTACGCGGTCATTGTGCCCAGCGATTGCGTCGACACCATGGACCGGCCCGAACTGCATGACGCGGCGCTGTTGTGCATCCGGACCGCGTTCGGCTTCGTCATGACCTCCCAGGAAGTCATGGCACTGCCAGAACTGCGCGCGGGCGGCTGAGTTGGCAGCATGTGATGGCGGCGTCGAATGCAAACGTCTGCTGCCGAAGGTCGGTGCAAACGAACTGGCGGAACGTTTCCTGGAACGACTGTTTGAAACGTTCGCCTCCAGCCCGGACGCGGCCCTGGCGGGAAAGGTCGAAAAGTCTGTTTGATCTGTCTTAAACTTTAAACCATGTGCCCCAGGTAGCGAAGCTTCCGCTTTACGCTGCAACCTTGAAACGCATTTAGAAACAGGAGACGCAGCATGCCAATGATTCCCCGTGAACGTGCACCCTACTCCGCCATTGTTGACCGGCCGCCGTTGAAATTGCCTGGCAACGCGAAGGTGATCGTCTGGACCATCGTTAACCTTGAAGTGTGGGACATCGCCCGCCCGATGGCGCGCCAGGTTCTGCCGCCGCCGACCGGCCTTGCGCTGCAACCCGATATACCGAACTGGGCCTGGCACGAATACGGCATGCGCGTCGGCTTCTGGCGCTTCAAGAAGCTCTATGATTCGCTCGGCATCAAGCCGACGCTTGCCATCAACGCCCGCGTCACCATTGACTACCCACGGGTGGCGCATTCTTGCCTCGAAGCCGGTTGGGAGTTCATGGGCCACTCCTATGAGCAAATGCCGATCCACAAAGTCGAAGACCAGAAATCGATGATCGAGAGATCGATGGACACGCTGGAAAAATTCACCGGCAAGCGTCCGGTCGGCTGGCTTGGCCCTGGCCTCACGCAAACCATGGAAACGCCCGACCTGCTGGCGGCGGCCGGCGTCAAGTACATCGGCGACTTTCCCTATGATGACGAGCCGACGGAAATACAAACCGCGCACGGCCCGCTCGTCACGCTCCCGTACACCGTCGAAAACAACGACATCCCGATGATGATCGTCCAGCACCACGAGGCGGCCTACTGGACGCAGAAATGCAATGACACCTTTGACCGCTATTATCTGGAAGCGGCGGAGCGGCCGAAGATCATGGCAATCGCAATCCATCCCTACATCAGCGGCCAGCCATTCCGCATCGGCTACCTGGAAAAAGTCTACGAGCACATCAACAAGCATAGCGGCGTGGTGCACATGAACGGCGAGCAGATCCTCGACTGGTACACCAAATCGAAGTCGGGGCAGACAGCGTGACCGATGTGCCGAATGTGAGCGATGCGCCAGCGGCATGGGTGGTCGATCCGCCGCTGCCGCCATCGCTCGCGGTGCAAGGTACGACGTCACGCTTCCCAGTCCGGCGCATCTACTGCATTGGGCGCAACTACCTGGCGCACATCCGCGAGATGGGCGAAGCGGATGAACGTGACCCGCCGATCTTTTTCCAGAAGCCGTCGGACTCGATCGTGGAACAAGGCACGCCTGTTCCCTACCCCAGCGCCACCTCCGACTACCAGTATGAAGCGGAGCTTGTGGTTGCCATCGGCAAGGCTGGCGAGAACATCGATGCAAAGGATGCGAACCAACACATCTTCGGCTATGCGGTCGGGCTTGAAATGACGCGGCGTGATCTGCAGCGCGCCGCCGCCAAAGCCGGGCACCCGTGGGAAAACGGTAAATCGTTTGACCACTCTTCGCCATGCGGCGCGATCGTGCCGGCCAGCGTTTGCGGGCATCCGCAACACGGCGCACTGCTGCTTGCGGTGAACGGCGTACAGAAGCAGAAGACCGATCTGTCGCAGCTTATCTGGAGCGTGCCAGAGATCGTTGCGAACCTCTCGCGCCTGTACCGGCTTGTGCCGGGCGACCTGATCTATACCGGCACGCCGGATGGCGTGGGACCGGTCGTACCCGGTGACGAACTGATCGCCAGCATCGAAGGCATTGGCACGTTCCGTGCTGTAATCTGTGCGCACCCCCGTACTAACCCAGGCAATGGAGCAAATTGATGCGGCCGCAAGAACGACTCACCTATTCCCCCATATCGACCCGACCCAAACTGGTGCTCCCCGGCGGTGCACGCATGGTGGTTTGGGTCATCGTCAATGTCGAAGAATGGGACATCATGCAACCCATGCCGCGCACCGTGCTGACGCCGCCCGCTGGTGGCTCACCGTCGCCCGACATCCCCAACTGGGCCTGGCATGAGTACGGCAATCGGGTCGGCTTCTGGCGCATGCTGGAGGTGTTCGACCAGTTCAAGATTCCTGGTGTGCTTGCGGTGAATGGAAGCTGCTTCGACAGTTACCCGCAAATAGCGCAGGCTGCAATGGAGCGCAATTGGGAGTTCCTTGGCCACGGCTTCATTCAAAAGAACATGCAGAAGGTGGAGAACGAAGCGGAAGCTATTCGCCAGACCACCGAAGCCATTCGAAAATTCAGTGGCAAGGCGCCACGTGGCTGGCTGGGACCGGGCCTGACAGAAACGTGGGAAACGCCTGACCTGTTGCAGGAAGCTGGTTACGACTATGTCTGCGACTGGGTTGTTGACGACCAGCCGGTTGAGCTTCGTACCCGCAGCGGCAAAACGATTACCAACATCCCCTAAACCCAGGAATTCAACGACGTGGCCATGATGCTGATCCAGCATCACAGCGCACGCGAATATTACGACCGCGCCAGCGACCAGTTTGACCAGCTCTACGAAGATTCGCGCGAGTCTGCGCGCGTGATGGCGCTGGTCGTGCATCCCTACATCATGGGTGCGCCGCATCGCCTGAAGTGGTTCCGCAAGGTGTTCGAGCGGCTCTCCGCACGCAAGGACGTGCTGTTCTGGACCGGGGAACAAATCCTGGAATGGCACCGCTCTGAACAGGCGCGCATCGGCGGCCAGGCCCCTGTCCCAAAGGCTGGCGGCTGATGTCGTATACGGTCTTCCAGATATTCAACGGCCTGACATTTGCGGCGCTGTTGTTTCTGGTTGCCAGCGGCTTTACCCTTATCTTTGGATTAATGCGCATCGTGAACCTGGCGCATGGCGCCATGTACCTGATGGGCGGCTACGTTGCCTATGTGGTGGCGACTGCAAGCCATAGCTATATCCTCGGCGTCGTCGCGGCGGCGGCGGCGGTCGCCGTGCTCGGCCTTGGCGAACAGGCGCTGCTGCGCTTCGTGAAAGGCGCGGAACTGCGCCAGGTGCTGTTAACGCTCGGCCTGGCACTGATGCTTAACGATGCGGCGCTGGTCATCTTCGGCGGCGATACATTCAGCGTGCCGACCCCTGAGCTTCTGCAGGGTCCGCTCGAGTTCTTCGGCATGTCCTATCCGCGCTATCGCCTGTTCGTACTCGCGGTTGGCCTGATCGTTCTGACGCTGCTCTGGCTGCTGATGAACCGGACCCGGCTTGGCGCACTGATCCGGGCCGGCGTCGACGACGCTGAGACGGTGGAGGCGATGGGGATCAACATCCGCAAGGTGTTCGTCATTACCTTCATGCTTGGCATGGCGCTGGCCGGCATTGCGGGGGCGCTCGGCGGCGCCTTCCTGTCACTGTATCCAACGGCGGACTCGGAGATCCTGGTCTATAGCCTGGCCGTTGTCATTATCGGTGGTCGCGGCAGCCTTGCCGGCGCGGCGCTCGGCAGCCTTGCGGTCGCCCTGCTTTCAACCTTCGGCCAAGTCTGGTTTCCCGAACTGTCCTACTTCGTTATCTTCGGACCCATGGCACTTTTGCTGGCATTCCGCCCGCACGGCCTGTTCGGACGCGCTACCTGAAAGGCGCCGCATGAACCTTGCCTCCAAACCGCTGTGGACCGTGATCGTGGTGGCGCTGCTGGCGCTGGTGCCGCTGCTCTTTCCCGGTTATCAGACCAGCCTGATAACGCTGACGCTTATCTACGCGCTGCTGGCAATGTCGATCGACATCCTTGCCGGGTTCACCGGCCGCACGCCCTTGTGCCATGGCGCCATCTTCGGCACCTCGACCTATGTCGTCATGTACTACGTGACGGTGACCGGTGGCGATCCCTGGATCGGCGTCCTGCTCGGCATCGCGACCGCGGTCCTGGTTGCGCTCATATTCGCGGTGCTTGCGGTGCGCACCACCGGCGTCTACTTCCTGCTTCTGACGCTTGCGCTGGGCATGATCGTGTGGGGCGTGTGCCAGCGCTGGACCTCGGTTACCGGTGGGGAAAACGGCCTGCGCGGCACGGTACGCCCAGAGTGGCTGGTTGACTCTGCAAGGTTCTATTACTTCGTTTTGGTGGTCGGCTTGACCGCGACCATGCTGATGTGGCGGTTCGTACGCTCGCCCTTTGGCCTGACCCTGAAGGGCATTCGAGAAAGCGAGTCACGCATGCGCAGCCTGGGCTACAACACAACCGGGCACCTCATGCTCGGCTTCCTGTTTTCGGGCTTGATGGCGGGCATCGCGGGCGCGCTCTATGCGTTCTTCAACAGCTTCGTCAGTCCCTCCACGGTTGCTCTGGCACAGTCCGTCAAGGGACTCCTGATGGCCATTATTGGCGGGGTCGGTACGCTCTTTGGCGGCATTGTTGGCGCCGCCATCATCGTTCTTCTTGAAAACGTCGTAAGCTCCTTTACCGAGCGCTGGTCAATGGTGCTGGGCCTGCTGTTCGTGCTGGCCATGATCTTCACGCCCGAGGGCGTGGTCGGCAAGTGCATGTCGCTTTTGCGACGGCGCAGGAACTGAAAGCAGAGACTGAAAAGCAGAGACGGAAAGCAGGACGATGCGGCTTTGCGGTAGCGCGGAACATGCGGCGCGCCACGGCTTCGGAAAATACATGAGCAGTGAACGCAGCAATGGAACGACCACGTACAACCACCAGGACAGGGAGAGCAAGATGGATCGTCGAACATTCGTAAAATCAACTGCGGCACTCGGGGGCCTCGCCGTATACGGTTCCTTTAGCGAAGTCCTGGCGCAAGGCACCGGGCCTATCAAGATCGGACTGCTGACCCCGCTCACCGGCGTCGTGGCCTCCGGAGGCAAGGAAATTGCAGAAGGATTCAATCTTTACTGGGACCAGGTCGGCAAGAAAATCGGCGGCCGCGAAGTGCAGATTTTTACGGAAGACGATGGATCGAACCCGGACATCGCCTTGCAAAAGGCGCGCAAACTGACCGAGCAGACCAAGGTCGATTTCCTGATCGGCGACCTGCTTGCCAATACCGGCCTGGCTGTCGCGGAGTATGCAAGGACCAGCGGCATTCCGTACTTCATTCCCGTGATCGCGGCCGACGACCTGACGCAGCGCAAGCGCATCCCCAACGTTATCCGTGTGGCCGGATATTCAGCCAGCCAGATGCCGCGTCCGCTGGCCGATTTCGCCTTCAAGAAAAAGAACTATCGCAAGGTCATCACGATCTCGCAGGATTACACCTTCGGGCATGAGCAATGCGGTGGCTTCGCTCAGGTCTTCACCGAGCTTGGCGGCAGCATAACGGCCCAGCACTGGCATCCACTCAATACCCAGGACTTCAGCCCTTACCTTGCGCAGATCCAGGCAGCCAAACCGGATGCCGTGTTTGCCATGGAAACAGGTGCCGATGCCACGCGCCTGATCCAGCAATGGTCCAACTTCGGACTCAAGGGCAAGATTCCCTTGATGGGCGCGCAGAACGCAACCGACCAGTCGGTGATCCGCACGCTCGGCGCCGAGGCGGAAGGCATCATCACCTCGGCCCACTTCGCCGAAGGCAATGACTCGCCGGCGACCAAAAAATTCGTCGCAGACTATGAAGCGGCCTACAAGCATCTACCCTCGATCTACGGGTTCTCGCATTACTCGGCGGCGGCGTGGCTGGGCGAGGCCATCAAGGCAGTCAATGGCAATGTGGAAGACCGTCCCAAGTTCCTGGAGGCGGTGCGCAAGACCGTGTTGAGCAACTCCCCGCTCGGCCGGCCGGTACGCCTGGACGAGTATGGCAACCCGATTTACGACGTCTTCATTCGCAACGTGGTCAAGCGCCCGGACGGCCGCTTCTGGAACGTGCCGATTGAAACCTATCCGGCCGTGTCGCAATTCTGGACGTACAAGCCGGACGAGTACATGAAGCAACCGGCCTACTCCCGCACCTTCCAGGGCATCAAGAAGACCTGAACTTGAAAAGAGCGTCCGGCGCGCCGATCGCCATCAGGGCCATCGGTTGCGCCGGCTCGCATGACATAGCGGTCCATCAGGGAGAAAGCGAAGCTCTGCCGCATAGTGCGGCGGACCAGTCCAGGAAATGAATCCACCACTACTGCAACTCAAGGAAGTCGGCATCCATTTCGGCGCGCTCAACGCGGTCGACGGTGTCACGCTGCAGGTAGCGGCCGGCGAGCGTGTCGCCATTCTCGGGCCAAACGGCGCGGGGAAAACGACCCTGTTCAACGCCATCACCGGCATGACCTCCGCCTCGCGCGGCAAGGTTCTGCTGGATGGCAAGGACATCACAAGGTTGGCGCCGAACGGCCGCGCGCAACGCGGCATTGCCCGCACCTTTCAAATCACCAACCTGTTCTTCGGTCTGTCGATTGAGGAGAACCTGTTGCTGGCGACGCGAGGTTTGCGACGCTCCAAGTTTGCGATGTGGCGCACGGACCATGCAAAGGGCGATGAACGCGATATCGTCGATTCCGCGCTCGGCAGATGCCATCTGGAGAAAAAGCGTCATTTGCTGGTAAAGGAAATTTCGTATGGCGAGCAACGCCAACTTGAACTCGCGATGTCACTCACCAGTTCACCACGACTGCTATTGCTGGACGAGCCGGCGGCCGGTTTGTCGCCCGCGGACCGGGTCGTCATGGCGGATGTGATTCGTGGCCTGCCCTCCACGCTGGCTCTGGTCCTGATCGAGCACGACATCGATCTCGCGCTCGGCCTGGTGGACCGGGTGGTGTGCATGGTCCAGGGCAAGGTGCTGGTAGAAGGAAAGCCGGACGAAATCAGGCGCAACCCGCAGGTGCAGGAAGTCTATCTGGGGAGGCCGCGCAATGCTTGAGATCGTTGAGTTGTGCGCCGCCTACGGCGAAGCGCAAGTGCTGGACCGGGTTTCGATGCGTGTTGCTGAAGGGGAGATCGTTGCCCTTCTCGGTCGCAACGGCATGGGCAAGACCTCGCTGGTGCGTTCCGTCATGGGACTGGGCTCGCCCCGCATGACAGGCGGACGCGTCAGCATGGACGGGGCTGACCTGGCTGGCTTGCGTTCCCACCAGATCGCTGCCCGCCGCATTGGCTATGTGCCGCAGGGACGGCGCCTGTTTGCCTCGCTGACGGTGCTGGAACACCTGCAGATGCTCGACCGCAAACGCGATGGCGCCTGGACCATTCCTCGCGTCTTCGATGCCTTTCCGCGACTCGCGGAACGACAGAGCCACCGCGGCAACCAGCTTTCCGGTGGTGAGCGCCAGATGCTGGCGATTGGCCGCGCCCTCATGACCGGGCCACGGGTGTTGCTGATGGACGAACCTACCGAAGGGCTTGCGCCGGTGACGGTAAGCCTGGTCGAAGATATCCTTGTGACGCTAAGAAAGGAAGGGCTTGGCATTCTGCTGGTGGAACAGAATTTGTACAGCGCGTTGGCTGTCGCGGACCGCGTCGTAATCTTCGAGACGGGCCGTGTGGTATGGGAGGGCGATGCAAAAATGTTGAGCGCGGATCAGGAGACGCTGCAGCGGTACCTCGGGATTCACTAGAGAGGCCGTCAACCCGGCAGGCTCAACCGTGCATGGGATTTTGCCGATCCTGCTTCGTCGTGTATTTTAGAGGGCCGTCCTCTGCCTGAAGGAACACATCATGCCGACCAGTACCATTCGACTGCACCGCGTCATCAAGGCGCCACCCGAGCGCATCTATCGCGCTTTCCTCAATGCCGACGCCCTGTCCAAGTGGCTTCCCCCAAACGGATTCACCGGCAAAGTACATCACATGGACGCAAAGATCGGCGGCAGCTACAGCATGTCTTTCACCAACTTCACGACCGGCCACAGCCACTCGTTTGGCGGCGAATACCTTCAACTCGTGCCGAATGAACGGCTCCGCTATACCGGCAAGTTCGACAATCCGAACTTGCCAGGCGAAATGCAGACCACAGTGACGCTACGTCCGGTATTTTGCGGGACCGAGCTGATTGCGGTGCAGGAAGGCATACCGGAAGTCATTCCGTCAGAGGCCTGCTACCTTGGATGGCAGGAATCGCTCACGCTGCTCATCCAGCTGGTGGAAGCCGAAATCAGGCAATAGCCTTTAAGCCGGTGTTTTGCTCTGCATGGCGCAGCGCGCCGTCCAGGGCATCCGCGAATTCGTCTAGCTTGATCGGCTTCGTCAGGTAGCGGAAGAACCCGGCGTCAAGGCCCTTCTGGATGTCGCGCGGAATCGCATTCGCCGACAAGGCAAGAACCGGTATGTGCGCGGTCGCTGGATCGAGATGCAATATCTTCAGGGCGTCGTAACCGCTCATGCCCGGCAGATTAATGTCCATCAAGATTACCTGCGGCTGATGCGTGCGCGCCAGGTCCAGCCCGGTGTTTGCGTCGGATGCCATCAAGAATTTCAGGTCCTTGCGCCGCGCAATCAGCTGCTCGACCAGAGCGAGATTGGCCGGGTTGTCTTCGACATACAGGAGCGTGCGCAGCGGTGATGGCGTCGGCGTGGCCAAGTCCTCTTTCACTGCCCCGGTTGCTGCCACCTCGCCACTCGCCTGGCGCTGCGGTGCGGTGCAAGAAGGCAGTTCTATCCAGAAGGTCGTACCGACGCCGACAACGCTTTCGACGCCGACCGTACCGCCCATTAACTCGACCAGTTGCTTGGTCACGACCAGGCCGACACCGGTCCCTTCCTCCGCGCCATTCTCTTTTCCCAGTCGATTGAACGGCTGATACAGTTGCTCCAGCTGCGCTGGTGAGAGGCCCGCTCCGGTATCGCGAACGCTCACCCGCACGCGGCCGGGAATGTCGACCAGGCATTCAACAACGACCGTGCCGTTGATGCGATTGTATTTGATGGCATTTGAAAGGAGGTTGATGATGACCTGCTTGACGCGGGTTGGATCGGCATGAACATAGCAGGCGCTGTCTGGCGGTGGAAACGTCATTCCGATTCCCCGCTTTTGCGCCTGCGGCTGTATCAGGACTTCACAGTCCTGCAGCACATCGGAAAGCGACATCGCTTCTTGCGACATCGCCAGCTTCCCCGACTCGATCATGGCCAGATCAAGAATTTCGTTGATGAGGTGCAGCAGATACCACCCCCCTTTCAGAATCTGCTCAATCGACAATTTTTGCGCCGGCGATGGGGACGGCGTTGCCGACTCCATCAATTGGGCAAATCCCAGTACAGCATTGAGCGGGGTACGCAATTCATGACTCATTCCAGACATGAATTCGGATTTCGCCATGTTCGCCTTGTCGGCGATGGCTCTGGCACTCTCGAGCTCAAAATTTTTCTCTTCCAATGCCTTGTGCTGGTCGCTCAAGATGGCGTCAAGCTTTGACTGGGCCAGGTCACGTGCCGCTTCCATGCGCTTGCGTCCGGTGTTATCGGTGCTGATCAGAAGATATCCAATGAGGATGTCGTAATCATCGCGAAGCGCAGTGACCGAGACAATCGCCGGCAGGCGGCCGCCGCCCTCACACGCGTACGTCAATTCATAGATGTCTTCAATGCTGCGCCGTGCCTTGAACACCATCGCCTCAAAACCCGCGGTGATGGGTTGCTCAAACTCCTGGCTCAGCGCCGTAGCACGCGCCTCGAGTTCCCGAAAGTCCGACAGATCGGCGGGTGTGGCCCGGTTGACAACATCAACCGCCTTATAACCAAGCATGCGCTCGGCGCCGACGTTAAAAATCTGAATCACACCGTCTGTGTCGGTAGCGATACAGCAGAAATTTGCGCTGTTGAAGATGGCTTTCTGCAGCGCCCCGACCTTCAGTAGCGGCTGCACCGGTGCTTCCTGATCCATAGCCGGGATCAGCGTTGAGGCGGTGGTTTTTTGCATGGTATTTAACGTTAATGGTTTTGCATTGGCATTGTTGGAGTCGCCAGAGATCTGCTTTAATCATTTACCGCACGGGCAATGTTACGCGAAGTTAAGCGACGGCGAGCGCAGACGGCGACATTGGTTTCGTGTTAGCCACAATCCATAAGATTTCTGTTATCAGGCGGGCATCGAATCGACTCTTGTCGGGATGCCCGTGGCGTTGATTTCTTCACTCACGTGTGCCATGCACTGCGCTTTCCGTCGCCGCACTCCGATGTCACCAGCGGCTTCCTGCTTCCGGTGGCGACCACAGCTTTATGTGGCGCGATTTCGGTGCCTGAATTTTTCACGGTATTCTTCTTATTTGGCGGTCGAATAAGCGGTCGACCAAGCGGTCGACGCCGCCGGCCAAGAGCGCACCAGGCCCAAAGCGGCGCGCCGACGCTCAACGCAAGGAATTTCAATTCAGATGAGGATGCGCGCCATGTCAGACGCCTACAACAACACCTTCAAAACCCGGCTCAAGTCCGGCGAAAAGCAGATCGGACTATGGATGTCCCTTGCCAACGCCTACACCGCCGAGGTATGCGCGACCGCCGGATTCGACTGGCTCCTGATCGATGGCGAACACGCGCCCAATGAAGTCCCCACCATCCTGGAACAGCTCCAGGCATTGGCGGCCTATCCATCGCAAGCGGTGGTTCGTCCCGTCTCCGGTGACGCGGCCCTGATCAAGCGGTTGCTCGACATCGGCGCGCAGACACTCATGGTGCCCATGGTCGAAACCGCGCAGCAGGCACAGGATCTGGTGTCCGCGATCCACTATCCACCGAACGGGATTCGCGGTGTAGGTAGCGCGGTAGCGCGCATCTCGCGCTGGGGACTGCGAACGGATTATCTGGATCGTGCCGACGACGACATTTGTTTGCTGGTGCAGGCGGAAAGCCCAAAGTCTCTCGACAACCTGGAGGCGATATGCGAAGTGGAAGGCATTGACGGCGTATTCATTGGACCAGCCGATCTTGCCGCGTCAATGGGCTATCGCGGCAATCCGGCACATCCGGAAGTGCAGGCAGCCATTGAGGACGCCATGCGCCGCATCATTGCCAGCGGCAAGGCGGCCGGTACGCTGGTTGCCGACCCCACGCTGGCACGACGCTACCTGGACCTCGGCTGCACCTTCGTTGCGGTAGGTCTCGACGTCCGCCTTCTGGCCGCCGCAACACGCGCATTGCGCGCCGCGTTCTCTGGCGATGGTTCGTCAACGGCACCGCTTTTGGAGAAAGGCTCAATCTACTGAACAGGGCCGCGCATGACCGACGCGACCGGACAGCACAAAGATATTCAGGATGCGCGAATTTGCGGAATAGTGTCCCGCGCCAGCAGCATATGCGTGTCGTGGTCGGTGCTGTTGTCGACGAAATGCATGATCTTCTCGCGCAGCCAGCGGTGCGCCGGATTGCGCGTCTCCTGTTTTTGCCAGACGAGGTCAACATTCATCTCCGGCATCGAGAACGGCAATTCCTTCCAGACCAGCGAATCCTGCATGCCGGTGGCAGTAAGCAAATGGACCGGCAGAATCGTCAACAAGTCGGAATTCGCTATGACGCGTCCGGCAGTGAAATACTGATTGACTGTCAGGACCGTGGTCCGGGTACGACCCAGCTTCGACAGCTTCTCGTCCACCATGCCGCGCGCCCGGCCGGCAACGCTGAGCTGCAAATGGTTTGCCGCGCAGTAGTCGTCGAGCGACAACTTGCCGTGGGCAAGCGGATGGCCGCTGCGCATGACGCAGACGTATTTGCCGCTATAGAGGCGCACATGGTCGATCTCAATGCCGGCGCTCTCGCCTTCTCCCGGCTGGCCTTCCACCACGCCGGGAAAGGAGCCGATTGCCATGTCGGCCTCGCCGGCATGCAGCAAAGGACGCGGCTCGCGCGTTGTCAGCGACAGTATCCGCAGTTGCATGCCGGGCGCGGCATGCTCCGCCAGCGCAACCAGCGGTGGCAGCAACAGCGCTGCAATTGAATCCGGCATGGCGAGGCGGAAGTTCACCGCGACGGTGGCAGGGTCAAAAGCGACCGGCGAAATTGCTGACTGGAGCGTGCCGAGCGCGCCCCGTATGCCCGGCCATATGCGGTTTGCATACGGCGTCGCGCGGACCCCATGTGCGGTCCGGATCAGCAGGTCGTCGTTTAGGGCGGCCCGTAATCGCTTGAGCGAATTCGATACGGCCGGCTGTGTCATGGCAAGCCGGTCCGCGGCGCGTGTCAGGTTTTTTTCCGCCATGACAGCATCGAAGACGCGAAGCAAATTCAAGTCAAGATGTTGGTGATTCATTACGGGACAGTTTAGCGATCGGTTCGGCGTGCTCGAGGAAAGCCAGGCTGTTTATGCGGCCCCGCCAGCGGGCGCCGGCTTTGGCATGGATACGGACTGGCGGCGTACCCGAGACTCCAACTCACTCTCAGCGGGAAGTATCGCAGACTAACGCCATTTCGCGGAACCTGCGCGCCGCGGCAATTTCGAAATGCGGATTCCAGGCCACCGCCAAGCCGATTGATGCCCGCGAAGGCAGGCGCGACAGCTTCCTGAACACCACCCTGTCGGAAGCGTTGGATGCGGCAGCGGACGGAACCAGCGCCACGCCCAGCCCGCTTTCAACCAGGAATATCACAGTCGAAACCTGCACCGCTTCCTGCGCCACCTTGGGCATGAAACCGGCATCTTCAAACAGGATCATGGTCAGCGCGTGCAGGCCAGGCATGTCGCTCGCGGTGTAGTGAATGAACGGTTCTTCCGCGATGTCGCGCAGCGATAGCCGCTGCTTCGCCGTCAAGGGGTGGTTGGCGGGCAGCGCGAGCACGAACCTGTCGTGCTCCACGATCTGATACTTGATCCGGCTGCGCAACGTCAACGGCACGCGCACGATGCCGATATCGATCCGGTTCGCCTCAAGGGCGTCGACGATCCAGCCATTTTTTTCCTCGACGAACTGGAGCGCAACCTCCGGGTACTCGCTGCGAAATGGCGGCAGCAGCCGCGGCAGCAACGTGTACTTGGCCGAGCCGACGAAGCCCACCCGCAACTGGCCGGACAGGCCACGCGACGTCTGCTTGGCGATGCGCGCCACTTCCTGCGCATAGAACAGTGTCTTTCTGGTCGCGTCCAGCACCGATTCCCCGGCCGTTGTCAGCCGCACATCATGGGTGGTGCGCACGAAGAGTTTGGCGCCGATTTCCTCTTCCAGCTTGCGGATGGAAACCGAGAGCGGCGGCTGCGTCATGAACAGCCTTTCGGCGGCAACCCGGAAGTTCAGCGTTTCGGCAAGAACGATGAATTGCTGCAACTGGCGAAGGTCCACGGTGATACTCCCTGTATATCAAGTACTGCAAATTTAATACTACGGAATGTATCAGCAACGTGCCACCATATTCTCAATGCCGCATCCCCCGGGCAGCCGGCCAATCGACAAGCTTCGTCGAGCCGCGACATCACAATAGAGAGAGACAGCATGGCATCAGTGCCCCAGCATCGCCCCCGCAATGCATTTGATCGCGCATTCCGCCCCAGGTCGGTCGCTATCGTCGGCGCGGCCAGCGATCCCGGGCGCATCTCGGGCCGGCCTCTCCACTTCCTGAAGCAGTCCGGATACCAGGGTGCAATTTATCCGATCAACAACAGGCGCGACGTGGTGCAGGGTTTGCGTGCCTATCCCTCGCTGGCCAGCCTGCCGGAGGTCCCCGACATCGCTCTCCTTTGCCTGCCTTTCGAGCTGATCCGCCAAGAAGTCATCAACTGCGTCGAACTCGGCGTCGGCGCCGCCGTCATCTACGCTTCGGGCTTTGCAGAAGTAGGCGAAGACGGTCGGGCGCTGCAGGATGAGCTTTGCACGATCGCGCGAAAAGGCGGCTTGCGCCTGTTCGGACCGAACTGCCTCGGCCTGCTGCATGCCGAGTCCCGCTTCAGCGGTACCTTCAGCAGCGCCTTCGACGATGAATTTCCTCAACCAGGACCGATCGCCATCGTCAGCCAGAGCGGCGCCTACGGCGGCCATCTCGCGTACCTTTGCCGCAAGCGCGGACTCGGCGTCGGTTACTGGGTATCGACCGGCAACGAAGCCGATACCGATGTGGCCGACTATATCGGCTGGCTGGCGCAGCAGGATGACGTGCGCGTGATTCTGGCCTACGCGGAAGGCATCCGGGATGGCGCGAAATTTATCGATGCGCTGCGCATTGCCCATGAAAATCGCAAGGCGGTGGTATTCATGAAGGTCGGTAGTTCCAATGCCGGCGCAGTTGCGGCACAGTCGCACACCGCCAGCCTGGCTGGCGCCGACGCGGTCTACGACGGCATATTCCGCCAATACGGCGTCTATCGTGCGGTGACGACGCAGGAGCAGGTCGACGTTGCCTATGCCTGCAGCCGCGGCACCTATCCAAACGGCCGCAGCGTCGGCATCGTCACCGTGTCGGGCGGCTTCGGCATCCAGATGTGCGACGCGGCGCAACGGCATGGCCTCAATGTCGATCCCCTCCCCCTTCCGGGTCGCAAGATGCTGAAGGAATTGAATCCGCTGGGCAGCGACAATAATCCCTGCGACACGACGGCCGGCTGGTTGAACGACACCAGTCTGATTACGAAGACCTACGAGATCATGTATGCCGAAGGCGGCTACGACAGCGTGGTCGGTGCATTCACCATGCTGCCAGCCTCGCCTGCCAACGGCGAACGCATCAAGGACGCAATACGCGATGGGTGCGGCGCTCATACCAACCGACCAGCAATCCTGCACATGGAGGCGCCGCAAGTGGTGGTGCGGGCCTATGAAGAAGCGGGATTCATGGTCTATGACGACGCCGAGCGCGCGATGCAATCGCTCGCGGCGCTGGCAACATTGCGAGAAGGATTCGACCGCAACCTGATCCGCCCCGAAGTCGATGTCGGCCTCAAAGCGGATTTCGGCAGCGGCGCGCTTTCCGAGATGTCGGCGGCCAGCCTGCTAGCGAAGGCCGGCGTCCCGTTTCCCCGAGCCATCCTGGTGACGGAACGTGACGAGGCGGCGAAGGCCGCCGCCGAGATCGGCTTTCCGGTGGTGATGAAAATCGTCTCGCCCGACATACTTCACAAGACAGAAATCGGCGGCGTGCTGCTGGCAATCGCGGACGGCGTGGCCGCACGCGCGGCCTACGACACGCTGGTCGAGCGGGCGGCGAAGCATGCCCCCGCGGCACGCATCGAGGGTGTCATGGTCACTGCCATGGCAAGGAAGGGCGTTGAGGTCATTGTCGGCGTTAACCGCGATCCCGTATTTGGACCGGTCGTGATGTTCGGCATGGGTGGCATCTTTACCGAGTTACTCAAGGACGTGTCGTTTCGCGCCGCGCCGTTCAGCCTTGACGAAGCGCACCGCATGATTCGCGAGATCAAGGGCTTTCCACTTCTGCAAGGTTTCCGCGGCGCGCCGCCGGCCGATATCGACGCACTGGCGCAAGTGCTGCAGCGTCTCTCGATGTTTGCCGCCGCAAATGCGGACGAACTGGAATCAATTGACCTCAACCCGATGCTGGTATTGCCGGAAGGCGATGGCGTCGTCGCGCTCGACGCCGTTATCATTCAACGCCAAAAATAATCGAAATACGTGTGCAAAATACGTGTCTGCACGCGTTCGGCGGACACGAAAACCAATACTGACCTGGAGAAATAATGGATCTCGGATTGCAAGGAAAAGTCGCCATCGTCACCGGCTCGGCACGCGGCCTGGGTGCAGCCACCGCGCGTCGCCTCGCGAAAGAGGGAGCGACCGTGGTCGTCACCGACATTGACCGCGATGGCACGGCGGCCATGGCCGAGTCGCTCAAGGCCGACGGATTTAACGCCATTGGCATTGCCTGCGACATCACAAAATCGGCCGAAGTGCGGCAGTTGGTGGACGCCACAGTCGAGGCTTTTGGCAGCGTCCATGTCCTCGTCAACAATGCCGGCTTCCCGCGCGACACGTTGCTGACGAAAATGTCGGAGGAGGACTGGGACAAGGTCATCGAAGTGATCCTCAAGGGCAGCTTCCTGACCAGCAAGGCGGTCATGCCCCTGATGATCGAGCAGCAGTGGGGACGGATCGTCAACATCTCCTCGCGCGCCTACCTCGGCAATCCAGGCCAGGCAAACTACGCGGCGGCGAAGGCTGGCATCCTCGGCCTGACGCGCGCATTGGCGATTGAAGAAGGTCGCTACAACATCACGGTCAATGCGGTCGCGCCGGGGTTTATTGAAACCGAAGCGGTCAAGTCGCTTGGGCACTTCGAGAAGATTCGCGAAGCGGCCATCAAGATGGCGCCGCTGCGTCGCACCGGGCAGCCGGAAGACATCGCCGATGCGGTGGCCTTCCTTGCCTCCGAATGCGCCGCCTTCATCACCGGCGAAACGCTGCACGTCACCGGCGGCCGCTACGGCTAATCCGCAAGCCAGTCACAGGAACGAAAGCAAACCCATGATCCGAGACCCAGAAACCTTGCAATTACTGCTGGATGCCATCAGCCGCTTCGTACGCGAGCGGCTGGTGCCAGCCGAAGCGCTGGTAGCAGAAACTGACGAACTGCCGGCCGACATCGTGGGGCAGATGCGCGGGATGGGGCTATTCGGCATGACCGTGCCGCAGGAATACGGCGGCCTCGGCTTAAGCGCCGAGGAAGAAGTCCTGGCCGTGTTCGAGCTCTGCAAGGCATCACCGGCGTTCCGCTCCATCATGGGCACCAACCTCGGCATCGGCACACAGGGCATCGTGATCGACGGCACGGAAGAACAGAAGCTTCGCTGGCTTCCTGGCATGGCCAGCGGCGAGGTGATTGCCTCGTTTGCCCTGACCGAGCCGGGTTCCGGCTCGGACTCCGCTTCACTGCGCACCACCGCTACCCGCGATGGCGACAGCTATCTTCTTAACGGCACCAAGCGCTACATCACCAATGCGCCCGAAGCGGGGGTCTTTACCGTGATGGCGCGCACCGGGCCGGCCGAGTTGCGCTCGAAAGGCATCAGCGCCTTCATCGTCGACGCAAAGACACCCGGCATCACGCTCGGAAAGATCGACAGCAAGATGGGGATGAAAGGCTCGCACACTTGCGACGTCATCTTCGACAACTGCCGCGTGCCGGCGGCGAACATTATTGGCGGCGTTGAAGGACGCGGATTTGGCACGGCGATGAAGACGCTGGACAAGGGCCGCATCCACATCGCCGCGGTCAGCGTCGGACTGGCCGAACGCATCCTGGCGGACGCGTTGCGCTATGCCATGGAGCGCGAGCAGTTCGGCCAACCGATCGCGGAATTCCAGCTGGTGCAAGCGATGCTTGCGGATAGCCGCACCGAACTGTATGCGGCGCGCTGCATGACGATCGATGCGGCGCAGCGCCGTGATCGCGGCGAGCCGCACAGCACGGAAGCGGCGTGCTGCAAGCTGTATGCCTCCGAGATGGTGGGGCGCGTTGCAGACCGCGCGGTGCAAATCCTTGGCGGCGCCGGCTACACGGCCGACTACGGCATTGAGCGCTTCTATCGCGACGTGCGCCTGCTGCGCATTTACGAAGGCACCAGCCAGATCCAGCAACTCATCATCGCGCGCAACATGCTGCGCGACGCCGCCGCGCCACACGCAGGAAACACGCCATGAACACGAACGAAAAGCAGGTCCTGTGCGAAATCGAAGCAGGCATTGCCACCATCACCCTTTGCAACCCGCCGATGAACGTGGTCACACTGACCCTCTCGCGCCAGCTTGGTGAAACGCTGGAAGCGCTGGCGGCCGACGACACCGTGCGCGCCGTGATCGTGACAGGCAGCGGCGCGAAAGCCTTCTGCGCCGGCTCGGACATCGGCGAGTTCCGCGACATGATGCAACCCGGCCAGGTGGTGCCGAAAAAATTGTTTCGCCAGAATCAGGTCTTCAACCGGCTCGATCATTTTCCGAAGCCGACCATCGCCGCCATCAATGGCCTGGCCTTCGGGGGCGGGCTGGAAATTGCGGTTTGCTGCGACCTGATCGTGGTTGCTGCGGACAGTCGCCTCTCGCTGCCAGAGATCAAGCTTGGCGTGTTCCCAGGCAGCGGTGGCACCATTCGCGTGACGCGTCGCATCGGCGAGGGCCGCGCCAAGGAAATGATGTTCCTCGGTGAGCCGATTGATGCCGCCACCGCGCTGGCCTGGGGCCTGGTCAACCGGATCGCTCCGGCTGGCGGCGCGCTGGACGTGGCCCGCGAACTGGCTGCGGTACTGGTGCAACGACCGCGGCTCGCGCTGGCGCTGTGCAAGACGGTGGTCGATTCCTCCTTCGACCTGCCGCTGGAACAGGCGATGGCCCGTTCGTTCGAAGCAAGCGACCGCGCCTTCAGTTCGCCGGAATGTGCGGAAGGCGTGCGCGCTTTCTTCGCAAAAGAAACGCCCAACTACAAGGATATCTAGTCATGAAAAGAGCAGCTATCGTCGCACCCCTGCGCACCCCGATCGGCGCCTATGGCGGCAGCCTGCGGCCAGTAGCGGTCGAGGATCTGGGCGCTGCCGTGGCGCGCGCCGTGGTGGCCCAGACTGGCATCGACCCGGCACTGATTGAAGACGTGGTCTTTGCCCAGTCGTATGCCAATAGCGAAACGCCGTGCATTGGCCGCTGGATCGCGCTGCAGGCCGGATTCCCGGTTTCGGTGGCGGGCATGCAACTCGACCGGCGCTGCGGCGGCGGCCTTCAGGCAATCGCCACCGCCGCGATGATGGTGCAAACCGGCGCGGCCGATGTGGTGCTGGCCGGCGGCGTTGAAAGCATGAGCAATGTCGAGTACTACACGACGGACATGCGATGGGGCAAGCGCGCCGGCTCGGTCACACTGCATGATCGCCTTGAGCGTGGCCGCGAACGCTCGCAGCCAGTGGAGCGCTTCGGCTATATCTCCGGCATGATCGAGACCGCTGAAAACCTGGCGCGCAAGTACGGCATTTCGCGCGAAGAATGCGATGCCTTCGCGTTGCGAAGCCAGCAGCGCGCGGCAGCTGCCCGGGAACGCGGCGTGTTCAACGATGAAATCGTGCCGATCACAATTCCCCAGAAAAAAGGCGCGCCTGTCAGCTTCAGTCGCGACGAAGGCATACGTGCGGAAACCACGCTCGAATCGCTGGCAAAACTGCGGCCACTAATGAAAGACGGCGTGGTCACCGCTGGCAACGCCTGTCAGCAGAACGATGCCGCTGCCGCATGCCTCATCGTCGCCGAGGACAAGCTGGAGTCCCTTGGACTCACGCCGATTGCCTTCCTGCACGGCTGGGCCGCGGCGGGTTGCGAACCGTCGGAAATGGGCATCGGTCCAGTGCCTGCCGTTGAAAAGCTGTTCGCACGCACCGGCCTGTCGTTCAAGGACATGGACCTGGTTGAGCTCAATGAAGCGTTCGCGTGCCAGGCGCTGGCCGTAACCAGGGGTTGGGACTGGTACGACGACGCACGCCTGAACGTGAACGGCTCCGGCATTTCACTCGGCCACCCGGTCGGCGCAACAGGCGTGCGCATCATGACCACCCTGCTGCATGAGATGGCGCGCCGCAAGGCCCGCTTCGGACTGGAGACCATGTGCATCGGCGGCGGCCAGGGCATGGCGGCAATTTTCGAGCGCGCGTAATTGAGAATGCATAGGGACATCTGTTGAACATTCACGCGCCACTCGCGGGTCTTCGCATCGTCGAAGTTTCCGCATTTATCGCGGCGCCGCTGGGCGCCATGACGCTGGCCCAATTGGGCGCCGAGGTCATTCGCATCGACCCGATTGGCGGCAACATCGATATCCATCGCTGGCCGCTCGCGCCCAACGGCAACAGCCTCTACTGGGCCAGCCTGAACAAGTGCAAGCGCTCGGTATCGCTGGCGCTCGATACGCCACAAGGCCAGGAGTTGGCTGCCGCCATCATGTGCGCTGCGGGCGAAGGCGCTGGCATCGTCCTGACCAACCTGCCTGCCAAAGGATGGATGAGTTACGAAGCGCTGTCGCGCCGTCGCAAGGACCTCATTATGCTGCGCCTGACCGGCAATTTCGATGGCAGCGCGGCGGTCGATTACACCGTCAATTGTGCGAGCGGCTTCCCCATCGCCACCGGCGAGGACGAGCGACCGGTGAACCATGTGCTGCCGGCGTGGGACATCGCGGCCGGGCTCTACCTTGCAACCGGCGTCATGGCGGCCGAGCGGGTGCGGCAGCGCGACGGCGCGGGCCAGGAAGTCACGCTGGCACTCTCCGACGTCATGCTGGCAACGGTCGGCAACCTTGGCTACATCGCCGATGTGCAGGTCAACGATGCATCGCGCGAGCCAATCGGCAATCATTTATATGGCGCATTCGGGCGCAATTTCGCCACGGCGGATCAGCGCGAAATCATGATCGCCGCGATCTCGAACCGGCAGTGGAAAGCGCTCGGCAAGGCCACCGGCCTGGCGACAAAGCTCGAAATGATCGGCCCACTCATGGAGGTGGACCTTGCGACCGAAGGCGGCCGCTTCCATGCGCGCAATGCAATCGCCGCAGTGCTGGAACCGTGGTTCGCTGCGCGGACCGTAGCGGAGATCGAAGCCGGCTTTACAGGCAGCGGCGTGCTCTGGGGCGTGTACCAGGATTTCCGCCAGCTGGTGCGGGAAGACCGACGCTGCTCCCTGAACAACCCGCTGTTTGGCGAAGTGCAGCAGCCAGGCATCGGCAAGCTGATGGCGCCCCGTATTCCACTCAGCTTTTCGCGTACGGATGCCGGGCCGGCGCAAGCCGCGCCCATGCTTGGCGACGACGGCGCAAGCGTACTGGAAGAATTGCTCGGCATGACGTCCGGCGATATCAAGGAACTGGAGCAGCAAGGCGTTCTTGGGCCGCGGCCGGCGCGCTAACGGCGACGCCAGCCTGAGGTCGTGGATACGGACTCGCGGATCTGGCTCGGCCTGCCAAGACGTTTTTTCAACATGGCATCAATGGTCGGCAGCCCCGCTGACTTCGAACAACAATGACAGGAGACAGGAAATGAAAAGCTTCAAATTTGCAGCCGCATTAATGATGGCCGGTGTCGTTACGATGGGCTCTGCCGGCGTGGCACAGGCGCAGAACTATCCACATCAGCCAATTACGATTGTCGTGCCCTACCCGCCAGGCGGAACCAACGACATCGTCGCCCGCATGCTGGGCAAGAAGCTGGGCGAGCAAATGGGCCAGCCGGTTATTGTCGAGAACCGTGCCGGCGCGTCGGGCACCATGGGCGCCGGCACCGTTGCGCGGGCTCCCGCCGACGGCTACACGCTACTGTTGATCACTACGGGACATACGATTCATCCGGCGCTGTATCCCAAGCTTCCCTACGAGATGAAGACCAGCTTTCAGCCGATCTCGAAGCTGACCAGCGGGCCGATGCTGGTCATGGTCACCCCCAGCCTGCCAGTGAAGAATCTCCAGGACCTGATTGCGCTCGCCAAGTCGAAGCCGGGCGAATTGAACTACGGGTCAGCGGGCAACGGATCGACCACGCATCTGACCACCGAGCTGATCGACAGCCTGGCAGGAATCAAAATGACGCACGTTCCTTACAAGGGAAGTGCGCCGGCCATGATGGACGTCATGAGCGGCAATGCGCAAGTTGTACTGGACCTGGTCTTCTCGGCGCAGCCGCATGTGAAGAGCGGCAAGCTCAAGGCGCTGGCTATCACGGGCGCCAAGAGATCGTCTATCCTGCCAAACGTGCCGACAGTCGCAGAATCCGGTATCCCGGGATTCGAGGCAACCGTATGGAATGGCCTGGTCGCGCCCGCTGGAACGCCGAAAGACGTCGTCACGAAATTGAACGCGGAAATCAAGAAGGCAATGGCGGATCCGAAATTCGGTGACCAGCTTCACGCACAAGGTTTTGACGCCGACTGGTCGACTCCCGAGCAACTCGGTACGCTGGTTTCTTCCGAAATGACGCGCTGGGGCAAGGTGGTCAAGGACACCGGGACGAAGCTGGACTGACCAAGCCCCAGTAAAGGAAATGGGGAGTTTGACGGGAACATCGATAGTCTTTAGTCTCGGGCCACCGTTACCCCACATCCACTCTGAAAGCGAGCACCGCATGCTAACGCTCCACCATCTGGAAACGTCCCGGTCGCAGCGCGTACTGTGGCTGCTCGAAGAGCTGCAAGTTCCCTATGAAATCGTGCGCTACAGGCGCGATGCCAAGACCCGGCTCGCGCCTCCCGAACTCAAGGCCATCCATCCGCTTGGCAAGTCGCCCATCATCACCGATGGGGATGTGACCATCGCCGAATCGGCAGCCATCCTGGAATATCTCGTGGAGAAATACGGCAGCCTCGGCAAGGGCGACGTAGCAACGCTTCAGCCAGCACTCGGCACGCCGGAATATCGCGCGTGCCGCTACTGGATGCATTTTGCGGAAGGGTCGTTGATGAACTGGCTGGTCATGAAACTGGTATTCATGACGATTCCGACTCAGCCCATGCCCTTCTTCGTGCGACCGGTTGCACGCCAGTTATGCGCGACAGTGCAGGCAAAGCTGATCGATCCGAACGTCAAGACAGCGCTTGAATTCATCAACAATCACCTCGCCAGCCACAAGTGGATCGCCGGGGATCACCTGACGACGGCCGACTTCCAGATGAGCTTTGCAGTGGAGGCGAGCCTCGCGCGTGGCAAGGACGCTAGCGCTTATTCGAACCTGGCCAGATACCGCGATGACATGGTGAAACGGCCGGCATATCAAAGAGGGATTGAAGTCGGTGGCCCGGTGGTAATGTCGTAGCCCGGCAAGCCATTTCAAACACCCATTCGCCCGCCGCTTGCGCATTGACAGATCGCGGAAGGGTTTGTGCCCGCTTTCGGCTTTACTCCAGCGTGACGCGCCCTACACTTCGTGAGGGTGCCGGGAGTCGGTCAGGCGGCGCAGCACGGTACAGCGGCACAGTTGCCGATCAGAGTAATTTCACGCCCGCCTCGTTGCCCGGAAGTTGGATAGCCCGCATATTGTTTCCCGCAATGTTCGCTACGCTGGTCCACTCAACAGGAGGATGAATCATGCAAACCGTTATAAGAAAGTATTCCGGAAAAGGGGCAAGTGAGTTATTCAATTTGCTTGAGAAGCGAGCAGATGAAATAGAAGAACTTCTGCGGCCGGTCAAAGGTTTTGTTGGTTACACGCTCGCACGATCCGGCGATGGCGGCTTCTCAATGACCGTTTGCCAGGACCAGGCTGGCATTGACGAGAGTGTGCAGAAAGCGCGCGACTGGATATCCAAAAACGCGGCGGGTACTGGTGCGGCTGCGCCGGAGGTATGGCAAGGCTCTGTTTTGATTCACGCTAAATAAGTGAAGTTCGCGGAAGAGCGCGTTGCCGGCCACATCGTAATATCGGCTAAAGGCAACCGCTCTCCTTCAGCAGCAAAATCGAGTGCGCCAATTCCAGCAGCGACAATCCGCCTAGTCACGCAGCAGGCTGGCAACCAGATAGACATTGAGTGAAACGATGAGTAGCGCGATGAGCCATGCCGCGCAACGTACCAGCCTGGAGTTTGCAAACGTACCCATCGCCGTCGCGTCGCTAGTAAAGCGAATCAGGGGCACTACGGCAAAGGGAAGCTGCAGGCTAAGAATGACCTGGCTCAGGATCAGTAGCCGCCCTATTCCACTCTCCCCATAGGCAGCAGTCACAATCAATGCGGGCACGATGGCGATGCAACGCGTCAGCAGACGGCGTTGCCATGCTGGCAGGCGCAGATTCAGATAGCCTTCCATCACCACCTGACCGGCCAGTGTGGCAGTCAGCGTCGAACTGAGGCCCGACGCCAAGAGGGCCACGCCAAAAAGTACGCTGGCCATGCTGGTGCCAAGCAGCGGCGCCAGAAGATGGAACGCCTGCCCGATCTCAACCACGTTCCGATGCCCCGTCTGATAAAACGCGGCGGCCGCAGTGATCAGAATTGCTGAATTAACCAGCAGCGCAAGCATGAGGGCGCTGACGACGTCTATTGTTGCACTCTTGATTGCGCCACGTCTTCCTTCGACAGAGCGTTCAAAGCGCCGGGTCTGCACGATGGACGAGTGCAGATACAAATTGTGCGGCATTACCGTAGCGCCAATGATGCCGATCGCCACATAAAGGCTGGCGCTGTTTTGCAGGGTCTGACGCGCCGGAATGAATCCTTCCGCGACCGCATGCCAGTTGGGTCCAGCCAGGAAAAGGTTGATGCCAAAGCAGATGAATATGACAAGCACCAGAGAAATAACCACCGATTCCAGGAAGCGGTATCCCAGCTTTTGAAGCCACAAGAGAAGAAAAACGTCCAGGGCCGTGATCGCCACGCCCCAGCTCAAGGGAATGTTGAACAGCAAGTTCAGCGCAATCGCTGTGCCGAGAACCTCCGCCAGATCCGTTGCGCAAATCGCTATTTCGGACAGTACCCACTGGAGAAACGCGGATTTCCTCGAGGCGTTCTTGCGGCAAGCTTGCGCCAGGTCCAGACCGGTAGCAATTCCCAGTCGTGCCGATAAAATTTGCAGAAAGATCGCCATGCCGTTGGACAGCATGACGATCCAGAGCAACTGATAGCCGAAGGCCGATCCACCCGCGAGACCCGTCGCCCAGTTGCCCGGGTCCATGTAGCCCACCGCCACCAGATAGCCGGGGCCAACGAACCCGAAGAAACGACGGATGCGCCCGCCGTGCAGGGCAATGCTTCCGCGTTCCTCGGAGCCGAGCTGGTGTTCGCGTCGCTCGGATCCGAGGCTCCCCGTGTAGTAAGGATTAGCCGCGGAAGCTTCCGCGCCTGGCGGTGGTGGCGCCATTCAGACTGCGATCAAGGTTTGCCTTTCTTTTGGGCGACGGGCGACATACCCATCCCCAGTTCGGCGCCAGTAGTCGGGTCCCTCGAGGGATCGGAGCGGGTCCTCAGCGCAACCTGCTCGACTGCCTTCAATTCGTCCGCTTTGAGTTTTACGGTTGCATCGCCGCTACCACCATCGACAGCCGCCGCATTGTTCGAGTCACCGATATACTCCCACTGTGGACCCTGGTTCCAGGAACCACGCATTTCGCCCTGACCCTGCGACAGGCTGAAATAGGTGTTGGTGAAGCGCGGATCGCCCGGCAGTTTGCCCGGCGGGAAGTTGGGCTCTATGGAATAGAGCGCCTTCTCGAATGACTTCTGATGCGCTATTTCACGCGTCATGAGGAAGCCGAGTGCCTCTTTCACGCCCGGGTCTTCAGTCAGGTTAATGAGGCGCTCGTACACGATTTTTGCTCTCGCCTCCGCGGCGATATTGGAGCGAAGATCCGCTGTCGGCTCTCCGATCGTATCGATGTATCCAGCGTTCCATAGCTGCCCGCCGGAATTGATCAACGCCGGGCCGCCACCGTAGAGAACCTGGGTCACGTGGCTATCGTTTCCGGCGCCATGCAGAGCGCGATACAGTTCGGCCTCCTTGTCGATTCCCTCGGCAAGCTTGCCCTTGGCACCCTTGTTAAGCATTGCCACGATGTTGCCTATCACTTCCAGGTGGCTTAATTCTTCGGTGGCGATATCCATCAGCAAGTCCTTGCGGCCTGGGTCGTCCTCACCGATTGACTGGGTGAAGTAACGACAGGCAGCGGCGAGTTCACCCTGGGGGCCGCCGAACTGCTCCAACATGAGATTCGCCAAACCCGGATTGCACTCGGTGACACGCACGGTGTACTGCAGACGCTTGTTGTGTGCAAACATAATTGGTCCTTTAAGAAGAGCGCGGTTATGCAGTGTTTGTCGCTGCAGCGCTATGGGTGGGCGACTCACTCAGCAATCGCCATGCCCGCAAGCTGGTGCGGACGCGACGCCGTCCGGGCGTGCGGCTAACGCAAAGGATTTATTTTTCGCGGCGTGGCAGAACTCGAGGCTTGCCTGCTGTATTGCCTGCTGTATTGCCTGGCGTACCGAATGTCGGTGCCGGGGGCACGACGTCCGGACTACCTTCTATCAGTTCCAGCAATGCGCGTACGCGCGACGGGATCATGCGACCGGTTGGCATGACTGCCGCGATCGGCATAGCGGAGGGACGCATGGCCGGCAAGAGCTCCACCACTTCGCCCAGTGCGAGCTTGTCGGCAACCATGTAATGCGGGACCTGACCGACACCCATCCCAAGCGCTACAGCACTGACAATTGCGTCACCACCATCGACGCGTATGCGAGACGGCGGCATGAAGGTTTCTGGCCGCCCGTTGGAACGAAATTCCCACGGACGGTCCTTGCCGGTGGCCGGCACTCTGAACAGCACGCCGGTATGGTGCTCCAGCGCCGCCAACGTGGCAGGCACGCCGGCTGCCTGCAGATAGGACGGCGCAGCAAACAGCAACAATTCCTGGCTTCCGAAGGGACGGGCAACGAGGCTCGAATCGGCCAGCTTGCCAGTACGGATGGCAACATCAATCCCTTCTCTCACAAGGTCCACATAGTCGTCAGAGAAACGCGCGTCGATCGACAGTCGCGGGTGCTGGCGCGCCAGCCTCGCCAGCAAGGGAAGCATCACCACCCGGCCCAGAGTGACCGGCATGTGGATGCGCAAGGTTCCAGACGGTTCTTCACAACTACCCGATGCCTCAAGCTCGAGCAGTTCCAGTTCTGAAAGCACGCGCTGGCACCGGCTGAACAGCCGCTGCCCGTCGTCGGTCAGCGTGACCTGGCGGGTGGTTCGATGGAACAGGCGCACGCCCAGCCGAGCCTCGAGTCGGGCCACCGCCTTCGCGAGCGTTGAAGGCGTGCACCCGAGCTCTCTTGATGCTGCCGCGAAGGAGCCAAACTTCGCGGTTTCGGCAAACGCCAGAAGCGGTTGTAGCCCGTGCATGGATCAAGTCAGTTTTGTCTTCAATAAAACGCCATTTGCGCATCTTCTCACTGCGGCGAAGGATGTCAATACTGTATCTGACCGCCTTCTGTCGTCTGAAACGAAGTTGCAACGAAAGACGGTGCGCGTTGCCACGACGCCGCGCAGGGTGGCTAAATCATTCACCATTTTTCGAAGGAGTAAACATGGAAACGAATGCCACGATCGTAAAGAGCCAAGACGTCGATCCGCTTAACGTGCTGGGAGCACAGGTTCGATTCTTGTGTGAGGCACACAGTACGCGTGGGGCATGGTCCCTGATGGAAGTGACCCTGCCACAAGACGCGGGCCCGCCACCGCATACGCACGACTGGGACGAGGCCTATTTCATCACGGAGGGCGAAGTGTCGTTCATGCTGGAGAACGCTCAAGTCAAGGCGACGCAGGGCGACTTTATCTATGCGCCAGGCGGCCTTGCGCATGGATTCAAGGGCGCATCGCAGAACCCGGCCCGCGTGTTGATTTTTGACGCGCCCGCTCATGCAGGCGCCTTCTTCAAGCGGGTCGACCGCGAGGTCAAAGACTTGCCGCGCGACCTGTCGAAAGTGATCGATATCGGCGCCGCCACTGGCATCCATTTTCTGGCACCGGGCCGTGGCTGATGGGGAAGCAGTTGATGTTGCCGGCAGACCCGCGTCGGAGACTGACTAGACAGTCAGTGAGTAAGCCGGACCATCGGGGACAGACTGAGGTAACCCGGCTTTATTGGACATCCGAAATGATGGACACTAATGATGCCCGAGGAACCGATGAAACCGATGAAACCAACAAAGAAATCTACTACGTCCAAAGCGGCGCCGACAGCGAA
>JAQGMR010000043.1 GCA_028292265.1 Herminiimonas sp.
GGTATGGGCGTAAGTTTGCTCCCCGTTGATCTGTTCAAGGGCGACCTACAGTCCGGATCCCTTGTCGTACTTCCTGTCGCTCCGCCTATATCCAAAGTGAACTATGTCGCGGTGTACCCGGGAAAAAATAGAGCTCTGCAAGGCAAGCGAACTCGTAATACTGTCGGAAATAGCACAGTACGCATGAGAAGAAAGCTGGTTTTTCTTGGCCCAATAAAGTGAGTGTCGCTACGCAGAAATAATCGCGGCATGGCAGCGCTTGTCAACTCGACGTGACGGTCGGACCAACATCACCTTGAGTTGAATTCTAGCTGGTCATTCTGGCGGTGCGGCTTTTGTGGACATGGTGAACGCACTCGCGTCAATGGCGCCGCCTAGAATGCGGCCCCCCGGAGATCGCGATGCGCTGTTGGCTCAGCGCGATTGTCGGCGCCGTATTGCGTCCATGCGGCGGGAAATGGGTGTAAATATTTAGCCGCCCCCTGTGCAATCGCATTGCACAGGGATTCCGGCATTGATCGAGCCCAGATACAGAAAAACCCTTCGTAAGTCATTGACTACGAAGGGTTTCAATATGGTGGCCCGGGGCGGAATCGAACCACCGACACAAGGATTTTCAATCCTCTGCTCTACCGACTGAGCTACCAGGCCAAGGCGCGCAAGTATAGCAAAACTATCCCGAACTGCAAGGGCGGCGTGCGAAAAAAGACGCGGCCCAGCCGCTATAATGGATTCCTTATAATCCTGGCCCCCGGCACTTTGGCGGGCAGCCCCGCACATCTACACCATACGCATGTCTGCGTTCATTTCATGACAGTTCAAAGCGATATTTGTGTCGTTGGAAATGGCGTTATAGGCAAGGTCGCCGCGCTCGGTTGCGCGCAGGCCGGATATAGCGTGACGCTGCTAACGCCTTCAGACCCTGCCCAAGTCGCGGCTACCGACGGCTGGGACGTGCGCGTCTATGCCCTGAACCAGGTGGCGCACGATCTGTTGTCGTCACTGCGCGTGTGGAATGCGCTTAATGCCACGCGCATCGCGCTGGTGGATGCCATGGTGATCCACGGTGATGGCGAACGGCAGGCAGGCGAGTTGCGCTTCGATGCCTATGGTGCGCGCGTGGATGCCCTTGCATGGATCGTCGAAGACCGCAACCTCAACCAGGCGCTGGACGCCGCTCTACAATTCGCCCCCAACGTACGGATTGTGTCTGGCCGCGCGACTGCGCTGCACCAGGGGCTGGAGCGGGCCAGTGTCGCGCTGGATAACGACGAGGTGCTGGAAGCGGCGCTGGTGGTGGGCGCGGACGGCGGCCATTCCTGGGTTCGAGGTCAATGCGAGATCGACCTGGATTACCGGCCTTACCACCAGCAAGCGGTGGTCGCAAATTTTGAATGCACGGAACCCCACCACGGCGTGGCGGCACAGTGGTTTACATCGACCGAAGGCGTCATTGCGCTACTGCCGCTGGCCGGCAAGCGGGTGTCGCTGGTGTGGTCGGCACCGGATGCACTGGCAGAGGTACTGATGCGTGAGCCGCTGGCAATGCTGGCAGAAAGATTAAGCAGACTGCCGACTCAGAAGCTGGGCACCCTCTCGCCGCTGTTGCCTGAAAACGTCAAGGCGCTCCCTTTGGCACTGATTCGTCCGCATGCCATGACTGCGCCGCGCGTGGCGTTGGTAGGCGATGCCGCCCACGTCGTGCATCCACTGGCCGGCCATGGCATGAACCTGGGATTCGCGGATGTGGCAGTATTGCTTCGCGTTATGGCTGCGCGTGGTCCAGGCCGGGATTGCGGCGATGCGCGGGTGCTGGCCAATTACGCCCGGCGACGCAAGGAAGAAGTACTGGCAATGCTGATTGCGACGGATGGACTGGAGCGGCTGTTTGCGGCGGAATTCGAGCCTCTTCGCATGGCACGCAATCTTGGACTGAACCTCGTAAATCATTTGCCGGTCATAAAGAGGAAATTGATTGGGCATGCCTTGGGGCGGCCAATTTAACGCAGGCACAGAAGGAAGTACCGGAATGATTAGAGCATGCAAAGCGGCCCTGGCAATTGCCTTTGCGCTGACTGCCTTTGGGGCGGCGGCGGAGACGGCGCAGGAAGCCAATATCAAGAAGCTGATCCAGCCGCGAATTGGCGAGGGGGCGGAGGTCGAGTCGGTTACGAAGACCCCGTATTCCGGCCTGTTTGAGGTTCGGGTCGGCAATGAAATCTTTTACACCGATGCGCAGGCGAAGTATCTTTTTGTGGGCCGCGTACTGGACGCCAACACGACCGAGGACTTTACCAAGGCCCGACTCGAATCGATCAACCGGATCAAGTTCTCTGATTTGCCGCTTGAGTCGGCGGTAAAGAGCGTCAAGGGAAACGGCAAGCGCGTTATCGCGGTATTCGAAGATCCCAATTGCGGTTATTGCAAGCGCTTCCGCAAGACGCTGCAGGAAGTCGACAACGTCACCGTCTATACCTTCCTGTACAACATCCTGGCGGAGGATTCTTCGGTGAAGTCGAAGAATATCTGGTGTACGGCCGACCGCAGCAAGGCGTGGGATGACTGGATGCTGAACGGTAAAGCGGCACCGGCCGCGCCGGAATCGTGCGCTACCCCGAACGAAAAAATCTATAACTTGGGGCGCAAGTTGAAGGTCACGGGTACGCCGACAATCTTCTTCACGGATGGCTCGCGCATTCCCGGCGCCATTGATGCGCGTGGACTGGAGAGCAAGCTGGCTGCGATCAAGTAGTCGAGGCACATATACTGATACTCGCCGTGGCAGCATTAGCCGTGGCACCGCGGCGCGTTCAGTTGACTCTGGCGCGCCGTTTTTAATGTGGATTTTGACGGCGTCGCAGCGTTTCCTGTCATGCCTGCGCGGACTCCTCCGGTGGCGTCTCCGAGCATCCTCTCGTAATGCAATCGGCGATGTCTTTAGTTGGGGCCAAAGTCATGCTCCCAATGGTGGATCCTGTAAGCGCCGCAGAGAGATATCCAACGTGCTTCAAGCGATGTGTCGGATACGTCGATAGATTGATGCAGCGTGTTTGCGCTGGTCCGGGGAAGCAATCCGCAGGCGGCTTGCGAGTCGCGGCACTATAATCAGCCAGTTAAATTCCTGCGCACTCTTCACTCCCGGAGCCGACCATGTTCAAGGCAATTCTTCTCAACAAGAACGACGATGGCACGACCGCGGCCACGCTATCAGAACTGGACGACGCGCAGTTGCCGGCGGAGGGCGACGTTAGTGTACGGGTTGACTACTCCACACTGAATTTCAAGGACGGTCTTGCCATCACAGGCAAGTCGCCTGTGGTACGGAAATGGCCGATGATTCCAGGCATAGACGGCGCGGGCGAGGTGATTGCGTCTGACCATCCGGACTGGAAGCCGGGCGACCTTTTCATACTGAATGGCTGGGGCGTTGGCGAGAACCACATGGGATGCCTGGCCGGCCACGCGAAACTTAAAGGCGATTGGCTGATCCGGCGGCCGGCCGGTATGTCGGCGCGCACGGCGATGGCAATCGGCACTGCAGGCTATACAGCCATGCTGTGCGCCACAGCGCTGCAGGAACAGGGCGTGGGCAAGGACAGTGGCGAGATATTGGTGACCGGTGCTTCCGGTGGCGTGGGCAGCGTAGCCATCGCGATTCTTTCGGCGCGGGGCTATAAGGTGGTTGCATCGACCGGCAAAATGCAGGAAGCGGAATACCTCAAAGCGCTCGGCGCTGCAGAAGTGATGGACCGCGCGGCGCTGTCGGCGCCGGGCAAGCCGTTGCAAAAAGAGCGTTGGGCTGGCGTGGTGGATTCGGTTGGGTCGCATACCCTGGTTAACGCCGTGGCGCAAACCCGCTATGGCGGCGTAGTGGCGGCGTGCGGGCTGGCGCAGGGACTGGATTTTCCGGCGTCGGTGGCTCCCTTTATCTTGCGGGCGGTGCGTCTGATCGGTATCGACAGTGTGATGGCGCCGAAGGCGAAGCGCGTGGCGGCGTGGGATGCATTGGCGCGCGAACTGGATGAAAAAAAGCTGGGGGCCATTACGCAAGAAATCGGGCTGGCCGAAGCTTTGCTGAAAGCGCCGGAAATATTGGCTGGGAAGGTTCGGGGGCGACTGGTGGTGAACGTCAACGCCGGGTGGGCTGCGCGGTTCGAGGCTCTCGGGCAGTGATTGCACGGTATTACGGCCAGGCTGGCTCGTGTATTTGGAACAGACGAGTGTCAAATCGTCGTAGCCTTCTGTGGAACACAACGCTATTTGGCAAGGACACATGGACGAATCGAAGCAGGGCACAGTAAGCGCGGCGCGCGAAGCGCATGGTCAAGCGGTGACTGGGGGTGAAGCAAGGCGCAAGGTTGCGGGTGGAATGGGGACCAGCGCGCCGGGACGAAGCGGCGCGGTACAGAGTGCCGCGCTACAAAGTGCTGCCCATGAGTACGCAACGGACAAGAGCACAACCGGAAAGCGCCCAACGGGAAAGCAGGCAACCGGCAATGGGGAAGCAGGCAAGCGGGAAACCGGAAAGAGCGCTGCAGCAAGGCGTACCGCTTCACAGAGTGCCGCGGTACAGTATTCGATTGTTGCCAGCGACCTCGCGGCGCACCTGTTTGCAGTCCGCATGACCGTGCCGACGCCGGCGCCAGAGGGACAGATCGTCGCATTGCCGGCCTGGATCCCAGGCAGCTACATGATTCGCGAGTTCGCGCGCAACATCGTCCGGATACGGGGCGAATGCGACGGCAAGCCGGTCGTCTTGCGCAAGCTGGACAAGCACACCTGGCAAGCTGCGAGTTGCGACGGGCCGCTACTGTTGCACTACGAAGTCTATGCATGGGACTTGTCAGTGCGGGCGGCCCATCTGGACCAGACCCATGGGTTCTTCAACGGCACCAGCGTTTTTTTGCGCGCAATAGGGCAGGAAGATCGGCAGCATGTGGTGGACATCCAGCAGCCGCAGGGCGAAGCCTGTGCTGGTTGGCGGGTCGCCACTGCGCTTCGCGAGCAGGGCGCGCGCCGCTATGGGTTCGGTACCTATATCGCGGCCAATTACGATGAGTTGATCGACCACCCGGTGGAGATGGGCGACTTCGCCCTCGCCACCTTCAAGGCGCATGGCGTGCCGCATGACGTGGTCATTACCGGACGCGTGCCAAACCTTGACATGGAGCGCCTCTGCGCCGACCTGAAGAAAATCTGCAGCGCGCAGATCGCGCTGTTCGAGCCGAAGAGTCGGCGGGCGCCGATGGAGCGCTATGTCTTCATGACGCTGGCGGTGGGTGATGGCTATGGCGGGCTGGAGCACCGGGCCTCCACAGCGCTGATCTGCGCGCGCGCGGATTTGCCGGTGCTCGGACGCAAGGAATTGAGCGAAGGTTATCGAACCTATCTTGGGCTGTGCAGCCATGAATACTTCCACACCTGGAACGTCAAGCGCATCAAGCCGGCCGAGTTCGCGCCCTATGCGCTTCAGACCGAGAACTACACCTCGCTGCTGTGGCTGTTCGAAGGCTTCACAAGTTATTACGATGACCTGATGCTGGTGCGTGCGGGATCGATCGACCCGGAAGCGTATTTGAAGCTGCTGGCGAAGACCATCAACGGCGTGCTGCGCGGAAGCGGCCGGACCAAGCAGAGTGTGGCGGAATCGAGCTTCGACGCCTGGGTGAAATACTACCGCCAGGACGAGAATGCGCCGAATTCAATCGTGAGCTATTACACCAAGGGCTCGCTGGTTGGATTGGCGCTTGATCTCACCATACGCAGTGGCACCCGCGGCAAGCGGTCTCTGGACGATCTGATGCGCGCGCTGTGGGAGCGATATGGCCGTGACTTTTTTGGCAGTGAGGAATCGAGCGGACTCGGCGTCAGTGCGTCGGAGGTAGAGGCGCTGGCGGACGAGGTGACGGGCCTGAAACTCAAGCGCTTCTTCGACCGCTACGTGAGAGGCATCGATGACCTGCCGCTCGATAAATTGCTGCCCGGGATGGGTGTTGTGTTGACCGACAAGCGCAAGTCGGAGAAGCGTGGCAAGGCGGCTCTGGGCGTACGCACCACGCGCGACGGCAGCGATTGCAAATTGGCGAATGTGTATGAAGGCGGTGCGGGACATCGGGCCGGCCTGTCGGCGGGCGACATATTGATGGCGATCGATGGTTTGCGCGTGACGGCGACCAATCTGGATGCGCTACTGGGACGCTACGGTAGCGGCCAGTCCGCTCGGCTGCATGTGTTCCGGCGCGACGAGCTGATGGAATTTTCGGTTGTGCTGGCGGGCGACCCTGCGCCGCAGTGGGAGCTCACTTTAGAAGATAGCCGCGCGGCAGTCAGGCGCTTGCGCGCGGCGTGGCTCGGTCGGGAAGACTGAAAAGTCTGTTGGCCGAACGGCCTGCCGCAGCAGAGGCGCGGTGAGCTGGAAGGGTTAGCGGAACACCCAGGCGCCGCTGGCTTGCAAGGCGAGCCAAACAGCCTGTCGGTTGCCACCGCTAGCCGAACAGCCGCGCCAGTTCGACGCCCGGATCGGGTGCGCGCATGAACGCCTCACCCACCAGAAATGCGTTCACGTCGGCGTCGCGCATGCGTTTTACATCGTCGGAAGTGCGGATTCCTGATTCGGTAACGACGAGGCGTTCTGGCGGTATCTGCGGCAGCAAATCAAGCGTGCCTTGCAATGAAGTTTCGAAGGTGCGCAAGTTGCGGTTGTTGACGCCCATCAGATTGGTCTTGAGGCGCAGGGCGGCCTTCAATTCAATCGCGTCGTGCACTTCCACCAACACTGCCATGCCCAGTTCATGGGCACAGGCTTCGAGTTCCGCCATCAAGCCGTGGTCAAGCGCTGCGACGATCAGCAAGATGCAGTCTGCGCCCCATGAGCGGGCTTGATACACCTGGTAGGGGTCGATCATGAAGTCCTTGCGCAACGCGGGCAAGGAGCAGGCGGCGCGAGCTTGCTGCAAGAAGGCGGGGGCGCCCTGAAAAAACTTTTCATCCGTCAGCACCGAGAGACATGCGGCGCCATTGGCGGCATAGCTTTGCGCGATTTCCGCTGGCTTGAAGTCGGGACGCAAGACGCCTTTGGACGGCGACGCCTTCTTCACTTCCGCGATGACACCGGCCTGGCCGGCCACAATTTTTGTGCGCAGCGCCGCCTCGAATCCGCGCAGGCCGGCGCGTGCATCCTTGTCGGATTCAACTTCCCGGCGCAGGCTCGCCAGATCGCGCTGCTTCTTCGCGGCGGCGACTTCGTCCGCTTTAACGTCGAGGATTTTCTCTAGAATATCGGACATGGTTGGCTCGTTCTCAACTTGCTAAGGTGCGCCAAGGCGTTGTGTGACGCGTATGAATTGGTCGAGCTTGTCGCGTGCCGCGCCGGAAGCAATCGTTTCGCGCGCCGTCGCGAGCCCTTCTGCAATGGAGCCCGCCTTGCCGGCTGCGTAGAGCGCGGTGCCGGCATTGAGGGCGACGATTTCACGTGCAGCGCCGTCAACATTGCCAAGTGCTTCGAGGATGCGTTCTTTCGATTCCACTGCGCTTGCCACCTTCAGGTTGCGGCTTGCAACCATCTGCAGCCCATAGTCCTCCGGATGGATTTCATACTCGCGGATTTCGCCGTTGACCAGTTCACCCACCATGGTGCCCGCGCCAAGCGAGACCTCATCCATGTTGTCGCGGCCCCATACGACAAGCGCGTGTTTCGCGCCAAGCCGCTGCAGCACGCGGACCTGGATGCCGACGAGGTCCGGATGAAACACGCCCATCAGCACGTGCGGCGCACCGGCCGGATTGGTGAGCGGGCCAAGGATATTGAAAATGGTGCGCACGCCAAGTTCCTTGCGAACCGGTGCCGCGTGCTTCATGGCGGCATGGTGGTTCGGCGCAAACATGAAGCCAATGCCGGTTTCAGCGATGGACTCGGCCACTTTTTCCGGCGAGAGGTTGATCTGTGCGCCGAAGGCTTCGAGCACATCGGCGCTACCGGAGGACGAGGACACGCTGCGTCCGCCATGCTTGGCGACGCGCGCCCCAGCGGCGGCGGCCACGAACATGGAGGCGGTGGAAATGTTGAAGGTGTGCGCGCCGTCACCGCCGGTGCCCACGATGTCGAGCAGGTTGGTGGTGTCTGCCAGCGGCACCTTGGTGGCGAACTCGCGCATGACTTGCGCCGCGGCGGCGATTTCACCGATGGTTTCCTTCTTGACGCGCAGACCGACTGTGAGCGCTGCGATCATCACCGGCGACATTTCGCCGCTCATGATGGTACGAAACAGCGAGAGCATCTCGTCGTGGAAGATTTCACGGTGGTCGATGCAGCGAAGTAGGGCTTCCTGGGGAGTAATGGTCATGGCGGCTCCGGGTTCGATTATTTTCATGGGTCAGGCGGCAAGAAAATTCTTGAGAAGTGCATGGCCATGCTCGGTCAGGATCGACTCCGGATGGAACTGCACGCCTTGCACATTGAACTGCTTGTGGCGGACGCCCATGATCTCGCCATCGTCAGTCCATGCCGTGACTTCCAGGCAGTCGGGCAGTGAACTGCGCTCGATTGCGAGAGAGTGATAGCGGATGACCGTGTACGGATTCGGCAGGTCCTTGAACACACCGACTCCCGTGTGATGCAGTGGGGAGGTTTTTCCGTGTAACACCTGCTGCGCCCGGACGACCTTGCCGCCGAAGGCAGCGCCAATGGCTTGATGGCCGAGGCACACGCCAAGCAGGGGCAACTCGCCAGCGAAACGCTGCAAGAGCGACACGGACACGCCAGCTTCGTGCGGAGAGCAGGGGCCCGGTGAAATGCAGATGCGGTCCGGCTTCATTGCTGCAATCTGGTCGAGCGTGATTTCATCGTTGCGAAAGGTGCGCACCTCTTCACCGAGTTCACCGAAATACTGCACCAGGTTGTACGTGAATGAGTCGTAATTGTCGATCATGAGCAGCATGTCAGAGCCCTCCATCCAGGCCGTCTTGCACCTGCTCGGCTGCGCGCAGCACGGCGCGCGCCTTGTTCTCGGTTTCCTGCCATTCCATTTCAGGCACCGAGTCGGCAACGATGCCGGCGGCGGCTTGCACATAGAGCATGCCGTCCTTGATAACGCCGGTGCGGATCGCGATGGCGAGGTCCATTTCGCCGCCAAAGGACAGATACCCACAGGCGCCGCCATAAATGCCGCGCTTGACTGGTTCGAGTTCGTCGATGATTTCCATGGCGCGTACTTTCGGTGCACCGGAAAGCGTGCCGGCCGGGAAGGTGGCCCGCAGTACGTCCAGATTCGACATGCCGGCCTTCAACTGCCCCTCGACATTGGAGACGATGTGTTGAACATGCGAGTATTTCTCGATGGCGAACTTGTCGGTCACCTTGACGCTGCCGATTTTTGCAATGCGGCCAATGTCGTTGCGCGCAAGGTCAATCAGCATGACATGCTCGGCGATCTCTTTCGGGTCGGCTAGCAGTTCAGTCGCGAGCTCGGCATCGCGTTCCGGGGTCTGGCCGCGCGGACGGGTGCCGGCGAGAGGCCGAATTGTGACCTTTTTCGTGCCCTCACCGAGGGTTTCATTACGCACCAGGATTTCTGGCGAGGCGCCGACTATCTGCATGTCGCCGAAATTGTAGAAGTACATGTAGGGCGACGGATTCAGCGAGCGTAGCGCCCGATATAGAGACAGCGGCGAATCGACATAGGGCTTGGAGAGGCGCTGGCCGATCTGGACCTGCATCAGGTCGCCGGCCATGATGTATTCCTTGGCGCGGGCCACGGCCTCCAGGTAGGCGGTCTTGTCGAAGTCGCGCACAGAGTCGGTGCGCACCGAGGCCGACGTCACCGGCGCATCGACTGCCCGGCGCAGCATCGCGCGCAGGTCGTGCAGGCGCCGGCGTGCGCGCGGGAAGGCTTCGGCCTGGGTCGGGTCCGCATAGACTATCAGGTAAAGCTTGCCGGACAGGTTGTCGATGACCGCCAGTTCCTCGGTCAGCAGCAGCTGGATGTCGGGCAGGCCTAGATCGTCTTTCGGCGCCGTATCGGCCAGCCGCTTTTCGATGTGGCGCACCGTGTCGTAG
>JAQGMR010000059.1 GCA_028292265.1 Herminiimonas sp.
GACCGGGTTCATTCTTTTGCTCCGCCAAAAGAACGGAACCAAGAAAAGGCGGCCCGGGTCTGCCGCCCCGCTGCGCGGGGTTCCCACGCCGTCGGCACCGAAATCGGGAAGCGGCGGAAACTCGCTCAGCTCAGACAGCCGCCACTTCTTATCCGATTTCCGTACCGCCGTCGTGGCGGCATACAACGGGGGATACGTCAAAGGCGCATGCAAGGGCAACTGCAAGGGCAAGGCAAGGGCAAGGCAAGGGCAAGGGCAAGGGCAAGGCAAGGCATGAGTCAACTACAAAGGCAGGGGAAGCTACAACGTGAACGTCAACGTCGGTGCAAACTCCCGCATCTAATTCCGTTTCGCCTCCGCTGACGCTTGGAGCGACTTAAAAGCCAGCCTCAGTTTGGCAGTGTGCGAAGCGGCTTTTCGCGGCGCGCTTGAGAACGTGTCCGTGAGCCAGCGCCCGAAACGGCTAAAAAAAACGGCATCCGAAGATGCCGTTTTCATAGTGCTTTATCGTCTGCTGGCTGGTCAATCTTCCTTGATCGGCTGCCCAACTGTTGCGTCCACTCTCTCGCGCAAATCCTTGCCTGGCTTGAAGTGCGGGACCCGTTTTTCGGGGACCATCACCTTGTCGCCTGACTTGGGGTTGCGGCCAATACGAGGTGGACGACTGTTTAGCGCAAAACTGCCAAACCCGCGGATCTCGATGCGCTGCCCGGTGGACAGGGCCTCGGTCATCGCATCAAGAATCGTCTTGACCGCGTAATCCGCATCCTTTGCAACCAGCTGCGGATAACGTTCAGCCAAACGGGCAATCAACTCCGACTTTGTCATTGCAACCCTGATTTCCGTGTTTAGCAGATTATCGTTCGCCGACTGTCAGACGCCTGCTCAGTTCTTGTTATCGAGCTTGGCTTTTAACAGTGCACCGAGACTGGTAGTGCCCGACGCTGCATTGGAGTCGGATGACATCTTTTGCATTGCGTCCTGCGTCTCGATGTTGTCTTTCGCCTTGATCGACAGCTGGATGCTGCGGGCCTTGCGATCGATGTTGATAACCATCGCTTCGACCTTGTCACCAACCTTCAGGTGCGTGCCAGCATCTTCCACGCGATCACGTGAGAGTTCCGACGCACGCAGATAACCTTCGACTTCCTCGGAAAGCTGGATCACGGCGCCCTTCGGCTCCACCGATTTCACGGTGCCGTTAACGATGGCCCCCTTGTCATTCATGGCTGCGAAGTTGTTGAACGGGTCGCCTTCAAGCTGCTTGACGCCGAGCGATACACGTTCACGCTCAACATCGATCGCCAGCACGATGGCTTCCAGCTCGTCGCCCTTCTTGAACCGGCGGACAGCTTCTTCGCCACTCTCGGTCCAGGACAGATCGGACAGATGCACGAGACCGTCGATGTTGCCAGCCAGGCCGATGAAGACGCCGAAGTCGGTAATAGACTTGATGGCGCCGTGGACCTTGTCGCCCTTCTTGTGCGAGATCGCGAAATCATCCCACGGGTTCGGCTTGCATTGCTTCATGCCGAGGCTGATGCGACGACGCTCTTCGTCGATCTCGAGGACCATGACTTCGACTTCGTCACCCAGCTGAACAACCTTGTTCGGTGCGACGTTCTTGTTGGTCCAGTCCATTTCTGAGACGTGGACCAGGCCTTCGATACCCTGCTCGACTTCCACGAATGCGCCGTAGTCGGTGAGGTTGGTAACCTTGCCGAACAGACGGGTGCCTTGCGGATAACGACGTGACAGACCGGTCCATGGATCGTCGCCGAGTTGCTTGACGCCGAGCGAAACGCGGTTCTTCTCTTGATCGTACTTGAGGACCTTGGCAGTGATTTCCTGGCCAACGGACAAAACTTCCGACGGGTGACGCACACGACGCCATGCCAGATCGGTGATGTGCAGCAGGCCATCAATGCCACCGAGGTCCACGAACGCGCCGTAGTCGGTGATGTTCTTGACGATACCGGTAACGATGGTGCCTTCCTTCAAGGTTTCCATCAGCTTGGCGCGCTCTTCACCCATCGACGCTTCCACCACTGCGCGGCGGGATAGCACGACGTTGTTGCGCTTGCGATCAAGCTTGATGACCTTGAATTCCAGGGTCTTGCCTTCGTACGGCGTGGTGTCCTTGACAGGGCGCGTGTCCACCAGTGAACCTGGCAGGAAGGCGCGAATGCCGTTGGTCAGGACGGTGAGGCCGCCCTTGACCTTGCCGTTGACGGTGCCGGTAACGATCTCGCCGGACTCCATCGCTTTTTCAAGCGAGAGCCACGAGGCGAGGCGCTTGGCCTTGTCGCGCGACAGGATGGTGTCGCCGAATCCGTTTTCGAGCGACTCGATCGCAACGGAGATAAAGTCTCCAACGTTGACTTCGAGTTCGCCGTTGTCGTTCTTGAATTCTTCAATGGGGATGAATGCTTCCGACTTCAGGCCCGCGTTGACGATCACAAAATTGTGATCGAGGCGGACTACTTCCGCGGAGATGACTTCGCCGGAACGCATGTCCTGGCGGGACAAGGATTCCTCGAATAGCGCGGCAAAGCTTTCCATACCGGAAGGTGACGGGGAGGTAGCAGCAACAGTTGACATAGGTTTGAGAGGTTAGCCAGTCCGGCGCGAGATACGTCAGAAACTGGGAGAAGGTTGTTCAATACCCAAATTTCACCGACCGAAACTGCTCGGAACGTCTGGCAAGACTGGGCACCCGATACGACAACGACTGCAAAACAACGACAACGACAACGACAACAAGGAAACCGGCGTCAGGGACAACTGCAACGACGACGTTTCACATTAAGAGGACCGACCATGGCACATCCGGACCAATCGCAGCATCTGCGTCAAATCCGGCATGACGGCGAATTCGACTACGCTTCCGCGCCCACACGCTGGTGCCCGATAGTCCGCGTTGGTCCCCGTATTCGACCAGACTTTCTCGTCGAATTTCAGGTCCGCTTCCGGATCTCCGCATACCACGCCAAAACCTGACTTACGGCCTGATCGACCGTCATGTCCGAAGTATCGAGAATATGCGCACCTTCGGCCGGTTTGAGGGGTGAAACAGAACGGTTCGCGTCGCGCGCGTCGCGCTCTTGCAAATCCTTTAGAAGGTCTCGTATCGTAGCAGAAAAGCCTTTGCCAATCAATTGCTTATACCGTCGTTCGGCGCGCGCTTCCGGGCTGGCGGTAAGGAACACTTTCAGCACCGCATTGGGGAAGATCACAGTTCCCATGTCGCGGCCGTCAGCCACCAGTCCCGGCCCCTTGCAAAACCCAAGTTGGAGGCCGACGAGTGAATGGCGGACTTGCGGCAAGGTCGCAATCCGGGAAGCGGCGTTGCCAACCTCTTCGGCGCGAATAGCGTCGGCCACATCTTCGTGGGCGAGGTAAATGCTGTCCGAAACAAAGGAACAGTTAAGTCCAGCCGCCAACTTCGCAAGCGCGTGCTCGTCATGAAGGGGCGTGCCGTGGCGCAAGGCCGACAGCGCGGTCAGGCGGTAGAGGGCCCCGGAGTCCAGGTAGTGAAAACCAAGGCGCTCGGAGACCCGTTGAGCCACCGTCCCCTTGCCCGAAGCGGTCGGTCCATCAATCGCGATGACGGGAACGTTACTGGAAGTCATTTGAATGTCGCGTGAGTTCAGCCGGGGGTAAGCACAAGATCGGGCGCGCGTGGCTCAATGGCGACGCGGGCGAAGGTCTCGAAATAATCCGGAAAGGTTTTCGCGACACATGCAGGATCCTTGATCCGGATACGGTTGCCGCGGCGTACCACACCGTCGAGCGAGGCCAGTGAAAAGCACATGGCCATGCGATGGTCGTCGTAGGTGTCGATGGATGCCGCCTGTATTTCGGCCGGCGGCGTAATGCGCAGGTAATCGGTGCCCTCCTCCACCGCGGCGCCAAGCTTCCGTAACTCCGTTGCCACGGCGGCAAGGCGGTCGGTCTCTTTGACGCGCCAGCTTCCAATGTTGCGCAAGGTGGAGGTGCCCTCGGCATACAGGGCGACCACCGCAATCGTCATTGCGGCATCAGGTATGTGGTTGAAGTCCATGTCAATCGCGCGGAGCGGGCCGCGGGCCGTGGCCTCGATCCAGTTGTCGCCAAGCTCCACGTCTGCCCCCATCGCCTGCAGGGCCTCGACGAAACGGACATCTCCCTGGATGCTGTCGCGTCCGACGCCTTCGACCCGGACCGGCCCGCCGGCTATGGCGCCCGCCGCCAAAAAGTAGGAAGCGGAGGACGCGTCGCCCTCGACCAATATCTTCCCGGGGCTCCTGTAATGTTGTCCAGGATGCACGGTGAAAGACTGCCATTCACGCCGTTCAACCTGCACACCGAATCTCTGCATCAGGTTCAGCGTGATTTCGATATAGGGTCGCGATATAAGCTCGCCCACGACGTTGATTTCAAGCGCGGCATCGCGCGCAATGAAAGGCGACGCCATGAGCAAGGCAGTCAGGAACTGGCTCGAAACATTGCCGCGCACCTGGATTGACTCCGCGACGACATGGCCGCGCTGTATATGCAGCGGCGGGTAACCCGGCTCACCGGTGTAACTGATGCGCGCGCCGACGGCGTTCAACGCATCAACGAGGTCGCCGATTGGGCGCTCGTGCATGCGAGAAACGCCATGCAAAGTGAAATCACCGCCCATAACGGCCAGCGCTGCTGTCAGTGGCCGTATCGCAGTGCCGGCGTTCCCCATGAACAGGTCAGCCTGGTGCACCGGGAGGACGCCATCGACACCATGCACCGTATAGTCTTGCGATGCGTCGATCTGCTCCCACTGCACCCCGAGCTTTTGCAGCGCCATGAGCATGACATGGGTATCGTCGGATGCGAGAAGCTGGCGGATATCGGTGGTGCCGGATGCTAGCGCCGCCAGCAACAGGATGCGGTTTGAAATGCTTTTCGAGCCCGGGAGTTGCACTGTGCCGCGCGCCCGCGTTGCTGGCTGCAAATCAATATATCGAGGATAGTGTTTCATGACTCGCCACCTTGGCGCACCTGTTTTTCCGCCGACTCGATGGACACACTCCAGTTGAGGCGCGCCCGCTGGGCATTGGCGTAAACCGCTTCGATCGCCGCGCCATTTCCCGATACGAGATGGCCGCGCAGACTTTGCAGGCGCGCCAGATAAGCATCGAGTTCCTGCAGAAGCGCGGCCGAATTGGCGAGCGTTATGTCGCGCCACATCTCAGGCGACGAGGCCGCAATGCGGGTGAAATCGCGAAACCCGCTGGCGGCGTACTGAAACAGTAATTCGGCGTGCGGCTTGCCGGCGATATCGTCGACCAGGGCATAGGCCAGCAAATGCGGCAGATGGCTGACCGCTGCAAATACGCGGTCGTGCTCTTCAGGCGTCAGACGGTGAATCTTCGCACCGCAGGCTTCCCAGGTGGCGCCGACGTATTCGACATCCTTCACGGCGTTTTCCGTCAGGGGCGTCAAGATGACTTTCTTGCCGCGGTACAGGTCCGGCATTGCGGCCTCTGGCCCGTTCATTTCGCGGCCAGCGATAGGATGTCCGGGCACGAATTGGCCAATCTTCTCGCCAAGCGCGCGGCGCGCCGCAGCGACGACATCGGTCTTGGTGCTGCCGGCGTCCGTCACGATGGTTCCCGGCCGCAGGTGCGGGCGGATCAAGGCGAGGATCGCTTCGGTCTGTGCAACGGGCGCTGCGATCAATACGAGGTCGGCCCCTTCCAGAGCCTCGGCGACTGAAGCAGCCGCTTCGTCAATAATGCCGAGTTCTCGCGCGCGAACCAAGGTGGCTGTGGAGCGTCCGATACCCACGATGCGTTCAAACGCATTCTGCTTCCGCAGCGCGAGTGCAAACGAGCCACCGATCAGGCCAACGCCTGCGATCACAAGCTTGCGTTCCTTTTTCACCGTGCAAGCGCCTTTTTTAGGGCGGCAATGAATGCCGCATTTTCCTCAGGCAGCCCAATCGAAATGCGCAGCCATTGCGGTAAGCCGTAATTGCCAACGGGCCGTACGATGACGCCTTGCTGCAGCAGCGCCAGGTTGATGCGCGCACCGGCCCCGTCGTCCGTGCCTACCCGCACCAGCACAAAGTTGCCGAAGGACGGCACATATTCAAGATCGAGCGCTTGGAAAGCCTCCGTCAGCTGGCGGTATCCCGCGGCATTCACCTCCGCGCTCTTCTTCAGGAATGCCACGTCGGTCAGCGCAGCGATCGCCGCGGCCTGCGCCATCGAATTCACGTTGAAGGGCTGGCGAATGCGGTTCAGCAGATCCGCCAATTCCGGTTGGGAAATACCGAAGCCGACGCGCAGGCCTGCTAGTCCATACGCTTTCGATAGAGTGCGCGAAACGAGGAGGTTGGGATAGCGCCGCACCCACGCGATCGAGTCGTATTGCAGGTCAGCGGCGAGGAATTCGTTGTAAGCCTCGTCCAGTACCACCACCACATGAGATGGCACGCGTTTAAGGAATGCTTCGAGCTCGGCCGCCGGTGCAAAGGTACCTGTGGGGTTGTTCGGATTTGCAATGAAAACCAGGCGCGTGTCCGCAGTGACGGCTTCTGCCATGGCGGCGAGGTCATGTCCAAAATTCTTTGCGGGCACTACGATCGCCCGAGCACCGACGGCCTGGGTTGCGAGCGGGTAGACCGCGAAAGAATATTGCGAATACACGACAGCCTGTCCTGGCGCCACCAAGGCATGGGCAGCGAGTTCAAGGATGTCGTTGCTGCCATTGCCAAGCGTGATCCAGTCGGCCGGCACACCGTATTTTTTTGAGATGGCGGCCTTGAGCTCAAATCCGTTGGAATCGGGGTAACGCGCCAGTTCCGGGAATGCGGCCAGCATGGCAAGCCTCGCCGACTCTGGCAAGCCAAGCGGGTTCTCGTTGGACGCCAGCTTCACGATGGTCGACTCATCGAGACCGAACTCGCGCGCAACTTCGGAAATGGGTTTGCCGCCCTGATAGGGGGCTATGGCACGAACGTAGTCTGGACCGAGTTGATGGGACATGATGGAGAGAGAATTTTCCGGATGATTCAAAAAGGGACCGACTGAAAGTTCAGAGGCCGGACGGGTAGGAACCCAGCAGCTTGAAGAATGCGGCATTGTCTTTCAGTTCGGCCAGTGCGTTGGCCACCTTGGCGTCGCTGGCATGGCCTTCGACGTCGACGTAGAAGTAGTACTCCCACGTGCCCATTCTTGCAGGGCGGGATTCGAAACGGGTCATTGAGACACCGTGTTTGGCCAGCGGCGCCAAAAGGTTGTACACGGCGCCGGCGCGATTAGGCACCGACAGCACGAGGGATGTCTGGTCCTTGCCGCTGGAACCGGTCAGCAGGCGTCCCACCACGGCGAACCGGGTGCGATTATGCGGATCGTCCTGAATGTGCGCCTTCACCACTTGCAAGTTGAATTTTTGTCCCGCGATTTCGCCGGCAATCGCGGCCACACTGTGGTCCTCGCTTGCCATGCGCGCCGCCTCGCCGTTGGAAGCCACCGCATGGCGCTCTATATTGGGAAAGTGTTGATTCAACCAGGTTTGGCACTGTGCCAAAGCCTGAGAGTGCGCACGGATCTGCGTGATGCCGTCCATGTTGCCGCTGGCCGTCATGAGACTGTGATGCACGGGCAGCGACAATTCGCCACTGATGGTGAGGGTGGTCTGCAATAGCAGATCGAGAGTACGGTTGACCGCACCCTCGGTTGAGTTCTCCACTGGCACTACGCCGAAGTCGGCAGTACCAGCCTCGACGGACCGAAACACTTCGTCGATCGATGTGCAGGGAAGGCTTTCCACCGCATGCCCGAATTGCAGATAGACCGCTTGCTCGCTGAAGGTGCCGTTGGGGCCAAGATAGGCCACCGTCACGCGCTTTTCGAGGGCGCGACAAGCCGACATGATTTCTCGAAATACGTTTTGAACATCGCAACCGGCAAGCGGCCCCGGGTTGCGGGTTGCCACGTTGCGCAATACTTCGGCTTCGCGCTCTGGACGGAACACCGGCGCCCCGGTTTCGGCTTTTACATGTCCCACTGCCTGCGCAATACGAGCACGCTCGCTCAGCAGATCAAGGATTTCCTGGTCGAGCGCATCAATGCGCTCGCGAAGAGGTTTCAGTTTGTCGTCAATCATGCGTTCCTGCATTGATGGCTTCCGGTTACCTGGAAGCGAGGCGTCGCGCAGCAATGCGGCTCCGTTGGCTTAAAGCTCGTCGGTGCCACCGTTCGCTTCGTCCTTTGCTTCGCCGTTCGTTTCATCTTTCACGTCACCGTTCGCTTCGCCGTTTACTTCGCCGTTTACTTCGCCGTTCGCTTCGCCGTTCTCTTCTCCCACATCGGACTCCACGATCCGCTGCAGTCCGGACAAATGCGTACCATCTTCAATCGCGATGAGGGTGACACCTTGCGTGGCGCGTCCCATTTCACGGATCTCAGAAACACGGGTACGGATCAGCACGCCGTTGGTGGTGATCAACATGATTTCGTCGGTCGCATCCGCCAGTGTCGCAGCCACAACCTTGCCGTTGCGCTCGCTGGTCTGAATGGCGATCATGCCCTTGGTGCCGCGGCCATGACGAGTATATTCGCCGATTGGAGTCCGCTTGCCGAAGCCGTTTCTGGTTGCGGTCAAGACGGACTGTTGCTCATTCTCGGCAACGAGAAGCGCGATGACCTGCTGCCCCTCTTCCAGATACATGCCGCGCACGCCACGCGCCGTGCGGCCCATCGGTCGTACGTCATTTTCATCGAAGCGCACTGCCTTGCCGGCGTCGGAGAACATCATCACGTCGTGCTTGCCATCGGTGAGCGCTGCGCCGATCAGGAAATCGCCTTCATCGAGGTCCACCGCAATGATGCCTGCCTTGCGTGGATTGCTGAAGTCCGACAGCGGCGTTTTCTTGACAGTGCCAAGGCTGGTGCCCATGAAGATGTAGCGGTCTTCCGGGAAGACCCTGTTTTCGCCCGAAAGCGGCAGCACCACCGTGATTTTTTCGCCGTCTTGCAACGGGAACATGTTAACGATCGGCCTGCCGCGCGAGTTGCGGGAGCCCTGCGGCACTTCCCACACCTTGAGCCAGTACAGACGGCCGCGGTTGCTGAAGCACAAAATGTAGTCGTGGGTGTTGGCGATGAAAAGCTGGTCGATCCAGTCATCTTCCTTGGTCGCCATCGCCTGCTTGCCGCGACCGCCACGCTTCTGTGCACGGTATTCCGAGACAGGCTGCGACTTCATATAGCCGGTATGCGAAAGGGTAACCACCATGTCCTGCGGCGTGATCAAGTCCTCGGTGCCGAGGTCAGTCGCGTTCAACTCGATCCGCGAGCGGCGACCATCCTTCGCACCTTCGCCATATTCATTGCGCACCGCCGTCAGCTCTTCGGTGATGATCGTGGTCACGCGTTCCGGCCTGGCGAGAATGTCTAGCAGATCGGCGATCTGCGACATGACTTCCTTGTACTCGTTGACGATCTTGTCCTGCTCCAGCCCGGTCAGGCGCTGGAGGCGCATCTGCAGAATTTCCTGAGCCTGGTCATCGGAGAGACGGTACATGCCGTCGGCCTGGATGCCGTAGTGGCGTGGCAGATTTTCTGGACGGAATGCCTCGATGCCGGCGGAATTTCCCTCGCCCGTGCGGGCCAGCATCTCGCGCACCACCGATGAATCCCACGAGCGAGCCATCAACTCGCTTTTCGCAACAGGCGGCGTCGGCGCCGCCTTGATGATTGCGATGAAGTCGTCGATGTTGGCGAGCGCTACCGCCAGACCTTCCAATACGTGTCCGCGCTCCCGCGCCTTGCGCAATTCAAACACGGTGCGACGCGTGACCACCTCGCGCCGATGCGACAGGAAGCACTCCAGCATCTGTTTCAGGTTCAGCAGCTTCGGCTGGCCATCCACCAGGGCCACCATATTCATGCCGAAGGTGTCCTGCAACTGGGTCTGCTTATAAAGGTTGTTGAGCACAACCTCGGGCACTTCACCGCGCTTAAGCTCGATGACAACGCGCATGCCGGATTTGTCGGACTCGTCGCGAATATCTGAAATGCCTTCCAGCTTCTTGTCGCGCACGAGCTCGGCGATGCGTTCCAGCAGTGATTTCTTGTTTACCTGATACGGCAACTCGTCGACGATGATGGCGATGCGGCTTTCCTTGCCGTATTCCTCAAAGTGGGTCTTGGCGCGCATGACGACACGGCCGCGCCCGGTACGATAACCGTCGCGTACACCTGAGACGCCATAAATGACGCCGGCCGTCGGAAAGTCCGGCGCGGGGATAATTTCGATCAGCTCATCGACGGTGCAGTCGTTATTGCTCAGCACGTGCAACGCGCCGTTGATGACTTCAGTGATGTTATGCGGCGGAATGTTGGTTGCCATGCCCACGGCAATGCCCGACGAACCGTTGATCAAGAGGTTCGGAATGCGGCTTGGCAGTACCGACGGCTCCTTCTCCTTGCCGTCGTAGTTTGGAACGAAATCGACAGTTTCCTTATCGATGTCGGCGAGCATTTCGCCGGCGATCTTGTCGAGCCGGCACTCTGTATAACGCATCGCCGCGGCGCTGTCGCCGTCGACCGAGCCGAAGTTGCCCTGCCCGTCCACCAGCATATAGCGCAGCGAGAACGGCTGAGCCATCCGCACCAGCGTGTCGTAAATGGACGCATCGCCATGCGGATGGTATTTACCCATCGTCTCGCCAACCACGCGTGCGCATTTGACGTAAGGACGATTCCAGACGTTGTTCATTTCATGCATGGCGAAAAGCACGCGACGATGCACCGGCTTCAAGCCATCCCTCACATCGGGAAGCGCGCGCCCCACGATGACGCTCATGGCGTAATCGAGATAACTCTTGCGCATTTCCTCTTCTAGCGAGATGGGGATGGTTTCTTTGGCAAATTGATCCATGGGCGCGTGATTGACTTATGTTGAACGAATTGGCTTGGACAGGGCGAGGTGCAACTTTATAGCCGGCGCTTTCCCGTCTTGACGGGTGGTTTTAAAGGTCGCCGGAGGCACGCTTTAATAGCCCGCAATTTTACCATGCGTCCACCCTGCTACCCGCTTTTCAGCCTGCTGCTGCGGACAAGTCGCCGCCGCGTGCGGGAGGCCCTTCCGACGCTATGAGCGCGTTTGATACCTGATTCGCCCGAACTGAGGACGCTGACTCAGTAGGCAGACTCGGTACGCAGCAGCGGCATGGCGGTGGTATCAGTGAAGCCGCGAGATGTTGAAAGAAATGCATCGACCGCCTTCCATTCGGACCGCCCGAGTCCGCGCACCCGTCGGCATGTCGCATCAGCGCCACGCCAAAACCGGAAAACGGACCGCGTTTGTACTTCGACAAGCCGACACGGCGACAGGCTGCCAAGCTTTCACGAGCGGATCAGTTAGCACGCCATGGCAAACGGCATTTGACCTCGTGCTGCATACCTGCCTTGAGCAGAAAACAAATGCCCTGTTGCTAAAAGCCGACATTCATTCAAAAACATCCGCCTAAGCATTTGGCAGGCTCTTCCGCCAGAACGAGCCTGTGGCAAAATGGTGAGAGGTTAAGTTTATTGCACGGGGCCAAGTTTCCGTGTGTGATAGGCAAAACTGCATGCTATTATCCGTCTACCAACGAAATCAAGTTGTCAAATTTGTAGCGCAGTTTATCTGCGGATATCTCACCCGAGAGGAGAAACATGAAAAAGATAGTAAAGCTCGTCTTCGCTGCTTCCGCAGTCGTCGTTGCGTTGTCCGCATCCGCCCAGACCACTAATTACATGGCGAAGACCCCCAACAGCGCATACGTACAGGACTCCCGTGGCGTCATTGCAACCAATCCGTTTGGTCTTTGCTGGCATACCGGCTACTGGACACCGGCTGACTCGGTTCCTGGCTGTGACGGTCCCCTGGTGAAGGCAGAAGCGCCCGTTGCGGCACCTCCTCCCGCACCTGCTCCTGCACCAGCGCCTGCTCCTGCTCCTGCCCCTGCACCGACCTCCGAGAAAGTCACCTTTGCTGCTGACACCTTCTTCGACTTCGACAAGGCTGTACTGAAGCCGGACGGAAAAGCAAAGCTGGATGATCTGGTTTCGAAGCTGCAAGGCATGAACCTGGAAGTTATCATCGCCGTTGGACATACCGACTCGATCGGTTCCGACGCCTACAACCAGAAGCTGTCGGTTCGCCGCGCTGAAGCCGTCAAAGCTTATCTGGTTTCCAAAGGCATCGAAGCCAACCGTGTGTACACCGAAGGTAAAGGCGAGAAGCAACCGGTCGCAAGCAACAAGACCTCTGCTGGCCGCGCTAAAAACCGTCGCGTGGAAATCGAAGTAGTTGGAACTCGTTCCAAGTAATCGATTTTCAGCAGTTAAAAACCCCGCTTCGGCGGGGTTTTTTTACGTCGCAATCATTATCGAGCATTAGCTATATTCGTCGAACGCAGCGCGCCAACCGCATTAACTTAATACCGCTATCATGTATCCATGAACGACAACGCCGACCCCCAGGAGCTGCAAAAATTCAGCGACCTCGCTCACCGCTGGTGGGACCCAAGCTCCGAGTTTCGTCCACTACATGAGATTAATCCATTACGTCTCGAGTGGATTAACGCCCGTGCGCCGCTTTCCGGACGTAAGGTCCTCGACATCGGATGTGGCGGCGGCATCCTTGCCGAGGCCATGGCACGGAAGGGAGCGACCGTTACTGGAATTGACCTTTCCAAAAAGGCACTGAACGTAGCGGAACTGCATAGTCTCGAATCCGGAATCCAGGTCAAATATGAGCTGGTGTCTGCCGAGGATATCGCCGCTCGGGAGCCAGGCAGTTACGACGTCGTCACCTGCATGGAAATGCTGGAACACGTGCCGGATCCTTCTGCAATAGTCCGCGCCTGCGCAGCCCTCGTTAAGCCATCCGGCTCAGTTTTCTTCTCAACCATCAACCGCAACGCCAAGGCCTACCTGTTCGCTGTGCTGGGCGCTGAATACCTGCTTCGCCTGCTGCCGCGAGGCACGCATGACTACGCAAAGTTCATCACCCCTGCCGAGTTGTCAGAGTACGTGCGCAATGCTGGCATGCAGGTCAATGCGCTGAAAGGCATGACCTACAATCCCGTCACCAAAATCTATTCGCTCAACCAGAACACCGACGTCAATTACATGATGGCTTGCGCACTCCTCGACTAATTGCCGTGCATGCCGAGCACCTTCGCCGGCGCCCTCTTCCCTGACATGACATCAAACAAAACACTCAGCCGTCCTCGCGCAATTCTGTTCGACCTCGATGGCACCCTTGCTGATACCGCTCCCGATCTTGCAGCCGCCGTCAACAAGCTTCGTCATGAACGACAACTGCCGCCTACGCCGTACGAGCAGTTGCGGCCGGTGGCTTCCGCCGGCGCTCGAGGACTGATAGGCGCTGCCTTTGGCCTCAAGCCTGCGGACGACGGCTACGAAAGCTTGCGTATCGCTTTCCTCGACAACTACGCCGCCGCAATTGCAGTTCGGAGCACGCTCTTCGACGGCGTGCGGGAGCTACTTGAAGGCCTCAACGCGCGCGGCATTGCCTGGGGTGTTGTCACCAACAAGGCCTCGCGCTTCACCGACGCCCTCGTGCCGAAGATTGGGCTTGGAACTGCAGCATGCGTGATCTCTGGCGACACGACGCCTCACCCAAAACCGCACCCCGCGCCGCTCCTGGAGGCCGCGCGCAGATTGCAGCTTGAGCCCGGCGAATGCTGGTACGTCGGTGACGACCTGCGCGACATACAGGCCGGCAAGGCCGCCGGCATGGCGACTGTCGCGGCGGCATGGGGCTATTGTGGAAATGTAGAGCCATCCGGCTGGGCAGCCGATGCGCTTGTTGCCAGCCCGTTTGAGCTGCTCGAGTTGCTTGGTTAGACATGGCTCTCCGCGTCTAGACGCAATTGTGGTGACAGGACTTGAAACCTTCAACGGCAGCCACATCTAATGCGGTAGAATCGAGTTACTGCTTACGGGGGCGACCTGGTTTCGACAGGGGTTGCAAAGCAGCGCAGGGCATACCGAGGACTGGTTACCTCGTAAATACAGCCGGAAATGCTTAAACGCAAAAACTGAAGCTGCGAACGAGCCGTTTATCGGTAAGTTTGCTCTAGCCGCCTAAGAACCGACTAGCCTCACACCACTTCTTCCCTGGGGTGGGCTGGCAACAGCAGTGAGGTCATTCACAGGGAATCGCGTTGCGCCGGGTTACTTGGCGAAACGTTAAACAATAGGTGACTCGTCTTGACGAAGCGTGCACGTCCGCGTCGGCAAGGTTAAATCAAATGACAATGCTAAGTATGTAGAACTGTCTGTAGAGTGCTTCTGGACGCGGGTTCGATTCCCGCCGCCTCCACCAAAATAAAAAGACCACCCGGTCGTTTCGGGTGGTCTTTTTATTTTGCTGACGACCACGAAATCGAGCCCGCGGGACGCGGGGCGAAGGCAGGGTTTCGGCGAGCATGCTCGCCGCTGCCAGAGCGGATTCGCGCCTGCAAGCGCGAAGACCGGGAGATTCCCGCCGCCTCCACCATTAGCACACCGTGGAAGAACCTCCCCAAACCCGTGATTCTTGTGGCTTATCTGTCTTGCCTGCCAGAAAGGTCCTTTTATGGTTCGCGGACTCGAAAACGCCGTGCAACCACGCATTTCGACTATTGCGAATATTCGTCTATTTCGGTTATACTTCTTCCAATGACCCTGATTCAATCTCCCAAGAGAATAACGTGACCAAAATTTCACCAACTCATTCGTTGCCGACGGCCGAAGAGGTTGCCATCGCTCGCGAGAGCGGCCGCACTCTGTCTGCCTACCTGCAGACTCGTGCAGAAACCCAGCAGATCGAGATCTTTGATGACAAAGGAGCGGCCCATCCGGTTCGCATCCCGGTGTCGGCGCTTCGGCTGCTCGTAGATGTCCTAACCGAAATCGGTGAAGGCAACGCGGTCAGCATCATCCCGATCCATGCGGAACTGACCACTCAGGATGCAGCGGACGTCCTCAACGTGTCACGCCCATTTCTTGTGCAATTGCTGGAACGTGGCGAGATCCCGTTCCACAAGATTGGCACGCATCGTCGCGTCCGGTACCAGGATGTAATTGAGTTCAAAAATCGAATCGATGCAGAGCGCAACAAAGCCCTCGACGCCCTGGCCGAGCAAGCCCAGGCGCTCAAGATGGGGTATGAGTGAATGAGCTCGAACTTCACCGTCATCTACGACGCGTGCGTCCTCTGTCCGGCACCGCTGCGTGACTTCCTAATGCGTCTGGCACTCACAGACCTGTTCCGGGCGCGCTGGACGGACATGATCCAAGATGAGTGGACACGTAACGTTCTCAAAAACCGACCGGACCTAAAGGCCGAGGACTTGGAACGTACCCGCTCATTGATGAACAGCCATGTCCGGGACAGCCTCGTCACCGGCTTCGAGCACTTGATCCCGTCTGTTGAGTTGCCTGACGCCAATGACCGGCACGTCGTCGCAGCCGCCATCCACGCCGGCGCCAACCTGATCGTGACGTTCAACCTGAAGGACTTCCCAGTCAATCAGCTGACACACTACAACTTGCTGGTGCAGCACCCGGACGATTTCATCTTTGACCTGCTGGATTTGCACGCGGCCAGAGTTTGCGAGGCTGCAGCCAACCACCGTCGCTCCCTGACGAACCCGCCAAAGACGGCGGACGAATACTTGGACACGCTACTGAAGCAGGGCTTGACGCAAACGGTTGGCCTTCTGCGGGAGTGGAAGGTAGCGATCTGACGAACACCGGTTCAATTCCGAAAGTGGAAACGAATCAAAGGCAGCTTTACAGCGCTTTCAGATTTCCCAATCGTGTTGAGAACCCGCTGAACTCGAGACAGACGCCAACCCGCCCACTTAGCGGACGATTGATGGAGGCTGGAGATTCCCGCCGTCTCCCGCATTTCCGGCCCATTGTCTACAACGTCACGAAGCACGTCACTCATTCCCAGGCGTTTGCAAGTCTATGTGCCCGCCGCTGCGCCAAGCCGGTGCCTAGCACGGGTACGATGCCTTCGGTTTATTCAACACAGTCTTCAGCCGCCACCGCTTCTTCGCCAGGAAAATCTGCTTGCTGATATTCCCGCCGGCCCGGTGCACCTCCCGCATCAGCTTCTGGCGCAGCGACAGCCGCGGTTTAGTTGCGCGGCCCAAAGTAGTCGCGAAGGTTTTCTGATGTGAGATCGGCCCTGGCACCACGCCCATGACATTGACGCCGTGCTCCCATTCGCGGTCGATCGCATTGTCGATGGACCGCGCCATGCTGGCGGTATAGTCAACCAGGCGGCGCGCCGCACGACGGTTAAGCAGGTATCCCTGGGCGCCGCTGGGCTGCTTCAGGTATTCCACCAGAAACTGCTCGCCGGTCAAGCGCCGCAGCGGATAAGAAGTGCGCTGGAACACCCCGGTTAGCCGCACGAATTCCCAGTCCGAGGTATCCCTGCATAGAGCGTTGACGGTCGCGGCAAAGTCCCGGCCGATTTCGACGTCATCTTCCAGCACCAGGCACACTGCATCGTCGCTGCCCAGGAACGACTTCCATATCTCTCGGTGGCTCAGGTAGCAGCCCATCTCGCCGGCGCGCATGTCGACGCAGCTGTACCGCAGCCGCTGATCGCGGGCGTAGATTTCTGGCCAGCCGCGCCCGAGGTCCACTCGGACAGCGTCGAAAAAACGGTAAGGAAGGCCGCAAGCGTCGAGTTGGACGCGCATATAGCCGCGGCGGGCAGGCTCGTCGGCCAGCGAAATGCAATTCACCGTGATCATGCTTCCGCCCGAGCACTGTCCATGTTAACCAGCAGCAGGCTGACCACCATTCCATAAAAGGTGATGGTTGGACGCCATGCCAGCATCACGTCGACTACGCCCGCAAGAAGGTAACCGCTGCAGAGCATCAACAGCGGCAAGGCCGGGCTGGCGATCGACGGTTGGAGCCAGTAGCGCCGCAAGCCAGCCGTCAACGGTACGGAATACAGCATGACGATCGCTGCTGCACCCAGCAGACCGCCTTCGGAGGCGGACTTCAGGAAATCATTGTGGGGATGCGTGAAAAGTTCCAGCGTGGCCGGAGTTTTTCCGCTCGACTTGTAGCCTGCCAGCGCGGCGGCGAAATTGTGATTGCCGACGCCGATCAGCGGATGCTCTGCAAACATCCTGCCGGCGAAGCGCCACAGTTCCATACGGTTCGTGGTCGACGTGCTGACGAAAGCTTCCTCGGTCATGTAGTGCTCGATCTCGGCAACTGTATGGTCGTTCCTGGCCCAAAGCGTGCTGCTCGTCATCACCACCACCATGACAAGGAGGGCAGCGCCGACGCTGCCCACAAGCATCTTCAGATTTTTCTTGGGGAGCAGGAGCCAAAGCACAACGCCAAGCGCGAACGCCAAGCCCAGGCCGCTGCGAGTCTGGCTGACCAGGGGAACGGCGAAGGCAATGGCAAGCAGCACCACCGGCGCAACCCGGCCGCGCACCATGCCGTTTGGCGTGACCCAGCATTGCAGGGCGACGATGGCAAGGATGACCGACAGCGAGGTCTGCGGGATCGTGGCGAGAAAGCCATTGGGGCTGATACCGCGGCTTAGGTGCAGTACCCGCATATGCACGGCCATCAAACCCATGCTGTAGACGGTAAAAAAGACGCATCCCCATAGGAATGGGCGTATCGAAGGCCGCAGGATGCGTAGCGCGAGATAAACCGGTATGCACAGGAAGAAGCGGGACAAGTCGTCCAGGTCGGACAGGCCGATGATCGGCGGAGCGGGAAGATACTGGACCGTTACCATCACCAGCGGCAACGCCAGCGCCACTAGCCAGAGGCGGCGGAGCGGTGCAGTCGTTGAGTCGGGGGTGCGTGGAATCAATACGAGCGTGGCGCACCCGGTCAGGAAAATCATCCCCGAAACGACGTCGTTTGCGGTCTTGTTGACGATAAGGGACACGGGATACACGCAGAAGAGCCACGTCATGACGGATTGCATGACGGCGTGATGCTGTTCAGTTCGATGCAGCGATTGTTCGTCCACGCGTTCCAAGTATTGTCCGGCCGTGCACTCAGACAAAAACTAATGGTATTAATGACAAATATTGGTAATTGCTTTGTCGGCTATCAACTGGGTTGCGGGGGAGAAAGTGCTTAAGCGATGCCGCGCCGTATGGGAAAGTTACAGGCGTCGTTTGCATCAGCGACTTACCCCTTGAAATTGGATTGTCGCGGCACGCGCGACCAAGGCGGGGTTTCGGAGAGCATGCGCGCCGCTGAGGAAGCGGATTCGCGATTGCAAGCGCGAAGGCAGGAGATTCCCTTCTGGCCGTCCTTCGAACATCAATCGCGAGACATAACGCGATCCTTGCTTAAGGCAATCTTCGCCGCGGTTATGCTATTTGCTCTCGTCCTACGACGCGTGATTTTATTGCCTGATAGACATAATGGTGTCGGGTCCGTAGACTGATGCCCATCGTCACAATACAACGTCCGGCTATGACAGCGCGGTGAACGTGCACGGCTGGCCCGTGATGGGACAGTATCTTTTATTCGTCAGTCTCCATGAATAACATAATCCAGGAATACACATGAGATGTGCTTTGTTAGCGATTTCCATAGTTGTGTCACTAACTGGTTGCGCGACTCCGACCGGCCCGAACCGAGTTGAAGTCAAAGGCGTTGGAGGAAAATTGCAACCGGGGGCATATCAACTGACGAGCTTCGATTCAGTCGGTGTCAAGGTAGCCGGCCCAGTGCGAATTGACATTCCCTTCAACGATCAGAGCTTCGCCGTCGGGGCAATGTGCAGCAATGATAAGGCGGCCCGGGTTATGGCTAAAGGATCAAACGGGATGGACGCCGCTTCGTTCGAATGCGCCAGGAAGCAAGTCAATCGGTAAAGACGCTTAAACAAGGGTTCGAGACGGCGCGGCAAAGAATATGGTGACTCGGAAGCCAATAAGTTACGTGCCAGGCCGATGGGCATGAACGATACATAACCGGTTATGCAGACATTTGTTCAAACTAACGGCTGCACGCTCACGCAGCCTTATTGAATACGATGAAGAAACTATCCGCTCTCATGCTGCAGTTGGTCTCTGTGGTTTCTTACGCCGCTTCCCCGGAAGATGGAATTACTGAGTTTGCGAGGCTCATTGTCCCACTTCAGATTGTTTATCCGCCGAAGGCAGAACGCTACGAGGAAGAAGGAACGGTGGCTTTGAAGATTCGCGTTTTGGCGAACGGCAGTGCCTCCGATATCGTCGTTTCCAAGAGTTCCGGCTATCCCTTGCTTGACGCAGCTGCCCTTAAAAGTGCAATGGGAGTGAGGTTTCTGCCGGCGAAAAATATCTTGGATATGCCGATCGACAGTACCGTGTTATTACCAGTTACATTCAAATTGCTGCCTGGTAAATTAAAATAGCTACGGACCAAACGACTTGAATATCTCTTTCATCTATTTGACCACTTTTGCGGTGACACTTGCTTTCGGAAGCGGTGCATGTGCGGCGGCTTGTGGGAATCGTTCTACTCAGGCTCAAATGAACCAATGCGCTGGGCAGGACTTTGAAAAGGCAGATAGGCGGCTCAATAAAAAATACACCGAATATCAAACCCGACTTACCCGGGAACAGAAGGAGCAGCTAAGGGGAACCCAGCTAGCCTGGATAAAATTCCGCGATAAATCATGCGATTTCGAAAGCTCCGGGGTGCAAGGCGGTAGTGCGTACCCGATGATCCGTTATGGGTGCCTGGCCGAAAAGACGCGCGCCAGAATAAAAGAGTTAGAGCAGCTGGCGGCGTGTAAAGAAGGAGATTTAGGATGTCCAGCATGGAAATAACACCTAACACGGCGATGAATACTGTCACCCAGACGTGCGGGTCATTTCGGCATTAATCTCCCTCCACGCAATTCCTCTCCAATTTGTTTGGCTCAACAACTGCCCCGCCGACCGTCGCGGAAGAGCCATTAGTCCCCGTGCCGATACCTGCACTAGGGACACTTCTCATCCGTCTTGAGACGGAGAAGGGCTTCCCACTGACAGAGGTGGAAGTCCTCGCCGCTTCCGGCAAGTCGGTTTGCATGATGATGCGCCTCTCGCATAAAGAAGCGCTTAATGAAAAGCGTGGCTATCGTGACCTTGACTCGAACAACGTCTGGCTCGAGTGGCAAGCGTTCCGAATGGAAGCTGGTTATCGTGGGGCGTGACATGTCGGTCGACTGGGCCAGCCTGCCGGGCGCTAAACATACTTTTTGTCCGCTGGTTATCTCCAACGCTTGGCCACGGCAATGAACAGGGCACCTCGTGAGGCT
>JAQGMR010000062.1 GCA_028292265.1 Herminiimonas sp.
GAAAATTCTGCTTGCAGGTCGTTCGATGCGTGCGCCGTCTCTGGTAGCTTCGTCGGCATATTCTCTGCCGACCAATTCCGTTGTTGATCTTCCATTCAATCTTCTCCTAAAGTCCGCTACGGGTCGATCTGCGACATTGACCGACGAATGGGGCATCTCGCCAAGCCCTACGGCTAGCAGGATACGATGTTTTGAGCGGATAGCGACCCGGCACCACTCCGGCAGTTGCTGTCGCCTTGGCGGCCGTAGATGCCACACTTCCATTCGTGCTATCGCGCCAGCTCTGCTAGCCGACGGCAGTCTACAGCGAGGCGAAGTTCATTGAGGTTAGTCACGCCGAGCAGCAATCCACGCGGCTGGGGAGATTGCATGTACCAGGGGGACAGTGGAGCTGGCGCGAGGCCGAACTGAAGGGCGCGCGAAGCGATGTCCACGTCAGATGCAGATTCGCGAAGCCGGGTCACTACAGCCATACCGGCAGTCGCTTGCACTTCGATCGAGCCTGACGCCTCCTCGCACAAACAACGTATCAGAGTCTCTCGGCGGGCGGCATAAAGCCGCTTCATGCGTCGCAGATGGCGAAGGTAATGCCCGTCGTGCAAAAAGTCCGCCACAGCACGCTGGATAGTCGCAGCTGGCGCCGGCGAGAGGCAGGCAGCAAGGTCGCCGAACCGGCGCGCCCGTTCCGGCGGCACAACCAGGAAGCCCAAGCGCAACGCCGGGCTGATGGTCTTACTGAAAGTGCCGATGTGGAGCACCCGTCCTCCATGATCGAGCGATGCAAGTGCCGGAGCTGCTCGTCCCTCCAGCTGCAGTTCGCTCAGATAATCATCTTCGATGATCCACGCATCGTTGTTCCGGGCCCACTCGAGCAGTGCAAGCCGCCGAGCGAGTGACATCGTCATGCCAAGCGGCGCCTGCTGGCCTGGTGTCACTACTGCAAGCGCCGCGTCGGAAGCCATCCGGAGACCGGCGGCAACGTTCAGCCCTTCGTCGTCAACGGGGACGGCTATTGCGGTCATGCCTGCCATGGCGAGCGCAGAGCGAGTGAGCGGGAAACCCGGATCTTCCACCCAAGCTGTCCTGCGTTCGAGCTCAAGTCCACGGATCACGAGTCCGAGCGCTCCAGAGAAGCCTGCCGTTATCAGCACTTGGGAAGGGCTGCATCGAAGGCCGCGGGCCATACCCAAGTAGGCCGCGATCTCCCGTCGCAAACTCGGATCGCCGCGAGGATCCGGGTACCCGACCGGGGCTGAAGCGGTGCACCGGGCGGCTCGAGTCAGAATGCGTGACCACAGCTTATATGGGAACTCATCTTGAGCAGGGACGCCCATTTGAAACACCAATGGCACGGTTCCATAGTCATGGAAGCGATCCGGCACTGGAGGCGCCTCGGGGGAGCAACCGGAGGATGCAGAGGATAGGGATGCGCGTTCGGTTACGCGAGTGCCGGCCGCGCCACGGCCTATCGCTAGTTGCTCATCGATAAGACGTTCGTAGGCCAAACGGACGGTACCACGAGAGACGCCTAGCTGAGCCGCCAAATCCCGCCAGGACGGAAGCTTCGCATTTGCGGGAATCCGTCCCGACTCGATTGTCTCTCGGATGGCCGTATAAATCTGTTTGGCTAGTGGGGTGGTTTTGGCGCGATCAAGGTCGATGGGAAGAGAATCCATCACGAATGGTACATAAAAATCCACAAATCTTGGCACTGTCTTTTAACCACTCTAGGCCGCATCCTTCTTCTAGCTGCAGCCGGACTCATTCAAACTCAGGCCGGTGACACTGCTATTCAAGTCAAAAGACGCGCCAAAGATAGGTTCATTTGATGCCGTTGTTCGGCCGTTCGCCGGCTTTTTATCAGGAGGAGACAGATGACACAACGTATGAATTACGACGCGGCCACGCCTACCGGCATGAAGGCACTTGGCGGTGTGTACAGCCACATTCTGCAAAGCGGGTTGCCCAAAGTATTAATTGACCTCGTCTATCTTCGGGTGTCGCAGATTAACGGCTGTGCCTACTGCATCGATATGCATTCCCGCGACTTGCTAAAGGAAGGCGTCGAAGTTGAGAAGCTCGTGCTGGTTCCGGCTTGGCGCGAGGGCGGTGCATTGTTCGACGCCACTGAGCGGGCAGCGCTTGCCTGGGCAGAGACAGTGACGCGTGTAGCCGAAACAGGTGTTCCGGACGCCGAATATGAAGCGGCCGCTGCGGTATTCGACCAAAAACAGCTCGCCGACCTAACGATTGCGATCGGTCTTATGAACACCTATAACCGGATGGCAATCAGCTTCCGTGCCACGCCGGCTGCGGTAAAGCAGTAATCGGGTCGCTAGCAAAGGCAGAACAGACCGGACATATAAACGCTGTTGAAACAGGAGGAAATTGTGAAAAATACCGACATCTTTGGCGCAACGGTACCAGACAGCAGAATTGCGCGCGAGATAACGCAGCTCGTTCGAGACACCGAGAGTGATGTGCTATTCCACCATTCCACGCGGGTTTATTTTTGGGGGGCCTTGACCGGAAAACGGAACGGCCTGACGTTTGATCCAGAGCTCCTTTACGCCGCTGCTATGTTCCACGATATTGGCATCACGCAGGTCTACCATGAAAGTCAACTACGCTTCGAGGTTGACGGCGCGAACGCCGCGCGCGGTTTCCTGCGAGGTCATGGGATCCCAGAAGGAGATGTCGAAAAAGTCTGGCTTGCAATCGCCCTCCACACGACGCCAGGCATTCCGGAACATATGCACCCAGAGATCTGCTTGGTCCAGGCCGGCGCGGGAATGGACATGGCCGGCCGCAACTACGACCGCTTTACTGACGAAGAGCGTGAGGCCGTAATTACCGCCTATCCACGTAGCGACGACTTCGGGAACGAGGTCATCGAAGCGTTCTATCAGGGACTGAAGCATCGGCCTGACAGCACATTTGGCACCTTCAATGATGATTTTCTCGCATACAAAGATCCTAAATTCCAAAGGGGAAATCTCTGCAGCATCATTTTAGGCTCACGTTGGGGGCGGTGAAGCGCCCTTCAGGCTGCTGGACCGATCTTAAAGGGTGGTGAATAACGCGTTGGATGGCTGGCGAGTGACGGGGGCTCGCGCTCCAAGGCATTCCCAAGTGATAACATCCTGCGCTGCGCAAAACCTGCGTTGAAATGCCTTCGCCATCACCAAGCGTTGATTTGCCAGGGCCACCGTTATAACGCCGTGTGGCTTTTGTTGGCTGGTTCCCGTGGCAATCACATAGAAATCCTCCGGGTCGGAATGGACGCGCACGTTTCACCCGCAGCCCAGTGCCGGTCCTTCGTTTTTGCGAAAAGAGAATCGTGTTTTGGTTAAAATATGACATGAGGATCGGATAAAACATTGTTCAGTGTCCCCGTCACACGACCCACATCGCTTCCGCGGAGCGGGACTGATAGCTCCGCGAAATAGCTGTAATCGTTGAGGGCACCGGCTGACTCAGACGGTTTGTTCGGACGATATAAGAGGCCTCGACTGATCCTTTGGTTTGTTGAGAGTCAGATTCCATGGGGCCTTCGACCTCTTCTTATCCCCGCCTAAATACTGGAAAGATGGGCCCGGGCTGGAGAGGAGTACAACGGTAGATCGGTACGGGGCTTTTCATGGCGACAGGCGGGCATAAAAGGCAGAGACGATTGGCGCCTGATGCAATTTTCACCTAGGGAAAACGGGCAAAACTTGCCTATCCGGGCGGCAGATTTCAGTCTCGAATCGAAAACGCAGCGCGCCGCACGTCATATGGACACGGCCGCGCCAACTACCCGGGAAGGTAGGAGCGCCTTGTAGGACTCTGGCGATCCGCGCACGAAGATACTGGTGAAATCGCAGTGAGGGCTTCGGATCCGCTGCGGCATGAGGGGCAGGCACGTGTCGGGTCTGTCCAGCCTTAGTCACAACTAGGAGAAGACATGTCGGATGTCGGCATACCCACTCCGTCCGATTCAAGCGGACAACGGGAGATGGAACAGGTCAAGTCCCTGTCCGACATCTATCAAGTCATGGACAATTTGAGCCCTTCAGTATTCGCTGGTCTCGCGACAATTGACGGCAAGGTAATTTATGCGAATCGCTCCGCGCTCGACGCCGTTGGTGCAACCATCGAAGACATTAAGGGTCAGTCGGTCGAATCAACGCCATGGATGGCGCATTCCGAAAACACCCGCCGAGAGTGGCGAAAGGCACTGGCTGCCGCAGCAGGCGGAATCCCATCACGCTTCGAGTTTACCTATCAAGCTGCCGGGACCGGACCGCGAACCATGGACCTTACCGTGCGACCAGCAATGGAGGGCGGCGATCAGGTACGCTACATTGTTACCACCGCACAGGACATTACCGAGCGCCGACGGATCGAGCAGCTTCTAGGAATTACGCATTTCGCAATCGAGCGCGCCAAGATTGCGTTGCTGCAGTTAAGTCCGGATGGACGCGTTTACTACGCCAACGTAGCCGCCTGCAAGCTGCTCGGCTACGCGAGCGACAAACTCCACGGACTAGCAATCGAGAAAATATCCAAGCATGTCCAAAGCATAGGTTGGCCAACGGTATGGCGTCGGCTCCAGGAACGCAGCTCGCTACACTATGAGGCGGTATATTTTCGTGCCGACGGAAACGAAGTGCCAGTGGAAGTGACCGCAATCTACGGCAGGTTTGGTGCAGACGAGTATGCGTTCGGATTTGTCGCTGATTTGAGTGAACGGAAAACAGCAGAGCGGCATATTCACTTCTTGGCTCACTTCGACGTGCTGACTGGGCTCCCTAACCGCCACACATTTCTCGAGACGACGGAACGCAATATGGCGATCGCCATGCACGCGCGGACTAGTATTGCGGTTGTCATCGCCGATATTGAGCGGTTCCGTCTGATCAATGACACTCTTGGACGGGCTCGAGCAGACCAGTTACTCCAAGAGATCGCTGAGCGCTTTCGTCACTACGCGAAAGGGCAGGACCGCTTGGCGCGGCTGGGCGCCGATCAATTTGCCCTGATCATCACCGATATGCGTGATGAACAAGAAGTGGAGGACCGCGTCGAGCGAAAATTAAAAGAGGTGTTTGGCACACCATTCCTTATTGGAGGAAATGAAATATATGCCGCCGCAAAAATCGGAGTCGCGATTTTTCCACGGGACGGATCCGATGCGGAAACGATGTTCCAGAAAGCTGAAATAGCATTGAATAGCGCTAAAAAATCTATTGAAAAATACCGCTTGTATAACCTTGGTATGGGGGAGGTCCCTACGGACCGATTGAAACTGGAAAACAAGCTACGTCATGCACTGGAACGTGGACAGTTTCTATTGCATTATCAACCCAAGGTTAATCTGGCGTCAGGGCACATCGAAGGCGTTGAGGCGCTACTGCGCTGGAACGATCCTGAGGCTGGTCTGGTAGCTCCCATGCGTTTCATTCCGCTGTTGGAAGAGACGGGCTTGATCGTCGAAGTGGGTGCGTGGGTATTTCGGCAAGCTTTGCACGACTATCACGACTGGTGCAGCCGAGGCCTCGATGCGCCACGCATCGCGGTCAACGTATCAATCGTTCAGATACACCGGCCAGATTTCGTCTCGTGCCTGCGCCGCGAAATTGAATCTCACAAAGCACCGCACGGCATCGATTTGGAGATTACTGAGACGATCCTCATGGGCGACGTCCAAGCCAACGTCGAGAAGTTGAGCGCAGTCCGCGCGATGGGGTGCGGTATCGGCATTGATGACTTTGGCACCGGATATTCCTCGTTAGCCTATCTGACCAAGTTGCCGGTGCAAACACTCAAGATTGATCGGTCGTTCGTATCAACAATGCTGGACGAACCCAATACCAAAACTCTCGTGTCCGTAATCATCTCCATGGCACATGCGCTGAAGCTGCAGGTTGTTGCTGAAGGGGTCGAAACGGAGTTACAGGCTGACACACTTCGATTGTTCGGGTGCGATCAAATGCAGGGCTACCTTTTCAGCAAGCCTATTCCTGCCGACGACCTGGTGGCCAAGTTCCTTGGAAGTCGTCCAATAGCGACTTGATCGCCAACTCGTCCTCCCCCGGTCCATCCATCAAAACTTCTTCGAATCGATTCGAAAAAAAGGGGCGCGGTGACTCCTTCAAGTCGGACATTAGTCGACCGGAGATCCATGCCCCCTGAAGGAAAAACGATGCTGACCTGGTACGAGAAAAGTTGTCCGAGTGGCGGTTCGTCCCAACCTCTACTTCATTGACATTGGCAATCGTCACCTTGTGGCATACAGAACGCCGGTCATTCTCGCGCTAGGTCGCGCGACCACGTTACCGTGCGCAGTGGCGGTAATTTCGCGCCTTTGATTGGTTGACACAATAGTCGAGTTGCACCGGTTCGACCGGTAGACGGTACGATCGTCATCGCAAAATAAATCCCGATTAGAGTTGGTTTAGCCGTGCTTTATTCCGGTACGGCGGTTCAATTTCGTCAGGCAGAGGTGATAGAACTTTTTGATTGTGAGCGTTCTAAGAACACCAGGAGCGAAGTTTAGCGCCGGAGCGTCTGGCGCTCGGAAGGGACCTGTATGGTTCGTAACAGTGGGATCGGCTACGTTGCTATTGTCGTCCTCGCGAGCGCGGGTATTGCGGCATGCAGAACAGGCGAAGGTAGTAGATCGTCCGACGCGGCGCCAAGGGTGCTCATGCCGTCTAGCATGGCAAGCGTCGGCACGGTCGATGAACGCTTCCAAGCCTACAACATTGAGATGCTTGAGGTGACCGGCGGCAAATTTTGGAAGCCGTACAAGGATATTGCCAAGCCGGTAGCAGGCTCTTCCGCCGCGTCGGGCGGTGTTGCCGGGAGTGGTAACGCGCCGGCCGGGATGAGCCCCGACCTCTACCAGTACCGCCCGCCGATCGATCTTACCAACCGGCGGCTGCGCGCCATGGCTGCGGCGCTCGGTCCAGCCTACGTGCGGATCAGCGGCACCTGGGCCAATACGACCTATTTCGCCGATACGGACGCGCCCCCAAAGGACCCGCCCAACGGTTATGGCGCCGTGCTCACGCGTCAGCAGTGGTTGTGCGCGATCGATTTTTCGCGGGCGGTGGACGCGCCCATTGTGACCTCAATGCCGAACGGCGAGGGCACGCGCAGAGCGGATGGGCTTTGGCAGCCGGACCAGGCGCGCCGTTGGCTCACATTCACCAAGGCTCATGGCGGACTGATCGCTGCGGCCGAGTATTTCAACGAACCCACGATGGCATCGATGGGCGGCGCCCCCAAAGGTTATGACGCAGTGGCGTTCGGACGCGACTTCCGAGTATTCGAGACATTTATGCGCAAAGAGTATCCGGACACGAAGCTCCTCGCGCCCGGCTCGGTCGGAGAGGCGAACGCCGACTGGGCGGTGGCAAGAGGCGGATACGGCAATCAGGCGCTGCTGCACGCGGCGGACCTTACTGCAACGACGGGAAACGCTGACGCGTTCTCCTACCACCATTATGGCGCTGTATCCCGGCGGTGCGCGGCCATGGGCCATCAGACAAGCGCCGATCAAGCCCTATCGGAGGATTGGCTGGCCCGCACTGACCGGACGCTCGCCTACTACCGAAGCGTGCGCGACAAATCTATGCCGGGCAAGCCGTTCTGGAACACGGAAACGGCGGACGCCGCCTGCGGTGGCAATCCGTGGGCCGGCACCTTCCTTGACACCTTCCGCTATCTCGATCAGCTCGGACGCCTTGCGAAGCAGGATGTCAAAGTCGTCGCGCATAACACGCTGGTGGCGAGCAATTACGGCCTGCTCGACGAGAGAACCTACGAACCGAAGCCAATGTATTGTGGGGAGCGCTGCTGTGGCGCAAGCTGATGGGGAATACCGTGCTGGAGTCCGGCATTCCCGCCCAGGACGGGCTCCACGTCTACGCGCACTGCCTGAGAGGCACGTCGGGTGGGGTGGCGCTGCTCGTAATAAACAATGGCAACGCGATGCGGAGCGCCGTCGCGTTGCCTGTGCCGGCGCAGCGCTATACCCTAGCCTCGCCGACAAATCCACTGGAAATGCGCATCGAGCTGAACGGCAATGAGCTCAAGCTCGGCAGCGGCGATACGATGCCCGATCTTGCCGGCCTTGCGGCGCCGTCAGGCAGTCTTACGTTCGCACCGACCACCATCACTTTCTTGGCCTTGCCAAGTGCGAACAACAACGCTTGCCGTCAATCGTGATGTGCCATGCGAGGAATTGCGCTGTCCTCGACCATTTGCGACAGGGTCTGATATGCGTTCAACCCTTACCTTCCATGCGGAGGATAAATATGCCCAACCAAACGGCAGTGCCGAGCGGGCAGAACCCACCGGAGATGATGACGCCGTTTGGCATCTTTTATCCGGTCGGTTATATCGTTGCTGGATTTCCTGGACAGGGTGACGGACAGCAGGTGCAACGGGACCTACTGATCGGAGGCTACGACCCGGACGATTGCCTGCTCTATGCCGCAGCCGAAGTGGCGGAGATGGCAGCGCGGAATCTTGAAACTCACACCGGTTTTCTGGCCACCTTGGGCAAGAGTGATGAGGCCGTTCAAAAGCACCTGGATGCGGCGAACGAGGGCGCCACATTCTTGCTGATCTACGCTCCAAGTGATATCGACACGGCGCGCGCGATGAACGTGGGCCGCAGGGTGCCGTTCGCGTTTGCCCACTGCTACCACCGCCTTGTTATCGAAGATTTGAAGTAATCCGTGCGGCGCTCGCGTCTGCGGGCGCCGTTAGCGTAAACATGAGATCCGGCGAACGGGCTTAGCGGGGCTGGGATCAAGAAAAACTGGCGGCGCGCTGTAAGTAAATTAACTAGCGGCGCAGGCGAGTGTTGATCCGGACCGTCCCTCGGTATTCTCTTGGAAAAAAAGCGAGCCGAACGCGTGGACAAGGGAGCGAGACATAGGAGCACGACATGTCAATGAATGATGAACTATCGAGACGGCATTCCTTCGGGACCGCGCCCGAGGCAATTCTTCCGGCAGGTACCCCGGCGCCCGATTTTAGCTTGCGTGTGACACCGGATCAAATGCTCACCCTAAGCGAAATGCGAGGGCGGCCCGTCATCTTGGCGTTTTATCCAGCGGACTGGAGCCCGGTCTGCGGTGATGAACTGGCCCTTTTCAACGAGATCCTGCCAGAGTTTAAAAAGCGCCATGCCGAATTGCTTGGTATTTCGGTAGACGGGGTCTGGTGTCACCAAGCATTTGCAAAGTACAGGAACTTGCATTTCCCATTGCTTTCCGACTTCGAACCCAAGGGAGAGGTTGCGAGGACGTTCGGCGCATATCGATCCAACGATGGGGTTTGCGCACGCGCCTTGTTCGTCATCGATATGCAGGGCGTAATTGCCTGGAGCTACTTGTCGCCAGTGGGTGTTAATCCTGGCGCGGACGGCATCCTCGAGGCGCTCGAAAAGCTACCAGGATAATCCATCCGTAATGAGGTGCTGCCATGTCACAGTTAAAGATCGCCGTAACATCGGCAGATCACATCCAGGGGGATGTGCGCGCGCCGGTCGTACTGGTGGAATATGGTGATTACCAGTGCCCGGCTTGCGGCGAAGCATACTTGCAAGTGAAGCAGGTGCAATCCTATTTCGGCGAAGACCTTTGCTTCGTTTTCCGGAACTTTCCCCTTGCAGAGGTCCACCCGCAGGCCGACGCGGCCGCGGAGACGGCGGAATACGCCGGGGCGCACGGGTACTTCTGGCCCGCGCATGATGCACTTTACGAAAATCAGGAAGCACTTAGCCCAATGCTGTACATGGAACTCATCCAACAACTCGGGCTGTCCGCAACCGCCTTCCAGCAGGCGTTGGATGGGCAAACATATCGGGCGCGGGTCCGGACCGACTTCACCGGGGGAGTCCGCAGCGGCGTGAACGGTACACCAACATTTTTTATTAATGGACAGCGGCATGACGATTCCTACGACTTCGAGACTTTGGCAAAGGCGATCAAAGCCTCTGCGTGAGCTGCGATTGGTACGCTACGGAGCGTTGCCATCGTGGCGAACCATACAGTTCACTGGATGGCGCAATGGACGGGCTCAATGACGTTCGCGATCATGTTCATTGCCTGCGTTCTAGTAAGCGCAGGCCGGTCTCTTAAGGGGAATTAAAGCGGCTGCCTGGCAATATTTCATCGCTGCTGACGTCATTGCAACCGTTCAGTCACTCGAACAGTATTAGCAAAATATTTACGTAGATCTAAGGTCCGCCGATAAATGAGCCAATCCGTCCAAATGCCTACCGCGTTTATCGGCCATGGCAGTCCCATGAACGCGCTAGAGAACAACCGCTTTACCGGGACTTGGCGCGAACTGGGGAGAACTTTGCCTCCTCCACGCGCCGTGCTGGTGATCTCCGCGCACTGGTTCATCCATGGCAGCGCGGTCACAGCCATGCAAAGGCCTCGCGTCATCCATGACTTCTATGGCTTTCCGAAAGAGCTGTTCGAGTTTGATTATCCGGCGCCAGGGGACCCAGATGTTGCAGGGGAAATCTGCGACGTGGTTCGTCCTGAATTTGTCGCGCTTGACCAGGATAGCTGGGGGCTGGACCACGGTGCCTGGTCCGTCCTGGCACACGTCTTCCCCAGGGCCGACATTCCGGTCGTGCAGCTCTCCGTTCACGCCGGGGAGGACATACGTTACCACTACGAACTTGGAGCTCGCTTGGCGCCGCTACGAGAACGTGGGGTCTTCATCATTGGCAGTGGTAACGTCGTCCAGAACCTGCGTCGAGTTGATTGGGAGCTTGCCGACCAAGCATTCGACTGGGCAGAGGACTTCGACATGACGGTCACGGAAATGATGACGAAGCGGCCCGAGGATCTCATGAACGCCGCTAACTATCCTGCTTATTCCTTGGCAGTGCCGACCCCGGAGCATTTCCTCCCGCTGGCATATCTGGCGGGCTTGGCTTCCGTCAGCGGCGGTCCGGTGGACGTATTGCTCGAGGGTGGCGCCATGGGGGCGATCACAATGACGAGCTTTACAGTCGGCGGTCCAACGATTCACCAGTCATCGTTGTCACGTACTTCGGCCGTTTTGCCGAATCCAGCAGTTGTGCCGCCTCAGGACACCAATACCTGATCGTGAAACAGACCCACCGTATGAGTACGACGTCGCTGACCGGTTCAGATGAGCGGCTTGAGCGGCATCGGTTCATTTAATGTACGCCGCCACGCATCAACCCATTTGAAGATGCTGGCCAGATCATGGCGTCGCGCAAAGGAGACGGTTATTTAGGACAAGGAATCGGATAGACCGCCACTCCAGTGCACACCTGAAAACGGACATCGGTTTCGCATTAGGGAGTTTTAAACCTCTTTGGGTTGCGCGCACACGCAGCGTTAGCTTTCGGACGGAAGCACGATGGACTGACCGGCTGCCTAATCCGCCATAGCCCACCTACTGTCAAAGCACAGCCGAGGAGGCAATTTGCTTGAGAATGAGATTGTGATGAGATGCGTCGATTTTGACCGACGCGAGCTGGCAGCCATCGGCAAGGTTGATTGTGAAGAATGCGGCAGGGCCGTCCGCACCGAATGTTCGACGCGGCCGTTCGAATCATGCCTTTTGACCGGTATCGAGTCGGTGTGATTCATAACACACTTGAAAGGATTTACCATCATGGCCAAAACTATAGGCATTGATTTGGGCACGACTAATTCTTGTGTCGCGGTCGTTGAAGGCGGACAGGCAAAGGTTATCGAGAACGCGGAGGGTGCTCGTACCACGCCTTCCATTGTCGGATACCAAGAGGACGGAGAGATCCTCGTGGGTGCGTCGGCAAAGCGGCAGGCGGTGACGAATTCGAAAAACACGATCTATGCCGTCAAACGTCTGATCGGTCGTAAGTTCGATGAGGCCGAAGTGCAGAAGGACATCCACTTGATGCCCTACCGGATCATGAAGGCAGGCAATGGCGACGCATGGATCGAAGTGCGCGGCAAGACACTGGCGCCACAGCAGATCTCGGCGGAAGTTCTGCGCAAGATGAAAAAGACCGCCGAAGATTATCTTGGTGAGGAAGTGACCGAAGCCGTAATTACCGTTCCGGCTTATTTCAATGATTCGCAGCGCCAGGCAACCAAGGACGCTGGCCGTATCGCGGGGCTTGACGTCAAGCGCATAATCAATGAGCCGACCGCTGCCGCGCTCGCGTTTGGCATAGACAAGACCGGCAAGGGCGACCGCAAAATCGCGGTCTACGACCTTGGAGGCGGCACATTCGATATCTCCATTATCGAAATTGCGGAATCGGGCAGTGAGAAGCAGTTCGAAGTGCTTTCCACCAACGGCAATACTTTTCTCGGTGGCGAAGACTTCGACCAGCGCTTGATCAATTACATTATTGACGAGTTCAAGAAAGTTAACGGACTCGACCTGGCCAAGGATCCAATCGCTCTGCAGAGGATTAAGAGCGCCGCAGAACGAGCCAAAATTGAGCTCTCGTCGACGCAGCAGACCGAGATCAATGAGCCGTACATTGCGATGGCCAACGGTGCGCCCGCGCACATGTCAATGCGAATCACGCGCGCAAAACTGGAATCGTTAGTTGAAGACTTGGTCAATGAGACGATCGAGCCGTGCCGCGTCGCGGTCAAGGATGCAGGTTTGAAAGTGGAGGACCTGAGCGATGTGATTTTGGTCGGCGGCCAAACACGCATGCCAAAGGTGCAGGAAAAGGTTAAGGAATTCTTCGGCAGGGAGGCGCGCAAGGACGTCAATCCAGACGAAGCGGTCGCGGTTGGAGCGGCGATCCAAGGTGCGGTGCTGTCGGGCGAGCAGAAGGATGTGCTTCTGCTCGACGTAACGCCGCTCTCGCTCGGCATTGAGACAATGGGGGGCGTGATGACAAAAATGATCCCAAAAAATACCACGATCCCGACCAAGTTCAGCCAGGTCTACACGACCGCCGAGGACAATCAGCCGGCGGTGACGGTGAAGGTCTACCAGGGAGAGCGTGAAATGGCAGCGGGCAACAAGGCGCTGGGCGAGTTTAATCTCGAAGGCATTCCGCCGTCCCCACGCGGTACGCCGCAAATCGATGTCACCTTCGATATCGACGCCAATGGCATCCTGCATGTCGGCGCGAAAGACAAGATGAGCGGAAAGGAAAACAAGATCACCATTAAGGCTAATTCAGGCCTGACCGAATCGGAAATTCAGCATATGGTTAAGGACGCGGAATTGCATGCGGATGAAGACCGACGGTTGAAAGAAGTCGCGGATGCCCGCAATCAAGGCGATGCGCTGGTGCACTCGGTTGGCAAATCACTGAGCGAATACGGCGACCGACTAGACACCGGCGAAAGGCAGAAAATTGAAGCCACAATACGGGAACTGGAAGCCGCGCTGAAGACTAACGACAAATCAACCATCGACGCCAACATAGCCGCCCTGACGACTGCGGCGCAGAAGCTAGACGAAAAATTGGCTGACGACGCCAAAGCGACGGAAGCCGCAAGCGCGGCCGCACGGGACACTAACCGTGGACAACATGCTGCTCCGCAGGACGATGTGGTCGATGCAGAGTTCAAGGACGTCCCTGACAAGAAATAATCCTCTTTCGGGGAAACAGGTCGCTTGCCCAAAGAGCCGTGGAAAATCGTCTGAAACGCGCGGAATCGCGTCGAACAAAATTATGAACATTGAATTTCAGGACGATTTTGAGCTCGACGAAGACGACATCTCGTCAGTGTTTTTTTACGCGACATGCGATGGTGCGCCGGTGCAGATTCGCGTGGACGCAGGAGCCCTGTTAAAAACCGCCCCGGATAATTTTTACGAGGATACTTCGGATCAGTTTCTCGATAGTCGCAAACGGTTTGAAGACATTGCGATCGAACTCATTCAACAAGGACGGGTGCAGAACGGGTATCTGGAAATAAAAGGCGAGGATGTTCATTAGGACCGCCACTTAGTATCTCCTGCGTTCTGCTAGCCATACGTAGCAGCGATCTACTCTTGCGAATAGCGATTGAGGGAGGCAACGCTTTCTCGTGTGTTATCCCGCTCAAATCGGCTTAGCCGCCATGTCTCTCGTCGATTCCAGCATCAAGTCGAACCCTTCGACTGTTTTCAGTGTCGTCGTCAAACGGGCGAAATCATCAGTGTCGTCTTCAGGGCCCGATGAAGCCATCAATGAGGAGCTCTATCTATGCTTACCGTTCGTAAATCGGAAGACCGCGGTTATGCTGACCACGGATGGCTGAAAAGCTTCCACTCGTTCTCATTCGCGGGCTACTACGATCCCGGACATATGGGCTGGGGCAACCTTCGGGTTATCAACGAGGATCGGGTCGAGGCCGGCAAAGGATTCGGCAAGCACAGCCACCGGGATATGGAAATTGTCAGCTACGTCTTGTCCGGGGAACTCGCCCATCAGGACAATATGGGCAACGTCAAAACCATTCCGCCTGGTGATGTGCAGCGCATGAGTGCAGGTACCGGCGTTACGCACAGCGAATTCAACCATTCTAAGGACAAGACCACTCACTTCCTGCAGATCTGGATCTTGCCCAACGTGACTGGAATTGCCCCTGGATATGAGCAAAAGACATTCCCAGAGAATGAAAAGCGGGGTGCGCTGCGGCTGGTTGCATCGCCAAACGGCGCTGGTGGATCCGTGACCGTCCATGCTGATGCAGCGATTTATTCCGGTCTCTTTGACGGGGACGAGGCTGCAACGCTCGCGATGGACCCGGCCAGAAAAGGCTACGTGCATCTGATTCGCGGCGCCTTGGAAGTCAACGGCCAGCAGCTCAGCGCCGGTGACGCGGTCATGCTCCAGGGCGAAAGCGAAATCCGCTTGAGCAACGGCCGTGACGCCGAAGTGCTGGTGTTCGATTTGTCAGACTAGGACATCAGGACGAAAGTCATTCGATGGCGTCGAGCCGGAAGGATGCAGTTGGCGAAGTGGATCGACGAGATGCGAGGCATCGCAGAAAGCAGAATAGATCGCCTGATGGATACCGCAATGCACTGGAACTTGTCCCTTGAATTGTCATCCATCATTCTCGAGCAGGGTGAACAATGTCTATCGCGCGTGATCAATACGATGTCGTCGTCATCGGTGCCGGACAAGCTGGAATTCCGCTATCAAAGCATCTCGCCGCGACCGGAAAGCGGGTGGCGATTGCGGAGCAAGAGCACTTAGGCGGCTCATGCATCAACTTTGGCTGCACGCCCAGCAAGGCAGCCATCGCTTCGGCGCGGGTAGCCCATATGGCGCGCAGGGCGGCCGAATATGGCGTCACGGTTGGCAGTGTTTCAGTCGATTTCGACAAAGTGATGGCGCGCGCGCAGGGCATGGCCGATGCTTCGCGCACTTCGTTAGAACGGATATTCTCAGCCGACAGTAATCCTGCCTTGCTGCGCGGCCACGCGATGCTGACTGGCCGGGATGGTCCAAATTTTCTGGTGAGCGTTGGTGCAGCACGCATCATCGCTAGCCAAGTGGTTTTGGATACCGGCACTCGCACGCAAATGCCGGACGTCGAGGGCCTGGACACGATTGATGCTCTTACCAGTGAAAACTGGGTCGCACGGCGCAGCTTGCCAAAGCAGGTGCTGATGATCGGCGGCGGCTACATTGGCCTGGAGATGGGCCAGTTCTACCGACGTATGGGCAGTGAGGTCGTCATCGTGCAGGGGGCGTCGCAGATCGCGCCACACGAGGATAGCGACATTGCTGAAGAACTCCAGCGCAGGCTGGAACAGGAAGGCATCCGGTTCAAGATGAATAGCCTGGTTCGGCGGGTGCGGCCATCGCACCAGGGACTGCTTGTGAGCACGGAGTCCGCTGGCACAGGCGAGGAAATCGAATGTACCGACGTGTTCGTGGCGGCGGGGCGGCAGCCCAACACCAGCGGGCTTGGCCTGGAAACCCTCGGTGTGCGGACCAGTACGCATGGATTGGTTGAAATAAACGACAAACTTGAGACGAACGTGCCGGGCATCTGGGCTGCAGGGGATATTCGCGGCGGCGCAATGTTCACCCATACCTCTTGGGACGATTTTCGAATACTTGCGTCGCAGATGGTAGGCGATGGTCGGCGCACTACGGAACGGGTTATCCCGTATGCCATCTTCACTGACCCGGAAGTTGGACGCGTCGGCATGACTGAACAGGAGGCGCGGAAGACAGGTCGTGAAATCCGTGTTGGCCGTTTCAACTTTGAAGACAACGGAAAAGCAAAGGAAATCGGTGAAGCCGAAGGATTCATCAAGGTAGTCGTTGAGGCTTCCAGCGGCAGGCTAATGGGTGCGGCGGTGCTGGGACCGCAGGCTTCGGAGCTGGTGCATCTTTATGTGACGTTGATGAACGCGCAGGCGCCTTATACCGTCATGGAAGACGCGATTCATATTCATCCGACACTTGCGGAAGCGCTGCAGAGCGCTGTAGCCGTCATTGCAAAGGGTTGAACAATGACGGAGCCTAAAATAGTTGAAACAATCCCGTTGATGTAATTAATAAATCAGTCTTGCGGAATGCCTGCCACGTTCTAGCGGTTGTTGGATCGCATGATCCACCTCAGCCGCACATGCATGGACTTGAATGCCAGTGCCTTCATCAAAGTATTCTTTTCAACGGCAAGTTAGCCGCTAATCCAAATCGAACGCCAACCAGGCCGTATTAAACTGCATGCGCATCGCAAGCCACAGCCAGCTCGACGATCTATCGAGACCGCATCGACCAGCTTCGGAATGGCATTCGGCACAAAAAGAGTCGGCGGCACTATCCAGCCGCGGTCAAAGTTGGAGCGCAAGCCGCCAAGATGCGGCCGAGAAGTTGTTAGGCTATGAAAGCTTTTATTATTAAACAGGTCGGAAGGACGATCTAATTGAGGCCGACTCGAAGAAAATCTGGCAGACCGACGGGTACTGAGTCTTTATCGCCTGCTCTAGCCGTTCTATCGCTTTTTCGACGTGCTCAATGTCAAGCCCCCGTTTAAACCTCACTGCAGCCGCCAGAAATACCTTTTCTGGACCTAGTTGCATCGTGAGCAGATGGCCAACTGCTTCGACTGACGCATCGCTTGAAATCATTTTTTCCAAGTGGATGATCTGGTCACGATCAATACTTTCTCCTACCAAAAGGCCGCCCGTTTCACGCGCAAGTACGAAGGCGGCGACGACGAGGATCACTCCAATGACCACCGATGCTGCTGGGTCACAATAACGGTTGGCGAAGGTTTGGCCTAGCCAGATGCCAAGCAAGGCAACGGCTACCGCCACCAATGCTGCGGAGTCTTCAATGAAGACGGTATAAACCGAAGCGTCCTTACTGCGCAGCATTGCTTGCCACAAGCTTTCGTCCGGGCGCCGTCGGCGATTGAGTTCCCGGCGCGATACGTTCCAGCTGTAGCTTTCAAACACAGCTGCCACCAACAGCACAACGTAATTCCAGGTCGGATCTCCTAGCTGAGGCGGATCTCTAAGGGCGATTACACCGTGATAAATCGAAATGCCTCCGCCCATGGAAAATACAGAAAGCGCAACGATCAACGCCCAGAAATACAGAACTTTTCCGTAGCCAAAAGGATGCCACTCGTCCGCGGGCCGATTGCTGCGCTTGGTCCCCAGCATGAGCAGGAGTTCGTTGCCAGTATCGACCGTTGAGTGTATGCCTTCAACCAGCATTGCAGAACTTCCGGTAACGCCCGCCACGATAAATTTGCTTATCGCTATTCCGACGTTCGCCGCAATCGCAGCATAGATGACCTTCTTCGGCCCGGACGGATTTGGGCGACCGCCTTTTCGTCGCCCTTGATCGACACCGCGTGCAGCGCCCTGGTTCAAGTCGGTGCTTTCCACCATTCCACCCTCCGTTGAGTGCCTTCCTGACCGTTCCATGGGTTGGATCCGATAACTGACAGTCCATCCTGCGTCCAACCGTAGGCAAGTTCTAGATACGTCAGCCGGTGCGTTCGCTGAGATCACCAGCTCGACAGCTTCGTTAATGGACTGGACTCCCTTTGAAAAAGGGTTAATCTGGTAAGGATAGTTGGGCGGCGCGGGATGCCCTGCCCCAGCTATAGGGGATAGCTAATTCGCCGTATTAGATTAGCGACCGGAGAGCATTGTGCAAAGTCGCGTTTTTTGCAGTGGGGTTGCGAGTCTATTCCTACTACATATTGGTTCCGCATTAGCAGTGGACGCAGCACGACGACTCGAGGACTGCGCCGCAATCCCGGCGGACAAGGAACGCCTCGGCTGTTATGACGGACTTGCGCGGCAGGGGAGGGCCATAAGTCCGGAGCGTGCAGCGAACGCCGGTCCTGAAAGCGCGGGAGTACCAACGCCGCAGCCGTTACCAGAGAAACCGAGGGCTATGGCAGGGGGACGCGGCGCTGATACCGAAAGCTCCATCTTGGCTAAACACTGGGAGTTGGATCCGGCAACCAAGAGTGGTGTCTTCACTTTTCGCCCACACCACGACAATTACCTGGTTGCCACCCACAATCCCTCCCCAAACGACGCACCGTACCGCCCATTTCGGTCGCTCGAACCGGGATCAAAAGGCCTCGCGAACTCAGAACTGGCATTTCAGCTTGGATTTAAACTTAAGCTGGCTGAAAATCGTTTCGATCAACCCATCGATCTCTGGTTCGGTTATACACAACGTAGCTTCTGGCAGGCCCGCAATAGAGAAGCGTCGAGCCCCTTGCGGGAGACCGACTATCAGCCGGAGTTGATGGCGGTACTTCCGACCGACGTCAACCTACTGGGCCTACGGATGCGGTTTGTCAATTTCGGACTCATGCACCAGTCAAACGGCCAAGTCTCCACGCTCTCGCGTAGCTGGAACCGCATTCATGCGCAAGTGGGCTTTGAGCGCGACAACTTCACCTTACTGGCTCGCGTCTGGAAACGGATTAATGAAGCGGCGAGCGAAGACAACAATCCGGACATCGTCCGCTACATGGGTCGAGGAGATCTGATTGGCACCTATCGACGCAACGGTCATGAATTGTCGCTGCTAACAAGGTACAACTTCCAGAGTAGCAAGGGCGCAGCACAAATCGGCTGGGCATTTCCCCTCGTTTCAAACCTGAAAGGATATGTGCAGGTATTCTCTGGCTATGGATACAGCCTGATTGACTATAACGCCTCCCAGCGCGTTGTTGCGTTAGGCGTACTCATGGATTTTTAGCTGACCCGTGTATCGCTTGCGTATGGTGATGCGAACAGGCCAGTTCTGTTCGAGGGCCCTCGATTGTCAGCGAAGTGTCTTAGTCCACTCCGCGAACTTGTCTCGAAGGGAGGCCACAGCGAAATTCTGCCAGTATTACTGTGGCGATTGCGACTGGATGAAGTTAGCGAAGCCAAGAAGAAATTGCTGAAGCTGCGCCTTTATCTTCTCGTCCACCATCTCGCCGGCCTCATTAAACACGCTGCTGGCGCGGGAAACCAGTAGTCGCCCGCCGTTCCAGGGCTGCGTGCCCAATGTCCGAAGCACTGGCAGCCAAGCGTTCTGCGCCAAAATCGTACCGAAGCCGCCGGGCGATGCTCCGATAACTGCAGTGGGAAGATTGCCAAATACTCGCGCGATGTCTGGCGGCGGTCGGGAAAGCCAATCGATCACGTTTTTGAAAACGCCGGGAATACCGTTGTTGTATTCGGGGGTTACAAGCAAGAGACCATCGCTCGCAGCGATTCGGTCCTTCAATTTCACAACTGCCTGGGGGATTCCCTCTCGCGCTTCGAGATCGCCGTCATACAGGGGAATACCCTTGATAGACATGATTTCTAGGCTAACCCCGGTCGGCATGACTTGTGCGGCAGTGCGCAGCAGCGCGGCGTTGTACGAGCCAGCTCGCAGACTGCCGGAAATTCCAACTATTGTTGTCATAGGCTCCTCCGGATTTCCACTTACCTAATGGCGCCGGCTTGACAGGTGGGGCGGTGAAGTCCGGTCATTCCCTTACCGCTCGACTACGATATCCCCGCGAGGCCGGTCCGCGGCCTTTAAGCTCTTACGCGCCCTTCGACAAGCGACAGGCCCGTCGGTGATTCGACTTCGATCGAGCAGTATCTGTTCCTCGACGAGCGAAAAATCATGGGTAATCCAGTTGTACCGATTTCGGATTCGATCCTTTCTAGTGGAGAACCATGCCAGTCAAAGAAGGTACTCCGAAAAGAGACTCCAACACAGTCCAGCTTTTCCAAGACAGTGGTACGGCACCGCGAATCCTTCTACAACGGTCCCGCTTCGCCTAAACACCGGCATGCTCGTTTGTGGTGCCCATAAGGAGATCGCGTCGGATGGATAGCGAATGTAGGTTCTCAGAAGTGGTTTGATGCTTCCGTCGCTCGCGCTCGACCGCGTACCGTCTCGCTTTTTCGTAAAGACAGCGAAGCATTCGCGACTCAAAGCCGGTACAGGTCAAGCTTGATTACGTCACTTTTAAAATGGACGTTGTCGGTGAACGAATGAAGGAGGTCGCTTCCGCGATGTATGAAAAAGAGGTCAGCCTTTCGCTTCTCGAACTGCGGTTGATGCGTTTGATTGCCACTCATCCGGGGCGTACCATCACCCGACTAATGGAGCAAGCACACGTTGAAAAGACGCTTACCTCTAAAGCGATAACGCTTTTAGTCAAGCAGGGACTGGTAGTGCGCGCAATCGGTGAGGCGGGTGCCCGACAGGTCAATCTGTATCTGACGAGTGAAGGCGCCGCACGGGTCAAGAAAGCCGATTCAATCGGTCAGAATCTCGAAGCGATGATGATGCGCCGGCTACCGGAGAGGGATGCGGCCACCTTCAAGCGCTGCCTTGAATTGCTGTATGAGTCCAGCAATGAAACCGCGGAGATAGCCGAGGAATATCTGAAGCAATAGAGGCGAGACGTGCCTGGTCGAGCATTAAAAAAACGTCCCGGGTAAAACCTAGGCGATCCAATCTATAAAAACAGTGGAGGAAGGCATGAAAAAATTTTCGTTAATGGGACTTACCATAGGGGCGGCCCCTGCTGGAGCGGCATTGTCCGGCTCAGCGCAGGAGCCTGCAAAGGTGGTTCGTATGGTTCCGCAGGCTGATCTAAAGATACTGGACCCGATCTAGACCACGGCTTTTGTCACGCGCACCCACGGCTACATGATCTATGACACGCTGTTTGGCATCAATGCCAGCGGCAAGGTCCGTCCGCAGATGGTCGACAGGTATAGCGCGAGCCCGGACGGCAAGACCTGGACCTTCACGTTGCGCAGGAAACTTGCTTTCCATGACGGCGAGCCGGTAACTTCTGCCGACGTCGTTGCGTCGCTGAGACGCTGGGGGCAGCGTGATGCCTTGGGACAGAAGATGTTTGCCGCTCTTGCCCTGATCGAGACAACCGATTCCGAAACCGTGCGCATGAGCTTCAAGGAGCCGTTCGGCATGGTTCTCGAGGCGTTGAGCAAGCCCGCATCCAGTCCGCCCTTCATCATGCCAAAGCGCGTGGCGGAAACGCCGGCCGACAAGCAGATTGAGGACACGACCGGTTCGGGGCCCTACATTTTCAAGAAGGATGATCCGGCAGTCCAACTTAGGCTGCGCCAAGGCGTACTTTGCTTTAGAGGTCTTTTCGACTTTCCGTCGAGCCGGGTTTCAAAGCCGACTGCTCGGTCGAGTGCGCGATTGGCAGATGCCATCCTCGCCGGATTGCCGCCAACCGCAGGCCAAAGCAAAGGACTCCCCCAGCGACCGCCACCGCATTGGACGGAAGCCGCAGCGCTTCGCCGACGACCACAATAGCCGCTCCCGCAAGGGCCGCGACGGCATAAATATCAGACCGCAACACGACCGGAACTTCCGACAGCAGCACGTCCCGAACCATGCCGCCGCCAATGGCGGTCAGCATGCCAAGCAGTGGGGCCATGAGCGGATCAATGCCGAAAGCAAGCGCCTTCTGCGTGCCGGCAACGCAGAATAGCGCTAACCCGGCACCATCGAAAATAAGGACGTGGCTGCGCAAGCGACAAATAGTGGAATACCAAAAGAACGTGACGACGCCGGCAAGAACTGAGACCGCCAGATAGCGCCAGTCGCTGATCGCCGCAGGTGGCACTGCGCCGATCAAGAGGTCGCGGAAGATTCCGCCGGCATTTCCAGCGGCAAAGGACAGCACCAGGACACCGAACAGGTCAAGTCGGCGGTCGGCAGCGGCCGATGCGCCGCTCAGTGCGAAAACGAAAGTGCCGAGAAGATCGAGCGTTAGTACGAGGTCCTTTACGGCGACGCTTACATCAAAAGTAGCGGAAGCGAACACGTTACGGCTCGCATTCGTATATCCGCGCCACGGCGCAGCTCATGCAGAAAGCCAGGCCAGCGCCCCGACAACCATTGTTTCCACTCCTGTTTCGAGGGTCGGATGAATCACGGGTGCAAAGTATGGACTGTGGTTGGTCGGGATTTTGTTGATTTCGCCCGCAGCCTCGGCTTTTGCGTAAATGTCGGGATCGGTGCCGCCCACGAACCAGAACACGGAAGGGACGCCCCATTCGGTCCCGAACGATCCGAAATCCTCGCTTGCCGACGCTGCTCCGACGCTCTGTACGCGGTCGGCGGAAAAATGCCCGCGGAAAACACCGGCGAGGCGCGCACTGGCATCGGCATCATTTACTCCCAGGGGATAGTGGTCTAGCGTCGTGATCTCTGGCGGCCGGGGAGCCCCCGACGCAGCGGCTTCGGCGTTGACTATTCGTTCGATAGCGGCAAGCACGCGCTTGCGCACGCCTGCATCAAAGGTGCGCACATTCAGCTTGATGACTGCATCGTCCGGTATCACGTTCTCCTTGGTGCCGGCCTGCAGCGAGCCGATCGTGATGACGGCAGCTTCCGTGGCGGCGAGTTCACGGGAGACGATCGTTTGCAGGCGCATCACCGTCGCGGCAGCGATCACCACTGGATCGATGCTCGCCTGCGGCATCGATCCGTGCGCGCCACGCCCAAAAAGATGAATCTGCAGGCTGTCCGCCGCGGAGGTGATGGGCCCAGCGCGACCACCTATATTGCCGGCCGGCCCAACCATGACGTGCTGGCCGAGCACGACATCCGGCTTTGGGAATCGGTCAAACAAGCCGTCGTCAATCATGGCTTGGGCGCCTTCCGCGGTTTCTTCGGCCGGTTGGAAGACCGCCATCAGTGTGCCATTCCAAGCGTCCCGTGACTGTGCGAGCAGCGTCGTCGCACCGACGAGCCATGCAACGTGCATGTCATGGCCACAAGCATGCATAACCGGAACCGTTTTGCCGTCGGGATCCGTAGTCGTGACTTTGCTGGCATACGGAAGGCCAGTCATTTCCTGCACGGGCAAGGCGTCCATGTCAGCCCGCAGCATGACCGTAGGTCCGTCGCCGTTGCGCAGAAGCCCCACCACGCCGGTCTTTCCCACGCCAGGTGTCACGTCAAAACCTGCCGTGCGAAGCCGGTCCGCGGCCATGCTGGCCGTCCGCGATTCCTGCATGGACAGCTCAGGGTGGGCATGCACGTCGGTGTATAGCGCCTCGACGTCTGGGAGCACACCTTGCAGCCTTGCAAGTACCTTTTGAAGAGGGCTCGTGGATTGCATGTTCACAGTTGTTTCTAGTTAAATATTGGCACGACCTTGACGATACGGTCTGCTTGAAACGGAAATATTATGCTCCGATTTTTGCGGACAAAAACAGTACGGAAAGCGGCAATGTCCATAATTTTGGAAAAGATCGCGTCTGCCCAAATCCGTTTTTGGTGCAGCGGAGCGCAAGCAAACGACATAGCGCGGCGACGGCATTTGCCGACCCAATGACGCCATTACACTTGCGTGGACTTTTGCGATGCAGGAAGGTGCACGCTTCGCCGTGCGTCGCTTTCGCTACGGCGATTTCATGCGCTTCTATAAGAATAGGTCACTTGGCCATGGGAGGAGACCATGGGAGGAGACCACCATCAAGCATTCACGGATGCGGGCGCGGCCTTTCAAGTTTCGCGATTGCTTCGAAAACAGCTGGGCAATTGTTTGCTGCAATCATATGTTGCCCGGGTCTGCGTGGTATCGCTGATGCCAATGCTGCTTTACCGAGTAGGACGGTAGCGTGGCGGGTAGGGCAAGCAATCGTAAAACGCGAATGTCTCACCGAGAAGTTTCGGGACGATGACCATCAATTCCGTCTGTGCAACGATACGGGCGACGCCGAGAAAACTCGGCGGGCGCAAAATAACGTTCCGCTTGATTCCCTGTTTTGCCATCACCTTATCCACGATTAAACGGCCCGTTTCTGAGGTGGTAATAACGATGTGTCCCCCCTGGAGAAACGCTGCTTGCCCAGATGCGTCCTAATGCGGGGAACCGACTATGCCACCGTGCAGAAAGAATCCTGGCTGAATAGCGTTTGCGGAAAAATTTCGCTTCAAGATGCGGCATAAAGCCGATGGCCAAGTCGCCGCTTTCGAGCCGGACCGGACTGTCAATCGAAATTTTTTCAACTTTATATGGACCTTTGGCGCCATGCGACGAAGCTGATTTAGCAGCGTCGGCAACAGCACCACTTCGTCATCGAGACGGAGATTCGCGGTGGCGTTTTCCTGAACGAAAACCGTCGGGACGCCACGAACTCTTTCAACAGACCGCCCGCGTGGGGCCGTGACATGGGGCGTGTATCACGCCACAGACCTAGACCGGCTGTTGCGAAATTCGCTAAGGAGAGGTCGCAAGTCGGAGCGATTTTTCAGGAAGCGCTCGACTGGCTTTATGGATGGACCGCCGCCTCCTGCCTAGCGCCATAATCAATCGGCGATACGCCACGACTCGCCACAGAGCAGTCCAAATCGCTTGGGATGACGCCTCGAACCTCATTCGTCGAATAGACCGTTAAGGCGGTCATTGCCTTTCACTGCCCGTGTCCTACACTGCTTAAACTTGTTAGCACGGTCAACGTTTGGTTTCACTCTGGAGAATTCAAACATGACTCAACGCATACTTATCACTGCGGGTGGCGGTGGAATCGGATTTGCGATTGCCAAGGCCTTTGTCGCCGCTGGCGCTCGCGTTCACATTGCCGACGTCAACGCCGAAGCCGTGCAGGAGATCACTAAGCAGTACCCTACGATAAGTGGGACCGTCGGAGACGTGAGCAAGCCGGCGGATCTGGACACACTCTTTCATGAGGTGCAAAACCGGTTGGGCGGTCTCGACGTGCTCGTCAACAATGCTGGCATTGCGGGCGCCACGGCCCCCGTTGTCGACTACCCAATCGATACATGGAACGCCGTCGTCGGCGTTAACCTCACGGGAACCTTCATGGTCACTCAGCGCGCCATTCCCCTGCTTAAGCGATCTTCTGCCGGGTCTATTATCGTGATGTCCTCTTTGGCGGGTCGCTATGGCTATCCGAACCGCGTGGCCTACTCCACGACGAAGTGGGGGCTGGTCGGTTTCGCCAAGACTTTGTCCCTTGAGCTAGGGCCGTTCGGGATCACTGCCAACACCATCCACCCCGGGGCCGTCGACGGGCCACGAATTCAATCGGTTTTCGAAGGGCGCGCGAAAATCTCGGGACATACGGTGGAGGAAGAGACGAATCTTGCGCTGGCCAACCAATCAGTGAAAAAGTTTATCGACCCGGCCGACATCGCCGCGCTGGCACTATTCCTTGCGGGCCCACACGCCCGCACGATCTCCGGTCAGATGTTCCCGATTGACGGTGATTCGAAGGCCTCCATTTAACGATTTCACACGCCACCAGTGTTTAATGCAGTTTCCCTGGTGGGGCCGGCGACTCGGCCCTACGGTACGCGCATGCAGAAGGGCCGTCTCGCGATATGCTCCGCGCTGTGCTGCAGGGCATCGTCCCGCAGCACGTCCTCTCAATGTAGGTCCGTTGTTGACCAACGTATGCGACGCCTTGGGCCCGACATCCGGCGACAGGTGCTGCTCACGCAATACTCGATGCTCATGGGAGGGGTGGCAATTTACGCAAGGCAATGAGACATCATTTGCCTATCTCGCAACATCGCATTGACGACGGTCAAAGCGCTGCGTTATGGGTCAACCGGTTTCGCTGACGCTCGCGGCGCAAGAAGTGTCCCCAGCGCACGACATTAAAAGTTAGCTTCGTTTGGATGGATATAGGTTCGCGCCACCGTTACTCAGTCTTTTTGAGAACGGAGATCCACCATGCCGATCATTCAGTGCGAGTCCTGCGGAAAAGACGTTGAAATACCTGCCCATAGAACAACCCAACGTTACTGCTCCGCCGAAGCCTGCCAAAAAAAAAGAAATCGTCTATGGCACACAAGGATGAGAAGTGCGGCGCGCAACGAGCCAGCGCTACCGAGCCCCGACACCGTCGAAGTCGCAGTAGACCGCACGACGCACGCTGCAGAATACGTCCGCATGTCCACCGAACTTCAACGCTATTCCGTCGACAACCAACAAGCGCGCATCCGGATACACGCGGCATTGAAAGGCCTAGAAATCGTAAAGACGTACGCCGATGAGGGGAAGAGCGGACTCCACCTTCACGGGCGTACCGCGTTGCAATCACTGCTAACGGACGTCATCAACGGAAGTGCAGAGTACACCGTGGTCCTGGTGTACGACGTGAGCCGATGGGGACGATTCCAGGACGCCGACGAAAGCGCGCACTACGAGTTCGTGTGTCGCCAGGCTGGCATTCGCGTCGAGTATTGTGCTGAACCGTTTGCCAACGATGGCTCTGCGATGTCCAGCATCGTGAAGAGCATCAAGCGCGTGATGGCGGGCGAATACAGCAGAGAGCTGTCCGAGAAAGTGTGCGCTGCCCAGGCACGCATAGTTTCCCTTGGCTTCAAGGTTGGTGGTCGGGCCGGGTTTGGGCTCCGCCGTTACCTTGTAGATGATAAGGGGGCCGTTCGAGGCGAGCTACCGTTTGGCCAGCAGAAGAATTTTCAATCCGACCGCGTCGTACTGGCCTTGGGCCCCGACGAAGAAGTGGAGATGGTCAGGCAGATCTATCGATGGTTCACCGAAGAGCGATTGTTATACGCGGCAATCACACGAAGGCTGATCTCTATGGGCATACCACCTCCTCCAGGAAGCGGATGGACGAAAGACGTCGTGCGCGGCATTCTGACCAATGAAAAGTATGTGGGCACTTATGTAACGCACAGAACGAGTAATCGCCTTTCTACGGGGAAGATTCGCAATCCGCCAGAACGCTGGGTGAAGAAGGAAGGGGCATTCCCCGGTACCGTCGGCAAACCCATTTTCGAGGCAGCGCGAGATCGAATAGCTGAGTGGCCGAACCGCTATTCCGATGACGACATGACTATCCGGCTTCGGCGACTCTATGAAAAGCATGGCCGCCTGACGCACGACCTTGTAAACACTTCCGTTGACATGCCTCACAGCGCAACATACACGTACCGCTTCGGGTCGCTCAAGAAAGCTTGCGAGGCAGCGGGCATCAATCCACGACGCGACAGGGCGCTGTGCGGGATAGCGATCTATGCAAGGCGCTCGGAGCTCGTGCAGTTCACGACGTCGGTTATTCACGAGTTGAGGGCTTGCGGGACGCTGGTCAAGCAAACATCAGAGAAGGCACTGATCGCTGGACGTGATGCGATCGTTACTTTTGCATCGATAAACCGCAGGGCAGGAACAGGGAAGTGGCGCTTTAAAATCCCGCCCAACGTTGATCTCATCGTCGCGATTCGAACGGACCGGGGCGACCCTGAGCCGGAAATCTTCTTGTTTCGCCCTGCCGAACTCCCCTCCGCGCAAACGTGCCGTACTGACATAGACGGGGAAATCGACGCCTATCGTATTGGGTTTGCGGAAGCGATATACAGCATCCAACATTGGCGAAGCCTTGGGGCGAACCTTTATACAGGTCAGCCGTCAATGGACACTTCGTTGCAGTCTCTCCACCTACACCCCGACACACTTTCGAAAACTTGTAATCCGGGTGAAGAGCTCGTCTCTGATGTCGTCGTACATAGCCGAGTGGTCCGCGACGTAGCTGTGTAAATCGTCAAGCAGTTTTCCTAGCGCCTGAAGCTCATTGAGCGTGAGTGCGTTCCTCGCCATATCGCAAATCTCCATCACCGAACTGGGGTCCGCCACGGACCGGAAATCCGTGGCGTCGTTTTCGTCCAACGCCTTGACGCAGGCCGCTTCGATGACCGATAAAGAAGAGAGATTCGGGTGAATGATTGACATATGGTCTCCGTGGAGAATGACCAACTTCAAATGTAGCCCCGTCGCTTACGCGACTAATGGCGGCTACTGGCGTTAGATCCCGACTATGCCCCAGGTCTGCCGCGAACGCCGAATTAGTTGGGCGCGGAGGAAGGACCAACCGCTTCTATTGAACCCTGCACATCGCTTCAACGATGTAAAGTGTCGCCATCAATGTGAAGGGACTAATTCTTGCCATGGCTAGCGCCCCTGATCCTTCTACACCGGACGTGCTCGACGTTCTAATCGTGGGCGCCGGCCTGTCGGGAATCGGTGCGGCGTTCCATTTGCAGCAACGCTGCCCTGGGAAGCGATACGTCATTCTGGAGGCGCGCGGTGCGGTCGGCGGCACTTGGGACCTGTTCCGTTACCCAGGCATCCGCTCTGACTCCGACATGTACACGCTCGGCTACGCCTTCAAGCCCTGGCTTGATCCGAAGGCCATTGCCGATGGACCAGCCATTCTGAAGTATGTCCGGGAGACGGCGGACGAAGCCGGCATAACGAAGCACATCCGCTTCGGCAAGAAGGTCGTGGCAGCGGCATGGTCAAGCAGTGACTCGTTTTGGACTGTGGAGGTGGAAGACGCGCAGTCCCGTGCCTGCGAGACGATACGCGCACGCTTTCTGTACAGTTGCAGCGGCTATTACAGCTACGACGAAGGATACCGGCCGACATTCGAGGGCGAGCAGCAGTTTCGCGGCTGCATAGCGCTGCCGCAATTCTGGCCCGAGGAGCTGGACTATGCTGGCAAACGGGTGGTGATTATTGGTAGCGGGGCCACCGCCGTAACGATGGTGCCGGCAATGGCGCGGACTGCCGGGCATGTCACCATGCTGCAACGGTCGCCCACCTACATCGTGACTCGTCCTTCGGAAGATCGCATTGCGCGCTGGCTGCGCCGGCACCTTCCGGCCACGGGTGCCTATCGCCTCACGCGCTGGAAAAACGTCTTGATCGGCATGTTCTTCTTTCGTCTTGCGCGCAGACGCCCCGAACTCGTCAAGAAGCGCATTGTCGGCATGGCCGCGCTGCAGATCGGCGACAGCGTTCCGGTGGATCCGCACTTCACACCGAGCTACAACCCGTGGGATCAGCGGGTCTGTGTCGTGCCGGACGGTGACCTGTTCAAGGCTCTGCGCAGTGGAGCCGCCTCGGTGGTCACTGACATCATTGACGGTTTCACGCCGACCGGCATTCGACTCAGATCGGGCCAGGAACTGCAAGCAGATATCGTCGTCATTGCGACCGGCCTCAAGGTCAAGCTCCTCGGCGGTATGACGCTGGTGGTTGACGGGCGCCCGGTACACGCCAATGAAGAGATGGCGTACAAGGGCATGATGCTTAGCGGCGTGCCGAACTTCGCCATGGCGTTCGGCTACACCAACGCGTCCTGGACGCTCAAAGCCGACCTGACCGCTGCCTATGTGTGCCGGCTGCTGCGCTTCCTGGACAGTAAGGGCAAGGTTATCGCCGTTCCACGCAAGGAAGCCGACGTGCAGCCTGAGCCTTTCCTTAGCTTCACCTCCGGCTACGTGCGGCGCGCCAAAGACGTCCTGCCTCAGCAAGGATCGCGCGCGCCATGGCAGGTGTACCAGAATTATCTCCAGGATCTTTTCACCATCCGCTTCGGACGCATCGCAGATGGCGTGATGCGCTTCGGCGCCAAGGGAACCCTCCCTTGAATCTCAAGGACCGGGTTGCGGTAGTCACCGGCGCAGGCAGCGGCATCGGGCGTGCGATTGCACTGTCGCTGGGGCGTCGGGGCTGCCATCTGGCGCTGGCCGACATCAACGAGCGTGGGCTGCGCGAGACATCGCAACAAATCGGCATGCTCGGCGTCCGGGTCACCAGTCACGCGCTCGACGTCGCCAGTCGCGACGCAGTTTGCGCACTACCGGAACAGGTGCTGGCCGGCCATGGCCGAGTCGACCTGCTCGTCGACAATGCCGGTGTTGCCCTCGGAGGCACTTTCGAGCAGACCAGCGAGGCGGACTTCAACTGGCTCATGGAAATAAATTTCTATGGCGTGGTACGTATGACCCGTGCGTTCCTGCCGCTGTTACATGCGGGAGACGACTCTCGCATCGTCAATATCTCTAGCGTCTATGGCTTGATTTCTCCGGTGAGGCAGTCCGCCTACTCTGCAAGCAAGTTCGCGGTGCGCGGATTTTCCAACGCGTTGCGGCACGAACTCGAAGGGTCGAACATTGAGGTTACCGTCGTCCATCCGGGTGGCGTAGCGACCTCGATTGCTACGAACGCCCGGGTAAGCGAGAAAGCTTCGGATGAAGAAGTCCAACGTGGCAAGGCACGCGCCAACAAAATGCTGCGTCTGTCCCCCGAGAAGGCGGCCGAAATCATCGTACGGGGTATCGAGAAGCGCAAGGCGCGCGTCCTGGTTGGCACTGATGCCAAGATCGTTTCACTTATTGAACGCCTGGCGCCAGTACACTACTGGCAGTTAATAAAGCGAGGGATTAAAACATGACACTGCTTGCGACTGTCGCTCTCGGCATCGTGGTTCTTGTCGGCGTGATGGTGGCCGGCGCGGCGATTTTCACGCGGCGTGTGGTCAAGCGCGTCGAGACTGGAATGCCGCCACAGGGGCAATTCGTTGAGATAGGCGACGTCACCTTCCACGTCCGCGAGCAGGGGGAGGCGCAGGGGCCGTCAATTCTGCTTATCCACGGCTTGGGTGGACAGTTGCAGAACTTCACGTATGGAGTGTCCGGCATACTCGCGCGCCGTTTTCGGGTCGTCTCGGTCGACCGCCCAGGTTCGGGCTACTCTGTCCGCACTCCCAGCACTGCGGCGAACATCTCGACACAGGCTGCGGCCCTCGCAGCGCTAGTGGAGAAACTCGACCTTGGCCCGACGCTGGTAGTCGGGCATTCTCTTGGCGGCGCAGTGGCACTTGCGCTCGCTATAGAGCATCCGGACTGCGTTGACGGGATCGCATTGGTGGCGCCTTTCACGCACCTGTCGGACGCTGAGGTGCCCACTGCGTTCCGGGCGTTGACAATCGCCACTCCGCTGCTACGAATGTTGTTTGCCTGGACGCTGGCAGTCCCTGCTTCAATTGCGGGCCGCCGACGCGTGCTGGACCAAGTGTTCGGACCGGAACCTGTTCCACGCGACTTCGCTACTCGCGGCGGCGGATTGCTTGGCCTGCGTCCAAGCCACTTCGTTGCGGCTTCGATGGACCTGCAAGCCATACCGGCGTCCATGCCTGGCATCGAGGCACGCTATGGGGAGCTGGTGATTCCGATCAGCATTCTGTTTGGCAAACAGGACCGGATTCTGGAGCCGAAAGAGAATGGCGAGGATTTTGTCACCCGGGTGCCGGGCGCCAGGCTACAACTGGTCGATGGAGGCCACATGCTGCCTTTGACCCAACCGGAAGTAACGGCGCGGTTCATCGAAGAGGTTGCCAATTGCTTGTCAGAGGAAGCGATCAGGGGTGTGGGCGGTTGATCGAAGACAGTTATCGGTGGCTGTGACCGCCACGACTTGGCTTGCGGGAGCTTACTAACACGCTGCACCGAATAGGCGGGCGGCACGGACTAGATCGTTGACACGTGGTGACCCGGTTGGCAAAAGCATCTGCTACTACACTGAAACGCTTGAAGTTATTAAGCACGGCCATCACGGGAACTTCCACAACGAGTCGATAAGGACCTTTTTGTTTGAGCACAATGGGATTCCTTTCATTGAAGGAGAATCTTATGAGCCCCGGTCTTGATAACGTGAAGTCATCGACTCCTTGGAACACGCGGCAGTCACTGGCTCAATGGATTGAAGAGGCGCACCTGCGTTCCAACCAATTCCTGTTCCCTAGCAGAGTCGCCGAGTCGCCGCACCTCTCTACCCGTCAATATTCGCGCATAGTTGCTTCGTGGGTGGAGTCAGCCGGACTAGATCCGGCAGCTTACGGCACGCATACAATGCGACGGACCAAGGCCACGCTAATATATCGGCGCACGAAAAATCTGCGGGCGGTCCAACTGCTCTTGGGACATACGAAACTGGAGAGTACGGTACGATACCTCGGCATTGAGGTCGACGATGCTTTGGAAATAGCCGAGCAGACCGAGGCGTAACGTTTGGCCGGTAGGAAGTCCCATACCGGGTCGTGACCGGTCGTTCAGCACCGGCGGCAGCCGGCCAGAAGCGGACGCTCAAGTTCGACTACCTGCAGACCCCTCGATTCCTTCGGGGGCAATGCTGAACTTCCCGGTCGGTAGAACGGCGACGTGAAGCGATCGCCCGGCTTGCCAAGCACTACCCGTGGGGAATCCCCCACCGGCAACTTCCGGCCCGAGAACCGGCAGTCGGCGAGGCGGCGGGAGGGACGGTGCACGAGCGCGGGGGGCAAAGTCGACAAGCCGATCCGCCCGCAGGCGCCGGTGACCGACTATGGCGCCATGCGCAGGCAAGTCAACGCTAAGCGTCGGGCTGATGTGCTGACGGATGAAGTTATCGCTCCCACCGCCTACGCGGTTACCATTTGGAACGAGCGCACCGTACCGATGGGGGACGTTGAGTCGCGCCTTGTTTCTCCAGTTGCGGCCTTGGATTGACCAGTATCAACACGAGTAGGATTAATATTGTTGATGCTATGACATTGCCACCCCGAACGGAGCTTTCCTGTCAATACTATCGAGAGCCGCCCGTGTAGCTAGTTTAATATTACAGAGACGGATACGCCGAAGTCTGCAGCGATGACCGAAAAACCGATTTATTTCGTACTCAGTCGTCAGCTGTAATCCGGTTCGATGAAGCACGCATTGACGTCGCTTGTTCACCCACAACGGCCGAGGAAAGCAAACCTTCGATACGGCAAACTGGGCGGTGCTTCGGCTATCTCTCGCCACTATTCAAGGCTTAATCGGGCACCCGAGCAAGAACCAATCTAATGACTTAAATAATGATGAAATACGAAACACGACTTGCAAGTAGTTGTCCGGTCTGCGGCGGTGCTGACACGCGGCGCATTTCGCGTTCGATTCTGCAGCGTATATTTTTTGCTGGGCGAAGTAGACATAAATGCGGCCATTGCGGCAACCGGTATTTCCTGGTGACGTGTGCGAAAAGTCCCGCAATGGGGATTTAGCTTAGGGACGCAAAAGTTTGGAAGCACTTGTCCGACGTGAGGGTAAATCGGTACCGGAGCCATGCATTAAAAAGCCCGCACTTGGCGGGCTATACTCATACCAACTCAGTACGAGTTACTCCTGAGTTGATCGGCGCCTCGCTGCGCTCAGACCCATGAAGCCCAAAGCCATGAGAGCTAACGGAAGTGGCTCGGGGACCGACGCGACTCTTGTGATCTGACCCGAAAGAGTGGAGTCGGCAAAGAAGAAATCGTTACTCGTGGAGCTAACTTTAACGGATAATTTTCCGTCCGCATTTAGATCTGCGAGGGCAGCAGGGTTAAGACTGAAGGTAACAACGGTGCCGGCAGGTAATGAAAGGTTGACTGAGTTGTTATCTACGTTGCCGCCAAGGACCGTCTGAACGCCACCACCGACCGAAACTGAGGAGTTTTCGTTCGAAGTTGTATCAGTTAGCCGAATGGTAAGACCGGCTGAGGTAAACACGTCAGTGCCGACTACAAAGCCGTCATCGACGAAGTTATGTTCGAAGGTGTACGTCGCTACTGGCGATTCCGTAATCGCAATATCGGGGTCCGCCGCTACAGTGTCGGCGAGCGTAATAACTAAGGCGTTCGCCGGCACGGAGACACAAAGAGCTCCGATACAAGCGAGACTGAAAACGCCATCAGTAAAGCCATTCACAAATACCTGTTTTAACCATTGATTTTCCGCAACCTAATTGCCTTCGTATGAAGTTTCGATTAGTTAACAAACCTCGCTCCAAAATATCGATTAGTGACAAGGAATCACTCGGAACGAAAGTGAAGGTAGAGACGCATATGAAGCCACGAAGGTCCGCACCACGACGGGCTCGGGGCGATAGCGGACAGGACAGACATTGAATGGGGTCTCAGCAAAGAAGTAAATTGGATCTGCGGGAGCAACCGGCACAGGCTCCTTATTTGTAAGAGGCCGGTTCCCGTGACGTAGTCATTCCGTTTGCATTGTGATCCGCCGTACTGGGGCCAGCATGGTTCCGGCTTCTACTTAGATAAGAAGTCGCAAACGCCCTTAGCATTCGCACGGTTCGAGTGAAGGTTTGCGTTGAGCAGCTGCTTAGGAGAGACGGGTGAGTAGCAGCTCTGGGTCGCAAGCTGCCCTTGGCCCGCGAAAGAGATCGAACACATTCAGCGGTCACATATGGACTACAACCATACGTTCGATCGTCGACCCGATAACACTGTTCAGCCCCCGTGTCTATTGGCATCTGCTACGCAAGCGTTCCGCTTTCCGTTTGCACCCCGATGGCTAGTTCAAGTTTGATAGGTGTTGTTGACAGTGGGAATCTTTTCGATAAGCTTTGGCCAGCGAATAACAATAATCCACAGGAACCAATGAAGCGTTCAGCATTTGTACGTCACCGTTCTTGCTGCGGCGTAGGGCCAAAGGGGGCGCAGGCAGCAAAGATGTTCGGGACGGCGTGTCGACTGCTGTCAAATGCGAAAAAGCCGGACTGTGCTCCTGGCTTTACGGCCGATCGAACTTGTAGTCAGCTTCCACAGTTGAGCAACCAAGTTAACGTGGAACCGGTTCGCCAGGATTATCGCCGCGACGCGGCCGGGCCCGGCATGTGGACGCTTGTCTTATTCGCAATCCTCGCGTCTATAGCAGTCACACCCGCACCCGCATTGGCGCAATCCCTTCCAGCCCCCTCCCGCACTATCTACAAATGCACAATCAACGGCAAAGCGTCGTACTCCGACTCGCCATGTTTGGGTGCAAAAAAAATCGATGTCGAGCCGACCCGCGGATTTAGCAAAGCGACCGGTCGTGAGTTAGTCGGTTCCGACATTCGGCGTGAACAAGCCCACGAAGCGTTTGCCGACGCGGTCAAGCCACTAACAGGGCTCGATGCGAAACAACTTGATGCACGGGGTCGACGATTTACGTTAACTGCCGTGGCAAGTCGTGAATGTGGGCGACTGGACCAGGACATGGCAACCGCCGAAGCGGAAGAAAATAGAGTGGATCGGTCGACACTGGGGCCGGCGCAACAGCGTCTATTTAAGCTGCGGCAGCGCTTTCGCGAGCTTCGGTGCTAACCCATAGGAACAGAGTGGTGCCGCAAGCTAAGGCACGCCATCATCCGACGCCTGTCACGTTTGCAAAGAGTGTTGACCGGTCGCTCAGTCTTCAACGGACGTTAAAGACGGGCTCGCTTTGGGATTCGCCTGTTTAAGCTGTCAACGGCAACTTGAAACTGGCGAAAATCTTGCTGTCTTTTGCGGGAGCTAGGCTTGCAGCTCACCCGCGCCGATTGAGCATAAGGTCAACACGAATGGGTTAGATTTCAGAATCCGTAGCGCTCTACTGGGACTTCGAGAACCTCCATGCCGGACTTATTGATGAAGCGCAGGGGCCAGGCTCGTACGCCGCAAGCCGGTTCCGCCCGCAAGACGAAATCATCGATGTATCGTAAGCGTCCACGCAAGGCATCTTGCGCGGCGTGATTTATCAGCTCGAAGTCGTGCGGAGGGGCGCAAACAAGTCCCCACCTATTTTTAAGTGGGGACTTATGCCTAGACGATGTCATTGTCGGCAGTGACGGAAACAGCGCCTGGCAGATTCCACGGCAGCAGTTCATCGACCCGATTCACCGGGTGGTTTGCAATCTGCGACA